>SKQC01000414.1 GCA_007119175.1 Myxococcales bacterium | reverse complement strand
TGAAATCAGCGTCAAAAGCGCAAAATTGAGCCCCACAGGCGATGCAGCGCATCGTCGAGGAGTGAAATGAAGCGATTTTGGGGCTGATGAGCCGCAGTAGACGTGTCATGAATAATCCGGGCTAGAGATCTGAACACGTAAAACTGATGTCGCGAATGACAGCTGATTTTTTCGATCTCATTGCGATTAATCCTCGACGATGCCGGTGGCATCGCCTGCGTTTACCCGCTTCAACCTCGCAAAAATCATCTCGTCCTCGCTCAGATCGCTTACGTGATCAGCTCTCTAGTTGTCTTCGGAGACACCGCTGATCACGATCCCCGAGGCAGAAAAACGGAAGGCGACGCTGATCGCGTCCGGCTTCTCATCACCAATTGTGTCAATATCGCCAAGTGTACCAAAAATAGGGAAACTAGCGCAGTTATCTTCAAGGTATTCGCAGATTTGCCCCCCCCCTTCACAGGCTTCGTCGTACCCCAAATCAGGATCAAGCGTGCAACTCACACCCGTCGGGTCGGTCTCGTCGTAGGTGAGCATTGACTGCGGGTTCTCCATGCAGTCGCAGTTAGCTGCCTGTGAGTTAATATCGTCAATAATATCGGCGAGCGTGATCACACCGATCAGTACTCCATTAGTGATCTTCACACCCCCATCGCCGGACAGTTCACTTGCCTCCTCATCGATATCAGCCTCGATCTCGGCGTTGTATATGGGAAGGGTTCTCACCTCATCGGCAGATCCACCGGTGAAAAGGGCAAGATCGAGATGGACCTGACCGGAGTCAGCGCTCAACACCCCGTCCTCAACTACGGCCTCCGGAAATAATCCGAGGGGATGGCCCCCCTCGTCGATGCTGTCGGGATCGATCTCGACGTCCTCCGTAGCATTGAGTCCCTCGAAAAAGTTCATCGTATAGCTATCACTATTTTCCAGGTCAGTGATTCCGTCGTGCTCCAGGACATAGATCAGTTGACCACCCACGATCTGATCCGACAAAGTGTCGTTTAACAACTCACTGTCTTCGAAAGATTCTAACACGGTCGCGAGGCCATTGTGGGCTTCCAAGTCTTCGTCTTCACTATCGGCCAGGACTAGCTCAGTAATCCGGGAGGCCGGCGCCCATGACACGTCTTCGGCATTTTGGCCGCAGCGCAACGGCGGCGGGCTATCGTCGCAGGTCGGTATCGCTGTAATCGGATGGAATTCGTCCTGACACAAGGCCTCGTAGCAAATCTCGCTTTCGGAGCATGTCGTCCCGCATTGGCCACAATTCTCCGGGTCGCTCATCAGATCCGTGCCGCCGAGGCATTCAACGTCGCCGTCGCTATTACACGTCCACTCCCCACAAGGGTCCCCGCATGGTTCACCCGGTTCACCCTCCAGGTCCATCGTACCGCCACAGGCATTCGTAGCGTCTGGTTCTGTGGCATCTGGATCTGCGGCGTCGGGTTCGCCCGTGTCTGGCTCATCGGCGTCTGGTTCGCCCGTGTCTGGCTCATCGACGTCTGGTTCGCCCGTATCTGGCTCATCGACGTCTGGATCTGCGGCGTCCAGCGATTCGGCGTCTGGCTCGCCAGCATCTGGCTCGCCGATCTCTGGTACGTCGTCGAGGTCGGCGAAGAGACCGTCACAGCCCATGGCAAATATCAGGCCGCCAGTGACGATAAGGACGGTGATAATGCGAAATACAGATCGAGCAGATTCAAATTTCATATCTTTCTTACTCTCGAGAGTCCGTCAGACCTAATGGCTACCACATCGGCTCCCGAACGGAAAATTGACAAGCCTCAAAGATCGCGTTGTAGCTCCGCAGCATGAGCGCCGAAAGACAATCTTAAGACCCGATTGCCTGCTCAGACTCGCCCGTCACAGCCCAGGCGGGCGCAAAACCGGGCTCAGCTCGGTCTATCCGGGGCAGCGGGCGGGTTATCTGCTCGCGGGAGAGACATCGAAGTCGGTGGCGGTCGGTCAATCGCGTGCAACGATCTCCAAAATCGCCTCGCCCAATTGTTGCCGATGCCACGGCAATATCGCCGAAAATCGCTCCAGATCGGCGACCGTCGATGGCGGCTCTTCGGCCACTTGAGTGAGAGTGGCGTTGGTGGCGATAAATTCTGAGGGAATGGCCAGCTTATCGGCCATCTTATTTCGCCATGAGCGAAGCGCGTTGTAGCGCTGCTTCTGCTCCGGAGGCACCGGCTGATAGGCACGGCGCGGAGGCTCTTTCGGTGGAATTTCCGCGCTCAGCGACTCCTGCACTGCCTCGGCAATGGCCGCTGAATACTCCCGCGCCAGTGGGGCTGGCAGTCCCTTTATCTTTCGAACGCCCTCGGCCGTCGTCGGCCGCACCCGCGCCAGCCGTTTTAGCACCCCGTTTGGAAAGACCGTCACCGCCGATCGGTTGAGCTCGGTGCACAGCTTGTGGCGCCACAGATAAAGGGCTTTTAGGGCCGCACGGCCGCGACCGTCGAGCTTTTTACTTCCCTTTATCTTTCGCCACCGATCGGGGTCGAAATCGCTGGCTTCATACTCCACACTTCGAGCCACGAACTCACATTGCTGACAAAATGCGTCGAACCATTGCTCTTTTTTTAGCTCTCGACGAAATCGATCGCGCAACGCCAGCAAATGGCGCACATCGTCCATCGCATATTGCAGCACCTTCTGCGGCAGCGGTCGCGTCGTCCAGTCGTAGCGCTGATATTGGCCTCCCGTATCGACGTTGAGCAAGCTTTCGAGCATCCAATTCAGGCTATTTCGCTCATAGTCGAGAAAGCGGGCCGCGATCTGGGTGTCGAAGAGATTGGCAATCCCCACCCCGTAGTCGCGATCGATCTCAATGATGTCATTTCGCGCCGCATGCAGAATTTTTGGCACTGCCGAGTCTTCAAAAATCCGCAGCAGTGGAGCCAACTCGCCGGCCTTCAACGCCAGGGGATCGACCAGGGCTTCCCGCTGTGGTGTGGCGAGCTGAATCAGACAGACCTGCGCCTGATAGGCGTGAAAATGATCGCTCTCCGTATCGACTGCCAGGGGGCCCTTAGCGACACCGCGACAAAATGCTTTGAGCTGCCGGGCATCGTCGATCCAGGCTGTGTGCTCTGCTTGCTGCTCCATTTTTATCCCAATTTGAGAGTGCCAATCGATTCGGCGATAGCCAAACAGGACATCGCCACAAATTATTCAGGCATGATTCAGTCCTGTCAGTCGAAGGGCCGGATCACATCGCAAATGACTGACGGCCCTTCCAGCATCGCGCGCCATCCCTTACACTGGCGTCGGAATCGACCCAACCCGGATTCTTCATGAGGCGTCGTAACGAGGAGAAATCAGCGTCAAAAGCGCAAAATTGAGCCCCACAGGCGATGCGCCGGGAGCGAAGCGACCAAGTACTCTTGGGGTGCAGCGCATCGTCGAGGAGTGAAATGAAGCGAGTTTGGAGCTGATGAGCCGCAGTAGACGAGTCATGAATAATCCGGGTTAAAATCGCCTTATTACTTTTTCAATTTGTCGAGGTCCATCATGCGTATCATCACCAGTGGCATTGCCCTTCTCGTCTTTGTTTTGTGCCTTCCGGCCACCGCCATGGCCGGAGACGACGCCCCCTATTCTCCGGCGAAATTCTCGGTCGACGAACTCATCGTTACCGATCGATTTAGTCAGGTCCCGTTGATCTTTCCCTGGGAGCAGGTCTCCAGCGATCGGATCAACAATCGGGGACGGATGGACTTCGAGATGATCTACGATATCGACTATGACGCCGTCAACGCAGCCGTCACCGGCGCATATGAAGAAAATGACCCCATCATCGGTCTCGACCCGGAGGCTCTTCCCTACACCGAGATCGACCAATTGCGGGTTATGGGAACTCAATTGGGACAGAGCAGTGGGCGGTTTACGGTCGGCCACCCCGATCTTCAAACCACACTGACGGTGGACTTCGAGCCAGACGGCGAGCGCACCCGCGTGATCGTCCAAAACGGCATGCGCACCCGCCAATTTAGTGGCTTCGTCCCGGCGCGGGTCGAATTTCAGCCCGAAGGCGCAGAGTCCGTTCCCTTCCGGCTCGACTGATAGAGAGCATCAATGAATGAGCCCATCGAACGTGCCGCCGCCGAACTCGCAGACGAGCCATCGGTGCTCGTCTGCGCCGGCAGCGGCCTGTCTGCCGAATCGGGAGTTCCCACCTTTCGCGGCGACGACGGGATGTTTCGCGACCCCGATATCGCCCGACTTACCCATGTCCAGACCTTCGCATCGGATCGCAAAGAGATGATGCGCTGGTATCAGGAGCGGCGCGAAAAACTCGACACCCTCCAGCCCAACCCCGGCCACCTGGCCCTGATCGAATTGTGCCGCACCGGCGACTATACGATCGCCACCCAGAACGTCGATCATCTGCTGGAGGCGGCGGCCGACGAGGTGGGCTACCGGCCGCCGATCCACCATCTACACGGCTCGTTACTCGTCGTTCGCTGCCACAAATGTGGCAACGCCTTCGAAGATCTCAGCCTGGACCTTGTAAAATTACCGACATGCGAGCGCTGCGGCGGTCCGCTTCGGCCCGGCGTGGTCTGGTTTGGCGAATCTCTTCCGGCCGATGCCCTGCAAAAAAGCGCCGAAGCGGCCGAACGAGCCGACGTGTGCATCGTCGTCGGCACCAGCGGCCTGGTACATCCGGCGGCCTCCCTTCCCCAGATCGCCGACCAGCGCGGAGCCACGCTCATCGAAATCAACCCCAATCCCACGGAACTCTCCGATATCTGCGATATCGTCATCCGCGGAAAATCCGGCGAAGTCCTCCCCGCATTGGCCGAAAAAATCGTCTGATTAATTTCGCAGTCCTGGCTGCAGCCCGCCGCTCAATCGCCTCGCAACCAATACAGACCCATCGCCATCTCCCTGGCGATCATATCCCAGAATAAATGGCCTCCAAAGCCCGTCCACCACAGCCAGTCGGTGGTCTTTTCTACCTCTACGGTCAGTACGCCCGTCAGGGTCTCGGAGAAAATCATCGGATAGGCCAGCGTCGCATAGGCCGTCTCCCGCGCCGGTTTATAATACTCGCGCAGCGGCCGACACTTCTCGCGCAACTCCTCGACTGAAGGGCCGATGGCCCGGGCGTCGAATAATTTTCCGGCCTCTTCATCGACCCACAGATGATTTTTAAACGCCAGGCGCTCCCCCTCGCCGTGGCCGCCGGCGAGCACCACCGGTCGCCGAAGCCGCATTGCCAATGCCGATATCCCGGAGTCGACGCGATCGGCGCGCGCCACATCAACCGCCAGGTCCAGATCGTCGAACCGGGTCCATCCATGGGGGTGGACGTAGCGCACCGTCCGCTTTGGATCGTCTTCCTTTAGATAGCCGATGGCAAAGGAGGGAACGTCGACATGCTCTGCTACCAATTCGCTCACCGAACCTATGACGCCTTCCAGAGCCTTCTCCCCGCGCCGTTCGGCACCCAGCGCCGCCTCAACCCGATCGCCGACCTGTCGAATCACCCACATCTTGCGCACGCTCAGGGTATATAGCGGCGATTGTCTCAACAGCCGCGCCAGATTGCTTCCCAGCTCGCCCAGGACCTGCCGAGACGAGGGAGGAAGCGAAAAGTCATTGCGCCACGACAGGGAGACAAACCCCAATAGATCTCGCTCCCCGTGGCTGCGATGGACCAGCGGTACCAGCACCAGCGTCGACTCCGGGCAGCGATCCGACATCTCATGCCACCCGTTTAGCGGCGTATCGCTTTCCTCAAAACGCCAGACGCCATCGTCGTCTCGCCGATAGCGCAAATAGCGGCGATCCGGCTCGTTGCGATGGCGCTTGAGGGCATCGCCCAATAAAAGATCTTCTCGCGCCGCGCAGTCCACGGCCATTCCGACCAGGCGATCTCCACCTTCGGAATCGGAAAAATAGACCCGCTCTGCCAGCACATTGAAGATCCCTTCTGTGGAATCCTCCAATGTGACGGCGTCCAGATCGTGAGTCACGAGTACCGCCGCCGAATGATCACAGCCCACCCACTCCGGGAGGCGGTCCATCGCCTCATAGAGAAGAGATTTGACGGGGAGATCTTTTTGCTCGTCGAAAAATAATCGGACGCCGTTTCGCCGGGCGACGCGAATGGCTTCGGCGGCCTGATGAGAAAATTGGGTATACTCCTCGTCGCTCAACCCTTCATCGGCGCGAGCCGTGACGAATCCCAACAATGCCGAGCCGGGCTCGCCGTCGGCGTTGCTTTCGTCGAGTATCGCCACCACGTCAAAGACAACCGATTCTCCAGCCGGGCCCTCCCAGACGAGACGTCCATTGCCAAAGCGCCAGGCGTCCTCAAGATCGCGGTGCGTCCAGCCGCTTTCCACCACCGTTCCCTGAGCGATATCGATGCGATACGATCCCAGATCGGCGGTCGCGTCGGCAAAGCCCACGGTCACCATAACCCGCTCACAGCCCGTCTCGCGGAGCCATCCCGACAGGTAGCGATGCAGATGAAATGAAAAGACTTCCCGTCCCGCTGCCGACACCGACGGCGGCCCGGCATAGCGGATCGATTTCGGCGACTCGTCACCTTGCATCTCGTTTGCCTTCTTGCGTTGGAATTATCGGCGCCAATCGGCGTATTATACGGACATCGAATCTGGCGCCGTGCAGTGTCGCACGGCAATGATTATGATTTTTCGCACTCACTCCGGGCACATCCTTGAAACGCCTTTTACTTCTCGCACGCCGATTATTAGCACAGCTCTGTGTTTCTGTCCCGCGCTCTAAGGCCGTGATGGCGGCGCTCGTCTTTGCGGCTGCCACCACCTTTATTAGCGCCGATGCCCAGGCCGAAAAGTTCCATGTGCTGACCGCCGGCGGCACCTCCACGCTGCAGGGCCTACAGGTCACCACCAGCTTTGATGGCGAAACCCATCTGACGCCGGGTCCACACACCGAACTACAGCTTACCGACGGCGGCCTGGCGACCTATACCGATCTGGTGGTGCTACCGGGCGGCCACTTGCTTTTGGCCGATGGCTCCGGGCGGGGCGCGGTGCGATTTGACGCCGACGGTCAACAGGTGGAGCAGCTTTTTTCGCCCGGCGAGTGGACAGCCCCTCCCAGCGTGGTCGCCGCCGGGTTTATCACTCCCAACGATCCCGATTTATTATTGATGCCCGACGGCTCCAACGGCCATCTTCGCATCTACGACAAAATCGCCGACAATTTTTTGTGGAATCACGACCCACGACTCGAAGAGCGCCTTCCCCTTATTGCCCGGGCCATCATCTCACCGGAAGACAAGGTATCGGCCGCGTTTAATTGGCCCCCCCTGTCGCTGGCCGCAGTTCAAGTGCTGAGCCGCGATAACTCGGAAGAAACACAGCTCATCATCGCCTCCGAGGCGCATCCGGAGCTTCCGGACGCCCTGATCATCGATGACTTATATCCGCTGCGCGATTTGATGGGTGATCTCGACGGTCGGCTGCTGATCACCAGTCGGACCGGCTTATTTATCGTCGACCCCACGGGCGACCTCCTATGGCACATGGACCTCGGCGATGACGCCGCGATGGGCGGAGAATTCGAGGCCGCCCGGTGGTTGGACTCGGGCCTCGTCGTCGCCGCCACCAGACAGCCCGGACTGTGGACCGAGCCTCATTCCAATCACCGGATCCATCTCATCGATCCCGACGCCGACAATCCGGTGATCGACTCCAGTGCGTCGCTCGATGCGGCGCCGGTGGCGCTGGAAACGGCGGCCGGCCACGGCGGCACGGGCACCCGCGACTACTCGGCAGATGCCTTCGACTTCGACGAGGCTCCGCCGTCGGCCCTCGATGTCGACGAGGGACCCACCGTCGATCCCAGCGAGTTATTGCTCGATGAGTCGACGACCTTGCGCTTTTTGCTCAGTAATCGAGACGAGGCGCCGGTGACTATCCGGCGCGCCGAATTTCGCGTCGCCCAGGGCGGATGCGATGAACTGGAGCCTGCCGATGAACTGGATCATTCCTGGTGGTCGAGCCACCAGAATCGCACCATCGACATTGAGGACTCCTGGGACTCCGGCGATCTCTCAATGGCCGCCGACGAACTCGACGCCGACATCTGGTGCGGCCGTCTGGTGATGACCGGCCGCGACGGCGTATCCCATATATTGGGAGAGCCGGTGGAGGTCGAAATCGGCCCCCCGTCGGGCTCCGATGGCCCGGTATCTGTGGAGGAATTGGCCGAATTCGACCCCATTGATGCCGGCATCACCGACGATACTGGAAATGGCATCACCCCTGCCGACAATGGCAGTGGATGTTCCTGTTCCTCCACCTCGCCGGCCTCATCACTCCCCCTGGTAGTGCTACTTGCTATCTTTTTGATAGGACGATTTCGCCGCCTGCCCGTTCCTAACCCGGGTTAGCCCACTCAGTAGTCGCCGCGGTGGTAAATCCGCTCTACCCGCCTGGCCATGCGCAATTCATCGGGCGATGCCTCGCCCTCGACACTCTCGCGCGGCTCGTCGACCCATTGCTTCTCTTCATCATCGGCCCCAGATGCGTACTGATACTCTGCGGTGATGCGAACGCCAATCCCACTTCCCACAGGCACTACCTGTCCGAAGAAACGGCGACGGCGCTCCTCTTCCACCGGCTCGTAGTCACTGATGACGACCAGCCGATCCTCGGAGGTAAATTCGATCCCCGCCGTATCCTCGCGAAATACCACCAACATCGACTGATATAAACCGACGGCCACCTCGTGACCATCGCTGCCGGATTCGCGCTCCGCCCGGGCCTGCTCGGCAAATCCGCTGCAGCCGACAAGAGCGCCGAACGTGATCAGGGCGGCGGCGATAGCGACTGCCCTTGTCGTAATCGGCGCGACACGATATTTTCCCGTCACGTTGTGCATTGGTTTTCTTATCCCGCCTTTCGTGGCGTCATCGACGCACTTAACGAGGCTCATCTTTTGGAGAATGCCCGTGAATTGTCTTCGCACCAGCCATCTTAGTCTTCTCATCGCTGTCGTCGTCGTCCTCAGCTCGGGACTCGTCGCCTGTTCCTCCTCCTCGAGTGCCGAGAAGGAAGACGATGCCGAACCCGAAGTTGTCGAGCCGGAGGGACCGACGGCTCAGGAGCTCTTCGTACAGGCCAACGAAGCCCTCGACCAGCGCGATTGGGAAGAGGCAGCAAGCCTGTATGAACAGGTCACTGACCTCGACGACGAGCGCTGGGACGCCCATATGAACCGGGGCATCGCCCTGACCCATAATGAACAATTCCGAGATGCCACCGAGGCATTCCAGGATGCCCTAAATGCCGGCGGCAACTCCGAACCGACCGTATACTTCAACCTGGGCAATCATTACCAGGAACGCGGACTTCACGAGGCGGCCATCGACGCCTACCGGGCCTCAATGGCCCAGCGCGGCGATCTGCACTACGAGACGCTGCTCAATATTAGCGCCTCCTTTACCTTCATCAATGCCCACGAGCAGGCTCGAAAGACCATCGAACGGGCATTAAAGCTCGATCCCGACGATCCGCGCGCCCACATCACGCTGGGCCTGACCATCTTCTCCGAGGGACAACCCGACGAGGCCTTAGAAATCTACGATGAAGTGGTGGCCATGGCCCCCGATTTCGCTCCGGGCCACTACAACCGGGGATTTGTCCTGCTTCGAATGGGCGACGATGAAAAGGCCCGTGAGTCCTTCACCAACTACCTCGAACTTGCGCCCGACGGACCCTATGTCCAGAAGGCCGAAAGCCACATCACGACCATCGACCAGCGAACCGCACGCGGCGATTAAATAACACCCGCGCCGGCAGCCGGCGTCAATTGCCTCATCGAAGGCCAAGACCCCCGCCATCATCAAATGGCGGGGGTTTTTGCGTTTCACTCTCCACCTCCGGGGGAGACACGAAAAGCTGGGCGGTACATCACGGCGCGGACCTCTTCCCCCGCCGGGGGAAATGTCGAGCATTGCGAGACAATGGGGGAGTTTCGGGAAGCCACAATGAACAATAGGGCTCCCCGACCTTCCCCTCAGCCTCGCATACAGCGCTCGCCAGCTCCCCCGAAGGTGGAGCGGACTCTTTATGTGACTTCGAAGGTGATTTGCCCCCCCGATGCCCCCGCCACTTTTCGCCAACCCGACGCACCCAGATCACACGGGGCTTCCCGATTCGATATCCGGGGATATCCGTTCTTTCTATTTTCCGTCCGCCGCCACCACCATTTTATCTTTATTATTTCACTTTACTGAACCGCCATATTTGCACTCCTGTCAATTATGATGATAAAATCAGCAAAAGATGGCACCAATACTGTAATTTTACATCAACACTGAATAAGCATAACTATTCCACTATAAGTGGAACTTTCCCTTAAGAAATAACATCAAACATAGCTTGACTCAGAGTCAAATGTTATCATTATACAACCTGTAGGTTGGTTCTATGAGAGGGCAAATCCAGGGACGGATTTCCCACCCTTTCATCGCTTCCACCAAGGAGGTAGGAGCGCAGATCGGAGCACGTGGTTGTTGCCACATTCCTTTTTGAGAACTGTGACGTATTTCTTTTTAAAGATGTCCCAGCAGGAGGGTATTCGTATGGCTACGGGTTCAGTAAAATGGTTCAACAATGCCAAAGGTTTTGGCTTCATCACTCAAGGAGGAGAAGAAGACATCTTCGTCCACTACAGCCAGATAGAAGGCGAGGGTTTTAAAACCTTGAAGCAAGGTGAAGTGGTTGAATTCGAGTTGCGTCGTGGACCCAAAGGCCTTCACGCGGCAAATGTGGTACGCATGAACGCTCACGAACACCACGATCAACCATCGATGTAAGACGAACCTCCCGGCCGCATCCGGACTGACTGTCAGCTTCGACAGCGTACCCCGGAGGCGAACCAAATTAAAAAAAAGCGCCGCATCCGGTCAGTGCTCCGGATGCGGCGCTTTTTTTATCCCGGTATTTTTTTTGATTAGACATTGATCTCGATGCGCACCAACTCACTTCCCATAAAGACATAATCGCCGTGCTGCAGCGACTCTATATCGTCGAGACGCACGAAAGTGCCGTTTTTAGAGCCCAGATCGGTGATGACGACCCGGTCGTCCTTCCATTCCACCCTGGCGTGGTTCCGGGAGATATGCCGGTCGTTGGCAAATAATACGTCGGCGCCCTCGCGTCCAATCGTCAACGAGTTGTCGGCGTTGCAAAAAGCGGCCGCCGGCTTTCGTCCCTCGACGATATGAAGAAGGCGAAACCGATATCCTTTGACGGGACTGACGTACATCATCGTTCCGTCGTCCATGACGTGGTCGTCACTGCAATCGAGGTACTCGACGCGAAATCGCTGGCGACCGACGATAAATTCCTCGCCGTCATTGAGGGTCCGCGTATCTTCACTGTCGATCTGCAAAAAGGTTCCGTTGAGGCTATCCTCATCGCGCAAATAAAGCTTATTGGATTTATAAAAGAAGGTGGCGTGCTCGTCGTCGAGATACTCGTCGTCGGGAAATAATATTACCCCGCTTTCGCGACCGGCGACGTGTTTTGTGGAGTTGAGGTGATAGCTCAATCCCTCCAGCCCCTCGCCGGCGATGAGGATCAGCTTCGCTCTTCCCGGCGCCTGCATGGCCCCGAAAAAAAGCGTCTCATTGGCCTGCTCCCGGCTTCCGTCGCCGTAGCTGGCGCCACAGCGCCCGCAATAAAAATGCTCATCCGGCACGACGGCCTTGCAATTGCTGCATAATCGGGCACTCGACATCGTCTCGCCTCCATTCCAACGGGGGAACTCTTTAGTTTTGACTCGACGCGCAGATTACGCCCAAGTCCCCGCGGCGATCAACCCTCACCTTCAACCCGGCCTAAGAACCGGTGGCCGCCCGGCTTGTTGCAACAGTATGAGGAGAGTTTTAATCGGCCCCGGAGTCCAGCGATCGCCTCGCCTGGCGCACCGCGCGGCGAAGGGCCGGGCGCGCATCGCGTTCAAGGTCGGCGAGGATTTCGTCGGCTCCGTCGAGGCCAAGTCGCTGAGTGGCGGCGATGGCGGCGATCTGTACTGCCATATCGTCGTCGTTCAACGCCTCGAGCACCGCCTCAGCAAGCTCCTGTTGTGGGGCGTCGTCGACCTGAACTGCAGCGACGGCGCGCAGCGCCATTCGCCGCATCTGCCGGTCAGACGATCGCAGCGAATCGACGATCAGTTGCGCCGGCAACACCATCGGGCCGGAGAACCTGCCGAGGGCGATAGCCCCCAGCAGATCTGCCGGCTGGTCGAAGTCCCGCGTCGATATAGCCTCTAGATCGGCGGCGCGCGAGGCGTCGAGTACCTCCAATTGCAGTTGAACCCCTGCCGAGAGCTGATCGGCATCGCGTTGTTCCAAAATGGCGGTCGCAAATTTCGCCGCCCGCTGGCGATGCCACAATCCGGCGGTCTCCCCGTTTTCAAAGCGCGAGCCCATTCGACCCAGCGCCGGCTGCACAAGCGAGTCGATCTCCTCACTCTCCAACGCCTGTCGCAACCCCTGGTCGACGGCCGTCGACCACATATCGGGCGCCACATCGGGATGAATACCGAATAATTGACGTCCCCGGTGGCGCAGAAATCGCCGTGCCTCAAACTCAGTATTCGTCCAATCGAAATACCGAATCTCATCGCTCCACCGGCGGGGTGTCGATTCGACGCCGGCCAGCATCTGCAAAAGTCCCAATTCACCGCGGCGGGCGACGAGTCGATCCTCGTCGAGCGCCATTTTCCACAACCTGCTCGACGCCTCGGTATCGTCATAAGTGCCCAGTACTCGCGCCGCCCAGAAGCCGATCGGATCGAGCCGATCATCTGCCAACTCCTCTATCATGGGCCGAAATTCTTCTCCTTCTCCGCGGGCGATATCGGCGGCCACAGCAGACAAAAGCAATGCCGCCCGATCGCGCTCGATGCCCACCGGATCGGCGACCAGCCGGCGAAGGTGGATCTCCATTAATTCTCGCTCGCGCTGCTGCATCGTCTGCGCCAGACCGACGATCGCAAGCCGCGGTCCTGTGCCGTCGACCTCGGTGTCCGCAAGCTCTGTGAGCACCTCGCGGGCCTCATCGGAATCGATATAGCCCAGCGCCCACGTCGACAGGTGTCGCACGGTTGCCGAGCCATCGTCGAGGGCCCCCGAAAGCGGGTCTACGAAGCGAGTGTCGCCGAGGCGTGCCGCGGCGACGATGGCCATCTTGCGGATTCGCTCGTCGTCTTCGTGGGCGATAACTCGCGCCACCTGCGGGGCGGCCACGTCGACGCGCATCTCCGCGACCATCCGCAGCGCCCGTGCCCTGGGCCCGGCGCTATCGCGCTGTAATTGCTCCACCATCAACGGCGCCGCCCGGCCGCCGACGCCGTCGAGCCATTCTCGAGCCTGATCTCGCTCCCGCGACGAGCCGTGATATACCTGCAATAAAAGCGGGCCCGCGATCAGATCATAGAGCTGGAACATCAACTGGGCGTGAGCGTCGCGCACGGGCATTCGAAATACCAGCGGTGCCCAGCGGTTCTCCAGTGCTTCCAGCTGTCCTGCCTCCTCGGCAAGGGCGAGCAATATCTCGCCGGCATCGCGCACCAATTGATCTTGAGAGGCGTCTTCGACGACGGCCATCAATGAGTCCTCGGCCTCTCCGCGGCGGCCCAACTCGGCAAGGGCCTTGCCCAACTCCAGACGCACCTCGTGATCTCGGGAATCGATGTCGGCGGCGGTCCGGAAGTGATCGACGGCGGCCTCAAAATTACCGAGATCGCGCAATACTCGACCCATCTTTGCCTGAGCTCGGGCATCATCGGGGTTGGTCTCTAGAGCCCGCGAGGCGTATTCCACGGCTGAATCGCCGAATTGACCTGCCAGAGCGTGCTCTGATTTGCGCTCCAATAGCTCGCGGCGCATATCCGGTTGATGCTCACTCAATTCTTCGAGAACGGCGATGGCGTCCTCGAAGCGATCGCCGCGAACATAGGTCTGCTCCAAGGCGAGGAGGGTCGACGTACGCTCCTCATCGCTCAGATCGTCGCGATCACGCAGGCCCGATAGCACCTCTTCTGCCAGATCGAGATCCCGCATATGCAGATGGGCCTCGGCGAGGAAAAATCCGGCGTCAATGGCCTGTGAGCCATCCTCTGAGTTGAGCTCCTCTTCCCACTGGCGCATGCGAGCGCGAAGCTCTTGCTGGCGATCGTAGAGTTCGACGATTCGCGCCCGGGCCTCGCGCTGGCGCTGTGGGGCGTCGCTCAACGCCAGAAGCTGCTCCCAGCGCTCCATGGCCTCATCCCATCGATTGGCCCGCTCCAGCGCCCGACTCATCGCCCGCAGCAGGCGCTCATCTTCCGGCGTCTCCTCGATGAGTTTTTCGAAGGCATCGATCCCCTCGTCGATAATCCCCCGCTGAACGAGCAACTCCGCCATCCGGCGACTTCCCTCGCGGCTGCCGAGCTGGGAATCCGGCAACTTCTCCCAGATATCGAGGGCCCGCTGGCGATTTCCGCGGTCGAAATAATAGTCGCCAACCTGGATAAGCACGGCGTCATCATCGGGCTCTCGCTGTAGCACCGCCTCATAGGTCTCTTCAGCGTCGGTTCCGAAATTCCACTGCGCGTAATACTCCGCGAGTTCGAGCAACACATAAGACTGGCCGGAGAAGCGGCCGCGCACATCGTCCAGCACATCTCGGGCGGCGTCGCGATCGCCGCTGCGCACGTAAAATTCCGCCAGCTCAAATGCGTAGCGCTCATCATTTGGGGCCGCGCGTATCAATCCCAGATAGGCATTGGGGACCTCATCGTCGCGTCCCAGACGCTCCAGTACCCGAATCGCCTTCTCCCGCGGTTCAACCGCAGATCGGTCGCGACGGGCCAGCGCCTCATATAAATCCAGTGCCTCCTCGAGCCTTCCCAATTCCCCGTACACATCGGCCACCATCATCCGCTGTTCGGTGCTGCCGCGCCGCCAGCTTCCGCCATAATCGTCGAGAAAATCGTCGAGCCTTCCGGCGCCTCGATATACGCCGACGATCTGCTGGCGGATCTCCCGGGCAAGCCAGCTATCGGAGCGGACCAAATCCTTTGCCTCTTCGTAGGTCTCAAGCGCCGCCCGATCATCGCCCATCATCTCATAGACATCGGCCTTATCGCGCAGCAAAGTGGCGAGCTGGCGGGTATCGCCGGAGAGCAGGCGTCTTAAGACCTGGTATTGCGCGATCGCCTCGTCGAGCTGCCGATATTGGACCAGGAGACTGACGTACTCCATGCGAAGAAATTGATCGTTGGGGCTGGCATCGATGCGGCGGTCGAAAAACTCCATTCCCCGCTCGAATTCGCGCTGTGAAAACGAGATCTCGCCCAGTTGTTGCATAAGTTCATGGCGGCGCTCTCGATCGCTTTCGCGCTCCAGCGCCTCTTCAAAATCCTCCATGGCCTGTGCCCGTTCGCCGGTCAACAGCCTGATGGTTCCCCGACTGAGCCAGCCCAGCGAGTCATTGCGATCGAGTTCGATGGCGTGGTCGTATTGGGCGAATGCCTCATCGTAGTCGCCGCGGGCCTTTAATAAATGCCCCAGCACCAGGCGCAGGTTGAAATTGTCGGGACTGGCATCGACCCGCGATTCGTAGTGCGAGATGAGGCGATCGAGGCCGGCGCCTCGCCCGACGTGGCCTAAGAGTCGGTTCAGCGCCATTCCCTCGACGGGCTCCTCCTCGAGCATCTCCTGGTAGCGATCGATGATCCGCTGCTGACGCTCGTCACCGCTTTCGACCTGCCAGTCTTCGGCATGGGCCGGCCCCGCCACAGCGACGATCATCACCAGACAAATCGCGCCAGTCAGGACACCGACAGCACTCGTTTTCACCATTGCTCAATCCTCATCTTCGGCATCAGCAGCATCGGCATCGTCCTCAACTCGCTCCAGGTCGATGTGGTAGCGCTGGTCGCGCAAAAATTCGAAAATCGTCTCCGCGACCTCATCGAGTTCGTCGCCCAGGCCGTGAGCTTGCAACAAAATTTCTTCTTCGCCGGACTCCAACCGCATCCCCAGTCGGCTTCGGCGGGGCCATTTCTGGGTCTCCAGCATCAGCGCTTCTAACTCCCGAAGCTCCGCCTCTCCTCGTGCCGGTTTGCCCCACAGAGTCTGAACCTCGGCAGCCACGACTAGCTCCGACCCATCAAAGATCCACTGATCGCTTCGAAAGTAGCGAAGACTCGAGGCCAGGAAACTGATCAACAATGCCAACGCCGCCAGGCTTCCCCAGAATAATCCCGTCACCGGCTCCTCTTCGGCGAAGCGAAAGACGTAATCGGGCATAAAAAAGATCGCCAATCCCCCCATGATGAGCGGAAATAACTTAATGCCCCGATACAGGGCGGCCATCAGCCGTCCGCGGCGAGACCACCGCACGGTCAACACATCCCCGCTAATTTCGAGCTCTATCTGTGGGCTCATAATATTGTCTGCCAGTGTTCGAGAACGTGTAGCGTTTTGAAAAACCGGGCTCCTCACACAAGCCCGCAGTTTAATTTAAGGGCCGATTCGTAGTAAAACCAAAGGAACTGCCCGGGGATTTCACCGCCGTCGCCCCACTCCCGGGCAAACCCTCACCCATATCGACCCCGCATGGTCGTCTCGCTTGAGAAAAAACGATTCCACCTCCTTCCGTTCCGCATTCTCTTGTGGTCGGTCCTCGCTCTGGTGTTGGCGAGCGCCCTGATTCAGAGCAACCCGATCACCCTGGAGGCGGAGTTGGAGGAATCCGACGGCATCGAGATCACTAATAGTGCCGAGGCCGACATTCTGGTGGTACTCGACTACGAGGCGATTCGTCAAAGTGGCTCCACATTCGGAGAGCGCGATTTCAGCGCGGCCTGGATCGACCTCGTCGAACAGGAAGTAGGCCCCACTTCGGTGGCTACGCCGGAGACGCTCAGCCAGGATATGATCGACGCGTCGCGGATGATCATCGTCACCCATAGCGCCACGCAGGAGATGCCCGATGCGTTTCTGGATCGGCTAAGAGAGCACGCTCTCGACGGAAATACGGTGCTCATCGATCGGCCGCAGGGACGGGCGCGGGAGGTTTTTTCAGCCGACGGCGACGCGGGATCGCGCCGCGGCCAGGCCATCACCCATGCCGCGGGACTCGGCGAGCCCTTCGATAACCAATTGGAGCAGATGCCCCTATTCGTCGACTATGTGGGCTCCACGTCGGCCCGCACCGACGCCCAGACTCTGATGTCCATCGACGGCGCACCGGTCATCTACGCTGTGGAATTCGGCCGTGGTCACGTCGTCACCGTCGATTTTGACCTTAGCCGTCAACTTGTGGCGTTAAAACAGGGGCGGCCTGCCGAGGATTTTTCGGTTCCCCGCACAGGCTCGAGAACTGGCGAGATGGTGCGCACCGCCGACCTGATCGCCGACGAGACTCTGGTGGGCGCCGAGGTGCCATTTGCCGACCTGTTGGAGCGCTTCGTGGTCTACGGAGTGATCATGCGCTTTGCGGCGACACCCGCTCTGTGGGCCTATCCGGACGGCGCCGACGGAGCCATCATCTTCGCCCATGAGGACTCCCGACTCGGCGACGGCGGAGCCTGGAAATTAGATTATGAGCGAGATCAAGGCGGCACCTCGACCCTGCTCACCACATTCGACTCCGGGTTGACGGCCGAGGGGGCGGAGGCGATTCAAGACGCCGGTGGCCATATCGGGCTCGCCTGGCGTCCGATTCATCCGTCGATGACGCGCTATGAGCCGCTCGGTATTGGCGGGTTTACTCCCTTTTTACAGCCCATCGAATTGCCGGCCCAGCGCCGGCACTTGCGCTCTATTCTCGACGGCGGAGCTGTGGGGACGTCGCGCTCACTTCAGGGGATCTGGTCATCTGAATGGTCGGCGCCCCTGGAGGCCCTCGCCGAAGCGGGGATCCGCTCCGATCTGAGCTATGAATCGACGACTCATCGGGGCTACTCCTTTGGCACGGGCCGGCCGTTCCGAGCGATGAATGACCGGGGCATGCCCCTTGCGATCCGACAATACCCGGTGACCGTGCCGCTCAATGCCGACGAGGGGCCCGATGTCGACGAGCTTCTCGCCGCCAGCTCCGAGGGCCACCACCAGCTTTTGACGATCGTCACCCGTCCATCGACCTATGCTGATTATCCCGATATGGAGCGATTTGAGCGGTGGCTGCAGATCTTTGACCACGCCGCCCACTACGACCATCGATTGCTCAACGTCGTCGGCTATGCCCAATATCAGCGGGCCCGACGGTCAACATCGGTGCGGAGTCGTATCGATCGCGACACGGACCTCCCCGAAGATGTGCAGTCCGACGAGACGGCGCCGGATCATCGGGGAACTCTGTTGCGCGTGACGGCCCGGGCGAGTCGACGCGATATCTATCTGCTCATCCCGGAGCAGATCGGGGATGCCACGTTTTTGGACGCCCTGGCGGGAACGGAGCGCGTCGGTGCTGAAATCGTCACCAGCGAGCTCGATACCGAAGAAATATCTCTGGCTGGCTTTTCGCTGCGCCGGGTTCGCCTTCGCTCGGGATTTAATAACCTCGAATTTTATTACCACTGAATAGTCGCCCCCATGTCACAGCCGAGCACAATCTGGGAGCAGTTGCGGTGGGATGTGTTGGCCCTATTCGTCGTCGCCCTGCTGGCCGTGGGATACGCGGCGATTCAAGACCCTCGATTGCAGCCGGCAGAGTCGCCACAGGCCGACGGCTCGAAGCCTCCCGACCGCTCCGAGGGCGACGTCCTGCTCGTAGTCCCCACGGCCCCACCTGCAAGGGCCGTCGATTTCGACACGCTCGATTGTACCTTTAGCTGGTTTAATGCCCTGTGGCAGTATTTTGGAACCTTTGCCATGGCCCCGGCCGACACGATCACCCCACAATTATTGGCCGGCCACTCCGTCGTCGTTTTGCCGGGACGGGTCGCCGCGGCGATGGGGAGTGGAGAGCGGAATTATCTAGAGGAATTCGCACGACAGGGAGGGCAACTCGTCATCGAGGCCCCGCGCGGGGACTGGGAGCCGATCACCGGCCTGTCGACCGTGGGCGCTATCAGCCGCGCAGAGTCGATTAGCTCCGCCGAGGGGTTAGATGCCGAGCGACTCCACGGCGAATATCTGCTCGATGTACCGCTGTCGGGCCGGCTGCTCCCGGCCGCCGATTTAGCGCCTCAGCCCGATGGTCCCGTGGTATTTGAGATCGGCGAGCAACCGGCGATGATCGTCGAGCCTTTAGAGCGCGGCCACGTCTACTCTCTTCTCTTCGATTTCGGCTGCTCGCTTCTGGCCATGCACCAGGGAAAGCCGACAAGGGAGCTAGAATTCGGCACACCTGAAAGCGAGCGCTGGCTTCCCACGGCCGACCGAGTGGCCTCCGAGAAGCTTCTGGCGACGACGATTCCCTACGGCGAGGTGCTGCAGCGAGCGGTCTTCGATCGCATCCCGGAGAAGCGGCCGATGGCTCGACTGTGGCCCTACCCCGGGGCCTATCGCGGAGCCGCGATGACCGTCCACCCTGCCGAGCGATCACCGCGAGCTGCCTTCGGCTATGCCGATTGGGCCCGCAAAAAAGATGCCTCATCGACAATCTTTGCCGCCCCCGACTATTTTACGTCCAATCACGCCGCCCTTGCCGCGGAGTCAGGTGCCGACGTGGGGCTGTTGTGGGTGCTGGGAAGACAGCGCTCTCCGGTCACCGAGGGGGTCGGTTTCGGAGCCATCAGACCCTGGAAACGAGAACTCAGCCTGCCCCGCCAGCAGCTCGGTCTCGAAGCCGCACTCGGCGATCGCCAGTCGGTCTCAAAGGTGCGCACTGAGGGCGCATTATGGGAGGCAGACTGGGACAGCACATTTCGGACTCTCGCCGGAGCAGGAGTGCGCATCGACAATAGCTTCGGCCCTGCCGACTCTTCGCAATACGGATTTTTATTCGGCACGGGGATGCCCTTTTATCCGCTCGACGACCGCGGACGGCCGTTGCCGGTCCTGGAGATGCCCTTCGTCCTCGACGGCGCCAGTATCACCACCGACCGGTTGCGCGAGCTCCTCGACGCGAGTCGCCGAGGGTTTCACCAACCGATTGTGGTCAGCCTTTCCAGTGACGCGATGGAGCGCGAGCCGTCGGCGGGAATCCTGCTCGGTTTTCGCGACTTTCACCGCCTGAGCCGGGAATACGACCACTGGCTGACCACGATTGCCGATTACGTCGACTTTTTGACGGCCCGGCGCCACTCCATCGTCACCAGCCAGTGGTCGGCCGACGAGGGCCGGCTGACGGTTTCGGTCAACCTCATGGGGGCCAGACTGGGCACGGCGCCCGACGGGGCAATTCCGAGCGTGGCAGTCCCGGAGCACTATCAGGGACGCGGCATCGACCGCATCGAAGTCGACGACGACGAGGTCGACCTCGAAGCCTCATCTCAAAGCGGCGACGGCGACGAGCGCATCGTCGTATTGCCCGCCGGACGCCACGTCCTCTCCGTATTCTACGAGCCCCCGCCAGAAAGCGATGACGAGGACGACGATTAATATTCGTATGTCCTCGGGCCCTCGGACTGATCAGCGCCGGGCGCGGTCTTTCTCAAAGACTCCACCTGATGGTGGCTATCGGCGGTGATGTACACGGCGCCCCACCACAAAAAGACCAGATAGCCGAGGATGGTATTGCCCAACCAGCCCACGACCATGCCTACGGGAACGGCCACGGTGGGGCGAACGCCGATGGCAGTGATGGTGCCTATCAGAATCGACCACAGGCCGACGGCGATAATGGCGACGACCAGGGCCGTCAACAACAGCAGCCATTCTCGGCCGGCCCAGCGAACCGACTCGCGCAGAGCGTCCATTATCTGGCGCCCCCGAGCCACCACCAGATAGGGCGCAAACGCGAAGATAAATAGGGCTATCAGACCGGGTAAAACACAGAGTGCGAGTCCGACGGTGACGATGATTCCCATCACCAGGGTGATCAAAAATGCCGGCACGATGCGGTCGATGATATCGCGGGCCACGGCCCCCGCCGTGCCCACTACGTCGGGCCCCTGCATGCCCACGTCGCGCAGGGTCTTCAACAGGGCAACCCGCAGGGTCATAATGGCGATGCCCTGCAACACGGCGATGATCTGCACCAACACCCCGCCCGTGGTGCCCGGGCCGGCATTGGCGGCGATCAGCGTCACGGCGACGGCGAGAGCGACGAAGCCAAAATCGACCACCGCAATCCCCAACCAGGGCACCAGCAGGGCCGCCAGACCGTCGCGGCCGAGGCGCACGAAATTGCGCCCCAGCTCGCGAATCGAAGATCCATCTTGTCGTACCGCCGAATTTGCCACGTCAACCCCCTCGACTTCCGTATGGTGTCCCGCGCCACCCCCCTTGCGCAGGACTCATCTCAATGCTAATTCACCACGCCTACATGCCCCCGTAGCCCAACTGGTAGAGGCAGCGGACTTAAAATCTGTACAGTCCGGGTTCGACTCCCGGCGGGGGTACTACTCGGCTTCCACCCGGAAGCCAGCTAACCCATTATGAAATTTAGGGATTTTCACCCCAAAGGCCACCTGTCCGGGATTTCCGCGCGCACTCAAGCGGTCAGCCTGGCCGCCTCTCGCAAGCATTCGGGGCCCGCGACCAGCCTGGCCGCCTTCCGGGCTGCTAG
>SKQC01000182.1 GCA_007119175.1 Myxococcales bacterium | reverse complement strand
CGGCGCTCCCACTGATGTTTGGAGTTTGCCAGTTGATATAAGATATCTCGTGGTTTTTCGAATTCGTATAGATAGCCGCCGATGACCCGCTTTGCGGCTCGGTCCACGAGGTCCCAGTTGTTGATTCGAGCGTGGCGGTCGAGATATAGCTCGAATAATGCTTTCCGATGCTCTTCGTTGGACTTACGGCGGGCCTGGAAATCCATGACGCTTACGGCCCCCATACGCGCCTCGTAATAGGGACTGTCTAACAGCGTATTGATCTCGGCAATATCAAGATCCTTGTTGTTTTTCGCGAGATCGAAGATGCGCTTCATGCGTACGCCGATGATTTTGCTATCACTGACCGTAGCATCGAAATAGCGCTCAATTTTTTCACGTTCAGCGTCGGATTGGTGGGTTTTAAGGATGTCGATGAAGTTTTGTGCGTCCATTTATTATCCCCTGAGGAGGGCTTTTCCCCAAATCAAATAATTACCATACGGGAGAGTGCCGTCGAATGTGATTTGGGCTTGCAAATACTGGTGGATGTTCATCTCCCGGGTGGTTTTTGGGGGGAGGTGATTTACAGGTGATTTACAGCTCGACGAGGCATTCCGTCTGCAGCACCTGGGTGGCGCTGTCGGGATTGCAGTCGTAGACGAAGTCTCCGTCTCCTTCTCCGTCGTCGTTGGCCACCACCTGCAAGGTGATGTCCACGTTGATCATAAATTCTGGAATCTCATAGCTTATCTGGGTGGTGATCGCCGCGCCGGGGGCGATGATCTCGTCGATGACGATTGTCTCCAGAGCCTCTCCCGTATCGACGTCGTAGACCGTTATCGGCAATCCCTCCGGAATCGTATTTAGTCCCGCATTTTTGATAGTGATCTGAAGCTGTAGGTCCGGGGGACAGGATCGGTTGTCGACCTCCACTGACGTCAGCTCTACGTCGGCGGCGTTTAGTGGCACTCGCCCCTGGCGATTGGCCCGAAACGTATTGTGATCTTCCCACCAGTTGTCGACCACATCGGGCACCGAGCCGTCGTCATTGATATTGTCGATGGAGTAGGCGTGTTGATTCCACACCGAGCGGGTATGGACCCACATCTGGTTGGGATCTTCGTATACATACACCCCTCGCCGCTCCTCGTAGGGATCGGAGTCCCAATCATCACAACTGCGGCTCTGGTCATTGGCGATGACCACGATTTCAGAGCGGCCGTTTTGGTCGACGTCGACTACGATCGGGTTTTCTGTGCGCGTTCCCGAGGAGTTCTGCTTTTCCAGCACGACCTCGCCGTCATAGCCATTATAGACTCGCAAAAAGCACTCATCATTGTAGATCACCGATGCCGAGCCATCGCCCTGAAAGTCGAAGACCGATGCCCCGGTGGCCGCTGATCCGTCTTGTGATTCGAGATACCAGCGAATAAAAATCTCGCCGACTTCCGGCTCGTCCTGACCGTATTGGGCCAGCAGTTCATGGTCGATGTCCTCCGGCGTGTCGTCATTGCCGAATCCGGGCCGATAAAAGTCGAATACCGTGATATAGTGGCGGCCGGCGACCCCGACCTCGGGGCGTCCGTCGCCGCTGAAATCGGCCACGGTTGGCGCCCCGCCCTTGCTTCTTCCACCGGTAGGGTCGGGTTTGGGCTGGGTGCGCAGATCGGGATCGTCTTCACAGGCCTGACCGGTGGGATCGACGCCACACCACAACTCACCGGTATCTCCCTCGATGATTCGAAGCTCGTGGCTGGCAAATAACACCACCTCGGGCTTGCCGTTGCCATCGATATCGGCCACTGCCGGATAGCCGTCGTCTCCATCCTCGTTTTTCCACAGCAGCTCAACGTCGACGTCCGGCCAATCCTCGCTTCCGGGTTCGCTATTCCATTCCAGCGTCCAGGCGTGTTGACCGGTGACAAGTTCGTGTTTGCCGTCGCCGGTTAAATCGACGGCGATGGTCATGCCGCCGATATAGCCTCCCGAGCGCCCGTAGACGGTGCCGTCGCCGTCCTCATTCCACACCACGCGGCCCTGGCTGTCGATGACGACCGCGCCGGCCATGATCTCCGCCGTCGATGCATCGCCGTTTAGATTCGCCGCCCCGATGGAGCCGGCATTAAATGACCATTCTACAGCATCTCCGTTTTCGTCGTGTGCCTCCCAGACCTTGTCGCCATCGCCGTCCATGGCGACGATGCGGTGGCCGCTGTCGGTGACGTAGATCACCTCCATTTGTCCGTCGCCGGTGACGTCGGCCAGGGCGGGGTTGGAGCGCCAGTAGGCCTCCATTACGTCGTCACCGCGACCGGCACGCAGTACCTCTTCGCCCTCGCCGTCCAGGGCCACCACGTCACCGCCAAATGTCAATATCACCACATTCGGCTCCCCGTCGCCCGTCACATCTCCCACCACCGGTGTCGACGTGGTGTTGTCCTCAGTCCAGGACCACTTCTCCTCGATATCCATCTCCTCGAAATCCGCCTCCTGACCACAATCGATCCCCTCCGGAAATTCGTCGGGAACGCATTTGCCAATTCCCTGGTCGCAGTACTCGCCGAAGCCACATTCGCGGAAGTCGTCACAGTCCTCTCCCGGGGTGTGACACACTCCGTACAGACAGATATCGCCCTGTTCACAGCACTCATCGAGATTGTCACCGCATAACATTCCCTGGTTGGAACAATCGACGACGCACTCCAATGTGGGCCCACAGGTCGGTATATCTCCCTCACAACAGAGTTCATCGTCGACACCGCAGACATCTCCAGCACAGGCCGGTACACAGGCGCCAGCTCCGTCGCAGATCTCGGTGGCCTCACAACATGCCGATGGCTCGCCGCAGAGGGTATTGGAGGGACAGACGCAACTTCCGTCATCGCACTCAAAACCGGCCCCGCAGTCCTGGTCTCCCACACAGGCACACCGATCTCCGTCGCACTCTCCGCTCGCACATATCTCGGGGGCCAACCACTGACTGCCCGTCTCGTTGCAGACTTGTTGCGCCCCATCTTCACAGCGCATATCGCCGGGGTCGCAATCCTGCAGAACGCAGACCATCTCCCCCTGGTCTTCGTCACAATAAGTCCCGTCGGCACAATCGGAGTGATCGTCACACAACTCACAGGTTCGCTCCGGGCAGCGATCGGAGGTATGTGCTTCCGACTCGTCGTCGCAGCCGCTACAGGATGCCCCGATGAAAAACGCCAGTGCGAATAGGGTCAGATATTTTGATAAACGCACGGACCACCTCAATTAGATCGCAATCAAAATCGACATTATCCCTCGAAAGCAAATGCTACCGCGCGCAAACCGGGCCGTATAGAGCTCAAGGGAATGACGCGGAGCAAGAATAATAGATATTTATCGACCTCAATTTCCAATATCCTTCAGGTAGCGAAAGAAGTCGCTGTCCGTGGTCAGCAGCAAAGTGGAGTCCTCGTCGAGGACTTCTTCGTAGGTCTCCATGGTGCGCAGGAAGCGATAAAACTCGGGATCTACATCGAAGGCTTCAGCGTAAATTGCCGCCGCCTTGCCGTCGGCTTCCCCGCGAATTTGCTCCGCTTCGCGGTAGGCGTCAGACTCCAGACGCTGTAATTCTCGCTCCTTTTCACCTTCGATCTCTGCGGCCTGTCCTTCGCCCTCGGAGCGGTAACGCTGGGCGATTCGCTGGCGTTCGGCGATCATTCGCGCAAAGACCTGCTCCTGAACGTCTTCGTTGTAGTGGATATGCTTAAAGCGCACGTCCAACACCTCGATGCCCAGATCCTCGGCACGCTCCGCGGATTGCGCCAAAATGGCCTCCATGATCTGGGCGCGCCCACGGTCGATGTCGACGAGTCCCGAATGCACCGGATCTTCGTCGATATCGACGTCGATCTCGGACTCCAACTGCTCTTCTATCTCCTCCAGGTCGGGATCGACTTCGGGTTCTCGATTAGTCAGCCGAACCACCTCGATGAGGTCGTGGTTGGCCACCACGTCACGGGTCGCTCCGTCGATGATGTCATCGAGGCGCGATTGGGCTCCCTGTTCATCGAGAACCCGCTGATAAAATCGCAGCGGATCGACGATGCGCCACCGGGCAAAGGTGTCGACCCAGATAAAGCGTTTGTCCAGCGTCGGGATCTGGTTTCGATCTCCACTCCACTCCAGATAGCGATTCTCAAATCGGTGTACCCGCTGGATAAACGGGGTCTTAAAATACAGCCCAGGCTCGGTGATGGCCTCTCCGACGGGGGCCCCGAATTGGGTGATCACGACCTGTTCATTTTCGTCGACCACGGTGGCGGAAGCCAGAAATGAAACAAGGACGAGGGCGACGACGGCGATGCTGCCAATGGCGATGATTCGCTTCGTATTCATTATTGACCTCCCTGCTCGCTCGAAAGTCCCATCCCGCCGAATCCACCCTTTCCAGAGGGAAGTAAGGGAATTGTGTTTTCGGCTGCACTATCGATGACGAATAGATTTTCGATCTGGGGCAGTGATTCGCCCAGAGTCTCCAGATAGATGCGCTGGCGGGTGATCTCCGGAGCCTCTACGTATTCGTCATATAGAGTGCGAAATCGGGCCACCTGACCTTCGGCGCGGTTGACCCGGCGTGTCCGATAGCCCTCGGCGCGCTGTACGACCTGCTTGGCCTCTCCCCGGGCACGGGGTACTGCGGCGTTGTAGTCGCGACGGGCCTCGTTGATGAGCCGCTGCTGGTCTTGCTGAGCCTGATTGACCTCGTCGAATGACGGGCGCACCGGACCAGGTGGGGTGATATCCTGCAGGATCACATCGCTGACGCTGACCCCCATCTCGTATCGCTCAACAAGGGTTTGAATCCTGTCGTTGACCTGCACCGCCAGGTCGGCACGGCCCACGGTCAATACTTCGTTGACCGTGCGATCGCCGACGACCTCGCGCATCACCGCCTGGGTGACAAAGCGCAGCGTGTCGTCCACGTTGCGAACCCGAAATAAATAATCCTCGGCATTGGTGATTCGATACTGAATCGTCCACTGCACATCGACCACATTGAGATCACCTGTGAGCATCAGCGACTCGTGCTCAAAGCCTTCCGTGGCGTACGCCGTCTCTTCATCGGCTTTGATGGTTCGAAAACCGAATTCCTGCTTGAGTTGCTTGCGCGTGGGAACGATATGTTCCTGCTCGATACTAAGCGGCAGTTTAAAATGCAGCCCCGGTTCAACGGTCCTTTGAACCTCGCCAAACCGCAATACCACTCCCACGCTGTCGGCACTGACCTGAAAAAATGATGTCGCAGCCAAAAGCATTAATCCCAGACCGAGTGCCACGGCAGCGACTTTTTTTCGATGCTTCGACAAAGACTCGAAGCTAATGCCTTCGCCCCCGCCGTCATCGCCCCCGCCACCGCCCCCGGTGAGGTCCAGCAATGTGATTCCGTCATCGCTACTCATAGGTTGGATTCCTCCAATGTGGAACGTGTGGTCTAGTATCTTGGCTACGGGTAACATGGCGGCCGTCGCCTTCGAAGCAAGGTGACGTATATTAGCCACCGATTTTCAGGCCCTTGTCTCAATCGGAGACTTCGCAGATATACGACGGCCGTGTATTTTTTGGCGCCTGAGCAGCGGCGCATCTGGTCTGCGAGTCGTCTTTGAATAAAAACGATCAGCGCTACGTGCAATGAGGTACATAAGCATGAGCGCTAAACACTTTTATGCGAGGTAATAAAATGAAGATAACATCAGCCACCGTGGCCGCCGTGACGGCTTTTTTCGCAATTGTCGGCTGCACACCACACCCGGCCCATGTCGCACAAGATGAACGCGGCGCCGAGCGTCCCGGCGAGGCCGTCGAAGATGACGGCGATGCCCGGTCCACCGAACAACAGCGAGAGCGGGCAACCCAGGAATCCAGTGTCGAAGCCACGCAGAGCTCGTCGGAGGACGGCGAATTGTGGCGCTGGGATCTGGCCGAAGGCGAAAGCTATGGGCTTCATTACGACGCCACCACGGATATCTCGATATCCTTCGGCGGCGCCATGGCTGAGATGATGGGTCAGATGGTCGGCGATGAGATAAGCGACCAGATCACGACGGAAACCGAGCTCGAGCTTCAGGTAGAGCAAATACTGCCCGATGGGCGCTACGACCTGAGAATTCCCGTGCGCCAGTTGGTCATTGAGAGTGCTACAGGCGATCGGATAACGCTCGCCGATCTGCCGGACGAAGTGCGCGTATTGCGCGCCTATATGACACCTCGAGGCACCGTAGAATTCTACGAGCGAGTCATGGTCGAGGTGCGCGACGAAGGGGCCTACGGAATTGTGCGAATGAGCCAGGACGGAAGTACCACCTCCGGTGAAGCAACCCTCGGCGCCGGCGATATGGAGGTTACAGCCCGTGCGGAGGTCGATCCCGACACCGGGACAGTAAGCCTCTCACAGGAGGTCCGGGAGCGGGAACCTCGGACTCGCGAGGTCGAAGAGGAGCGGCCCGTCCAGCATATCGACGTGTTGCCCGCCGACATCCTCAGTTTATTGGAGCTTCCGGAGGGACCGATCGCCAGCGGTGACAGGGTCGAATTGGCGACGCCGATCGGAACCATGAATATGGATGTCGGCGACGACGAGCAGTGCAGTCACAATCGTTGCGGTAAGCTCCGACTTCGTATGGACGTAGACAGCGCGCCGACTGCCGAGTCTTCGGCGGAGACTGCCGAGGCCGGCGAAGGTGCGGTTCACGGTGATATGGACATGGGTATGGATATGGACATGGACATGGACATGGACATGGGCGGTGGTATGGCAATGCCCGGAATGCCCGCTGGCGATGGTGACGGACCGATGGCCGGACCACCGGCGATGCGCGCCGATGTCGACGCCACGATCCTCTTTGAAGTGGACAACGGAAGGCTCTTCAATATCGATGGCCGCTCGGCAAGCGTCTCCGGCGGAGGTGGTATGGAGATCGAGGAATCGACGAAGTTTACACTTATCTTTCTCGACAGATAAGCTCTAAACCGTCGCGGGACGAGCTGTTGAATATTACCGGAAAGCCACGACGCCGGCTGATATAAAGGCCGATGATCATCTCCCGGGCGGTAATGGGGGGAGAGAAATTTTTTTGTGAGAATGGCGATATGAGCGCTAAATATGG
>SKQC01000320.1 GCA_007119175.1 Myxococcales bacterium | reverse complement strand
CTGCTCTGGTTCGATGACCTCCTCCCCTCGCGAGGGGAGGTGCCGCGAAGCGGCGGTGGGGTTTTTCGAAGCAACCCCACAGTCTCGTTCGCTGCGCTCACTCGCCAGCTCCCCTTGCGAGGGGGAGCGGACTCTTGATGTGGCTGCTCTGGTTCGATGACCTCCTCCCCTCGCGAGGGGAGGTGCCGCGAAGCGGCGGTGGGGTTTTTCGAAGCAACCCCACAGTCTCGTTCGCTGCGCTCTCTCGCCAGCTCCCCTGGGAGGGGAGCGGACTCTTGATGTGGCCCGGGTGGTTTTTGGAAGAGCCCCCCACGTGACAACTCTGCACGCCGGTCTCATCGATCTGTGGGTATCTGTCACCGCTGAGGACCGCGGGATCTCGCCGGCTCATCGCTAAGAGCCTGTTATGTAAACATAATTCGGGTGTGGAACAGACATTGCTTGATAGTCTTGCACGAGGAGCAGATTGCATGACTTGAATGCAGATGATTGTCACCTGAACACCCAATAACAGGATCTCACCGATGAAGAATTCGATACTGAGAAAATCGCTGGCTCTCCTGCTGGTAGGCGGACTCGCGGCGGCCTTCGGCTGTGCTGAACCGGAGGACGAGACAGATATAGACGAGGTCGAATCGCAGATGAGAATGGAGGGCGATGAGCGCCTTGCCGAGCACCACGTTCATGATCACGGTCACGATGACGATCATCACGGAGCGATGAAGCGGATTATTGTCAATAATGTCGAGGAGGCTCAGAGCCTATTTAAGGGCGGTACGGCTCATTTTGAGATGGAGCGCTCTTTTCAGCAATTGGGTGCGAGGCTCGATGCCGACGATATCTCTCGGCTCCAATATCGGGCCCCTCAAGATGACGGCACCTGGTCGGATTGGCAAAACGTACAGATCACGTGGAATCACGGCCAGATGTACAATATTTTGGTGGTCCTCGACGACCCGGTCTCGCAATTGGAGATGCGTGGCGGCGATGACATCTTGCACGGCGTCTTCGAATTTCAAGAGGAGATTATCGCCAGTCCCAGAGTCCTCGATGGCGAGGAGGAGGATGTCGAGCTTCGAGAGAGTCTCGAGGATGACGGCCAGAAGTCATCGGATGTGAACGAGATGTTCATGCTCAGCACCTCTGGTGGACCGGATATCGTCTCCCGAAGCCAGTGGGGAGCGCGAGCGGCGCTAAATATCCAGAGCTGTGCCACGCCTCATAGCCCGTCGCGAGCCTCGATTCACCACACCACAGGCTCTCAGGGTGGAGATCCGGCGGCGAGGATGCGGGGATATCAAAACTTTCATATGGATACCAATGGCTGGTGTGATATCGGCTATCACTTCATAGTTTTCGAGGACGGTCAGATCTTAGAGGGGCGCGATCACAGCCGAGTCGGTACTCATGTCGGTGGCCAAAATACCAATAATATCGGCATTAGTTTGTCGGGTAATTTTAGTGGCTCCACGGCTCCCAGCGAGGCATCGCTCGATGCGGCGGGAGCTGTGTTGGGCTGGGTCCATAATCATTACGGAGTACCGCTTAACCGCAATGATGTTCGAGGCCATCAGGAATGGCCCGGCCAGAGTACGGCCTGTCCGGGAGCTAATCTTCTCCCCCAGATCGAGGCGATTATCGATCGCGCCGCCGGTGGTGGAGCAGAGCCCGATCCGACGTATAACGTCGATCTGGATGTGCGCATGATTCACGTCGACGATTTTTATGCCGACGGATCGAGCCGTGGCATCGCCGATGCGCTTCCGGGTCAGGAGTTTCGCGCCGAAATCGATCTGACGAACCAGTCCGACGAGCGGATCGAAGGAGTGGAGATCGGCTATCAATTCGAGACCCCGTTTATCCGGCCCACCCACTATACGATTCACGACGATCACGACAGCCACGACAAGTCGAGCTGGCGGCTCAATAGCGCCGATCCCTCCAATAGCGCGGATAATTCGAGCTCACTTTCCGAAGACGGCACTCTGCAGATGCACGGATTTGCGCCGGGCGAAACCAAGCGGGTGACCGTCTGGCTCGAAGCCAACCAGTATAGCATTGGCCAGGCAAGCCTTGATCATCCCGACGTCAGAGCGTGGTTGGTGCATATTGACGATGTCTTTGAGGACAGCGCCGGAAGCTGGGGCGATGTGGCACCGAAGACGGAACTCGAGGACGAGGTCCGATATGTACGCGCTCGGGCCAAGGTCGACGTGCTGAGCCGCGATGAGTGGTCTTTTGATAGCATGGCCGACGATGCAGATCTCGAGGGTTGGACGACGTGCTACCCCGGCCACCACGACGATCTGATTCACAATACCAACCACGGTGCTCTGTCGCTGGATGTCAGCGGCGATCGAGCCTGTGTGACTGCTCCGGATTGGGCGCAGATCGATGCCGATCGTTTCGACGAGATGGTCATTGAGTTCCGTTCCCACGAAGGGGCCCACGATAAGACTGTATTCTGGGCCAGCGAAAGCGATCTGCCGGCGGAGCAATTTCCCTGCGCCGAGGTGGAACGGGTCGCCGGCCCGGACCGCTATGCTTCGGCGGCGGCCGTTGCTCAGAGCGAGTTTCCCAATGGTGCAGATATGGCTGTATTGGTCCTCGGCGATCGACCGACCTCGGACACCATCGTCGCTGCCTCATTGGCCAGCCATCACGATGGGCCATTGTTATTGACGCCAGCCGATGAACTCCACGAATCGACGCGGGCGGAATTGAGCCGTCTCGATCCGGACCGGGTCCTTATCGTCGGTGGCACGAGTGCCGTCGATTCTGATGTGGAAGCCGCGGTTGATGCGATGGGATTGAATCCCGAGCGCCGCGCCGGTGCCGATCGCTTCAGCACCGCTGTCGACGTCGCCCGCGATGTCGGCGCTCCCACGGGTACGGCGGTCATTTTATCGGCGGCCAATGAAAATCTCATCGACGGGGTCTATGGCACGGCGTTGGCTGCCGAGCTCGATGCGCCCATATTGCTTGCGCAGGGCGATCTTCTGCCCTCTCAGGTCCGGGACGTCATCGACGATCTGGGCATCACGGAGACCATCCTGGTAGGCGGCACAGCGGCGCTGTCGCAGAACGTGGAAGACGCCCTTCCCTCGCCGCTTCGCATCGCCGGAGCCAACCGCTATGAGACGGCCAATGAGGTGGCAAATTTCATCTTTGACGGCTCAAATGTGCCGCACCACGCATTTATCGCCCGTGACGATAATATCATCGATGCCTTCTCGGCAGCGGCCACAGGTGAAGTGGTATTATTGTCGCGTCCCGAGGGGCTGACTCAAGGCGTCTCCCAGGCTCTTACTGGCCATGCGGAGTCGGCGACTTTGGTCGGTGGTACGGCGGCGCTGTCGGAAGACGTGGCCCGCGACGCCTGCGACGCCTTCCGACTGCAGGACGCCGTCGATACCACTCGCGCCCTGTCATTTGAGGCCTATGGAGACAGTGAGTTTCAGACTCTGGTGGTGCCCATCGGCGAGATGAGCGAGTGGAGCGGTCTGGTCTCCTATCTGGCGATTATGCCCCAATACGGCAAAGCCCCGGCCAGTGGTGAGAGCCCCTGGCAGGATATCGGCAAGATCTACTTTCAAAACTCGGCAACTCAGGAGACGAGCTCCGATATTCACGGTTATGCCACGGGAACTCAGGTCGATGTTGAAGAGGTTGAAAATGCGATCAATCCAGCCGAGGGTTATGATGACGGCACGGGCTCGTCCAATAATTCGGGCGATAATGTCGACGTCGAAAACGGCTGCTCGTCGATCGGCGCCGGAAACGGTCCCACCGGTGATTGGATGCTCCTGGTCTTGATGGGGCTCGCCGTCGCCTGGCGACGGCAGAGTTAGCTGCCGGCTTCATATCGCGCTTTCCAGGCTATGAACTCCGGTTGATGCGTCTTATCGATGCATTGGCCGGGGTTTTTTAGCGTGCAGTGACCCTTGTCCGATCCCCTTTTCGGTCGCAGAGTAGTCATTGAGCTTAATTTTCGGCGGTAGAAACCGGCGCTGGTCAATTCCCGCCATTTTCGCGCAAAATAGCGAAGGGCTAAATTTCGATCTCCGAGCAGCGAGGCGTTTCGATGCGTTCCCATCTATTAGTACCCACTGATTTTTCGATGCCCGCCAAGAAAATGGTGCGCAATCTGCACCATTTTCGCCGCGCGGGAGCAGAGCGAATAACCCTTCTTTATGTCCGGGAAGCGCGCTATCCGCTTCAGTCCACGCCGGGCGACGAGTCGTATTATGACGAGCTTTTAGGGGAGATGGCCGGAGAACTTCGCGACCAGGGTTGGGAGGTTAAAACGCGGAACGAGGAGGGGCGGCCTGGGTCTCGGATTGTCGAGGTCGGCGATGAGGTGGACGCCGATTTAATCGTGCTGGCCAATCACGGACACCGGGCGATCAGTGAGGTGGTGTTGGGCAGTGTGGCCACGGACGTGCTGGAGCGGGCGAAGCGACCGGTGTTTTTATATTGCGACGAGGCGGGCGACGAACTTTTGTGGGACCGAATCGTTCATCCCACCGACTTTTCAAAGCCCGCCGAAGCAGCGCTGGAATGGATCACCGATATGGCCGTTGCCGAGTCGACACCAGTGGTCTTATTGCACGCCGTGGACGCGCGATTTTTCGGGCGTCACGTGGAGGAAAAGAGACGGAACACACTACAGAAACTCGGCAAGTCACTGCAGGAGCGGGGCGTGGTGGAGGTGGAGCATCAGGTTGTGGAGGGGCCACCAAAAAAGGTGGTCATCGAGGCTGCCGATCACTATCCGGGGGCCCTGTTCGTGATGGGCTCCAGGGGACGAGGTTGGTTCGGTGACATGATGCTCGGCGGCGTGGCGCGGGCGATGGCAAGGCGGGGAACGCACCACGTGTTATTTGTGCAGTAAATGGCGGTGATTTTTAGGGCAATCTAAGGGGGCTGGTTGACGTTGACGAGTTCGATCGCAGGGTTAGGGGTTCTGCGAAAGAGGGAGTGCGCAACAAGGGCCGGACCGAGGGGAGGTCGGAATGGCAGTAGCGGGAGAGCAGTCCCGGACAATGGATGTGGCCGTCGTCGGTGGGGGACCGGCCGGTCGATGGCTGGCGGCGCTGCTGGTGCGGCGTGGTATGTCGGTGGCCGTGGTGGATCCGCGCCCCGAACGGGGCTGGGAGAAGACCTATGGGCTGTGGGTCGATGAGGTAGAAGATCTCACTATAAAGGTCGATTTCGACGGGATCTGGTCGTCGCCGACAGTGCGTGTTGGCGCTTTGCAGGGCGGCGCTGGGCGCCAGTTGAGCAGGGCCTACGGGCGGATCGATAACGGGGCTTTTCGGCGTCGTCTCGACGAGATCATCGCCGGTGGACGGAGCCGACAGATCGCCGGCGAGGCCAGAGAGGTGCGATACGACGAGCAGGGGGCGGCGTTGGTGTGCGCCGATGGCCCAGAGCTTCGCTGTGCGCTGGTCGTCGATGCCAGCGGGGGAGCGGCGCGACTGGTCGATTATGAGGCGGAGCAGGTCCCCGCCGTTCAGACGGCATACGGATTAGACGTCAAATGCAGCGGCGATCCGCTGCGTGGAGCGGCGATGGTGCTGATGGACTACAGCCCGCCGGCGCCTGCCGTGGAGCAGCCAGCGATAGGGGCCCCCAGTTTTCTCTACGGGATGGCACGGGGCGGCGACCGCTATTTTGTGGAGGAGACCGTATTGATGGCGCGGCCGGCGGTGCCGGTGGGGCGACTCAAAGAGGCGCTTTATCGACGGCTCGGTGCGCTCGATATCGAGGTGTTGGAGCGCTACGGCGAGGAGCGCTGCGAGATCCCGATGGGCACAGCACTTCCCGTCGCCGATCAGCCGACATTGGCCTTCGGGGCGGCCGCCGGCTTCGTCCATCCCGCCACGGGCTATCAGATGGCGCGGATGCTCAGGGCCGGGCCCATGGTGGCCGACGCGATCGCCGATGGATTACACGACGAGCGGGAGCCTGCCGAGGTCTCGCGCCGGTGCTGGGAGGTGATGTGGCCGGCGTCGCGGCGGCGAGCTCGCCGGCTTCTGCTCTTCGGGATGGATGCCCTCTGCGGGTTTGAACGGCGGGCGATGAGTCGATTTTTCGATGCCTTTTTTGAGCTCTCCACCGACGATTGGGGGGCCTATATGAGCGGCGAATCAGGAGCGGGAAAGACCGCGAAGATCATGTGGCGATTATTTCGGCGGGCGCCGATGGAGATTCGCCTCGCCCTGGCGAGGCACATCCTGAGCTCGGGCGGTGAATTGCGCGATGCGCTGCGGCCGATGGCTCGGCGGGAAACAGCTCCGAGGGGGAGGGAGAAAGCCCATGGATGACGCACTTTATCCCAGTCGATGGAATCTCAAAGGGGCAGCAATAGCAGCACTGATTATTGTGCTGTGGGCGCTGAGCCTGGTGATTTTGTTGAGCGTCGAGATGGCAGCTCTGCCCGGGTGGGTGATTGTCGTCGCCGTGGCCGGGCAGACGATGTTGTATACCGGGCTGTTCATCACCGGCCACGACGCCATGCATAGCACCGTAACGCCCGGTTATCCCCGGCTCAATAATGCCGTGGGACGCCTGTCGGCGGCGTTATATGCCCTATTTTCGTATCGGCGGCTTTGCCGTGCCCACTGGATGCACCACGACCATCCGGTGAGCGGCGAAGATCCCGATTATCACGGCCATGATGGAGCCGGCCCGGTGCGGTGGTATCTGCGTTTTATGCGGGAGTATCTGTCGGTTGTTCAACTGCTCGGCATGGCCGCCGTCTTTAATATTCTGCAGCATCTGGTGGGAGTGGCGGTGATCAATCTGATCATCTTCTGGGTCATTCCCGCCCTGCTGAGTACGGTGCAGCTATTTTATTTCGGGACCTATCTGCCGCATCGCCGACCTGCCGAGGGATATGAGGAGCCGCACCGGGCGACGAGCAATGATTTTGCGCCCTGGCTGTCGTTTCTTAGTTGCTACCACTTTGGATACCACCGCGAGCATCACGAGCGGCCAGATCTGCCCTGGTGGCGGCTACCGAGGTACCGAAAATTACTTTACCAGTCTGGAGCTAAGAGATGATGGATGAGCGAGAGCAGGTGGTGGTGATCGGTACCGGTTTCGGGGGGCTGGCAGCGGCGGTGCGGCTTCGGGCGATGGGCTATTCAGTGCTCATGGTCGAGGCCCGCGATCAGCCCGGCGGTCGAGCCGGCGTCTTTCGGCGCGACGGTTATATCTTTGATGCCGGCCCCACGGTGATCACGGCGCCTTATCTCTTCGAGGAACTCTTCGAGTTGGTGGGCCGAAAACTCGATGATTATGCGGAGTTTGTTCCCATCGATCCCTATTATCGGATCACCTTTTCCGATGGAATGGCCTTTGATTATGTGGGCGATGAAAAGCGGCTCATCGACGAGGTGCGTCGGTTTAATCCCGAAGATGTCGACGGCTACCGCCGCCTGGCGGCCCACGCGGAGCAGATCTTCGAGCTCGGCTACGAGGAATTGGCCGATGAGCCCTTTGAGTCGCTCGTGGATATGCTGCGGCTGGTGCCGTCGATGATCCGTTTGCAAAATTACCGCTCGGTCTACGGGCTGGTGTCGCGATATATCAGTGATGAGAGGTTGCGCCGGGTCTTTAGTTTTCAGCCGCTTCTGGTGGGAGGAAATCCCTGTACGGTGACCTCAATTTATCTGCTGATTCACTGGGTGGAGCGAAAATGGGGCGTTCATTTTTCACTGGGTGGCACGACCCGGTTGGTCCGGGCATTGACCGAGCTTCTAGATGAGCTGGGGGTGCAGATTCGCTACGGAACGACCGTCGATGAAATCGTGGTCAAAAATGAGTCTGTGCAGGCGGTACGGACAGCGCAGGGAGAGGAGATTCCCTGTCAATTCGTCGTGTGTAATGGCGATCCGACCTATACGTATCGACATCTGGTCGGCACCGAGAAGTGCTCCGTAAATTCGGATCGGCGCCTGTCGCGAATCCAGCAGTCGATGGGGCTATTTGTCGGCTATTTCGCCACGGATCGAAGCTACGATTCAATCGCTCATCACACGATCGTCATGGGCGAGCGCTATCGAGGTCTGTTGAGCGATATCTTCGAAAAAAAGGTATTGGCCGATGACTTTTCGCTGTATCTGCATCGGCCGACGGCCACTGATCGGTCGATGGCGCCGGAGGGCCACGATGTATTTTATGTGCTCTCGCCGGTGCCGAATAACGAAAGTGACATCGACTGGACGAGGCGAGGTGGCGAGTATTTTCAGCAAATTCTTCGCCATCTCGAAGAGCGGCATCTGCCGGGGCTCAGCGATCATTTGACCACCCGGTTTTGGACCTCCCCCGATTATTTCGAAAATTCACTGAGATCGACGTCGGGGGCCGGGTTTGGGCCGGAGCCGAAGCTGCGTCAGTCGGCCTGGTTTCGATATCACAACCGCTCTCGGGATGTAGATGGGCTGTATTTTGTCGGCGCCGGCGTGCACCCCGGGGCCGGTCTTCCAGGGGTGGTGACCTCGGCAAAGGTGCTCGAGAAATTGGTGCCCATTCCCCGGGAAAATGAGCGAATTGATATTCCACCAGTGACGGCGAGGGTCAGCGTATGAATCGGATAGGGTCGAACGATAAATCGGAGGCGATCAGAACCGGAGAGGAGATACTCGCCCGGCATTCGCGCACCTTTCGCATGGCATCGCTGTGGTTGCCGCGTCAGACCCGGCGGGAGGTGGCTGTATTATATGCGGTCTGCCGGCTTATTGACGATCTGGCAGATGAGGAGGACGACGAGCAGGTGGCGAGGCGTCATCTCGAGGAGTTGTCCCGGGAATTCGATGGTGAAGAGTCGCCGCGGCCACTTGTCGCCGAGTTACTGTCGGTCGCCAGGCGCCGAGACCTGGACGTGGCGATTATTCAAGAGTTGATCGCCGGGGTCACCGGCGATCTACAGAAAGTTCGTATCGAGTCCGACGAAGAACTCATTCGCTATTGCTATCGAGTGGCTGGCACCGTGGGGTTGATGATGTGTACGGTGCTCGGCGTCGATGACAAAGCGGCGCTGCCCCATGCCATCGACCTCGGCATTGCCATGCAATTGACCAATATTTGTCGCGACGTGCGCGAGGATGCACGTCGCGGGCGGGTGTATCTGCCCGCCAGGCGCCTAGGCGAGATGGGGCTGTGTGCAGACGATATCCTCGATGAGAGCGCCAATATGGGCGCCCTCGCTGCGGTGGTGGACGACCTGCTGGAGCTCGCCGATCGCTATTATGAAAGCGGTCAGCGGGGAATGGGCTTTATCCCGGCGCGATCTCGATTTGCGATCATCGTCGCCGGGCGGACCTATCGGGCCATCGGACTTCGTCTACGTCGCCGAAATTGTGATGTGATGGCCGGACGAGTTGTGGTGCCCACGCCGGCAAAGATGATGTGGTTGGTGGTGTCGATGGGACGATGGGTGAAGTCGACATTGACGCGGCCACAGCTTCGCGAAGTTCATCAAAAGGCGCTGCATTCGGCGCTGGTCGGCCTCCCGGGTAGTCGAACGCAATAATTGATCGACACCCAAAAGGGGGGCGAGTTGAGGATGATCGAATTGTCGGGCGCAGACGATGAATTGCCTGTCGAATTGCTGGAGGCACCTGGCGGGTTTTTGTGGTGGTATGTCGATTTGATCGACAAAAATGGCGATGGACTGGTCGTCATCTGGAGCTTTGGGCTCCCCTTTTTGCCCGGTTATGCCAATGCGGCACGGAGCGGTCGTTTTCAGCTTCCAGTGCAGCGACCGAGCCTCAATATATCGCATTATCGCGCGGCGAAGCTCGATTTTTATCTGCTACAGGAATTCGACTCCCGCGAGGTGAGCTGGCATCGAGAAGCTCAACAGGCGACGTGGCGGTTCGGGGAGTCTCGATTACGCAGTGCGAAATGCGGTGATCAGCACCAAGTACAGCTCGATCTAAGACTCGATGTGCCGGGGATGAAGTGGCCGGCCGTCGTCGAATTAGAGGCGCGGGGTCCGGCGGTATGCGGTCAATGGGAGAGTGAGATAACTCGTTTTCGACCGGAGACGAAACGCTCCGTTCACGACTGGCGACCGCTGTTGTGTATGGGGGAGGGACAGGGGTTTTTGGCGACCAGTCAGGGACGAGTGAGTGTCTCCGGACGGGCCTACCACGATCGAAACGGTGGATGTGTACCGCTGCACGATATCGGGATCGATTGGTGGGCCTGGGGTCGAGTGGCGACGGCAGAGGAGGAATTTGTGTATTTCGTGCTCGACGACGAATCGGGCCGCCGGGAGACGGTCTTTTTGACGGTCGATGCTCGGGGAGTCGGTCGGCGGCTAAAGCGCTGCCGATTGGGTGACGAGAAGATGAAAAAAAGCCTCCATGGACTCCGGGTCTGGCGATCTGTGACCGTTTATCGAGACGGCGACAGGTGGTTCGATATTAGATTTGATGATCTGGTCGACAGCGGACCGTTTTATGCGCGCTCGATTCCGCGTGCTCGCGACAGCCGGGGTCGATGGCATCGCGGGAGTGCCGAATTTTGCGATCCCCAGCGCATCGATTTGAGGCGACATCGGATGCTGGTGCAGATGCGAGTGCACCGGCGCGGCGGCGACAATTCAATGTGGTTGCCGCTGTTCTCGGGACCGAAAAAGGGGCGTGTTCGGCGTCTTATACGGTCCTTAGCTTCAGGGAGATAAGATGGCCAAGGTCGTGATAGTGGGAGCGGGGATGGGAGGACTGGCGGCAGCTCTGTCGCTGTGTCGCAATCCCTCCTGGGAGATCACCGTCGTGGAGGCACTCAATAGGGCCGGTGGAAAAGTCGGTTGGCATCGCGCAGACGGAGTGGTCTTTGATACGGGACCCAGTCTGTTGACCTTACCCGCCGTCGTCGAACACCTGTGCGAAGAGGCCGGCTGTCAGTTGGGTGAGCGCATCAACCTTCGCCGTCCACGGCCGGCATATCGATATCGCTTTGCCGACGGTACCAACATCGATATAGGTCATTCTCCGGAGGAGACGGCGGCGAATATTGCCGAGGTCTTAGGCGAGCGCTCGGCACGAGAATTTCGAACGTTTTTGGAGTACGCGCGAAAAATCTGGGAGGTTGCGGCGCCTCACTTCGTCTGGGGTGAGGCGCCGTCATTTGGAGGCATGCTCAAATTGGGGATCCGTGCGCTGCGAAAATTTCGCGCCGTCGATCCACTGCGGACGATGGACGAGGCGATTTGCGCCCAGATTTCGGATTGGCGGTTGCGCGACTTTTTTCGGCGTTACGCCACCTATAACGGCTCCGATCCACGGCAGGCGCCGGCGACCCTGAATTGTATCTGCTGGGTGGAGCACGGCCTGGGGTTCTGGGGCGTGGAGGGGGGGATGAGAAATCTGGTGCAATCACTTGTGGCGTTGGCCGAAGAAAACGGCGTCGATTTTCGATTTGGAACGCCTGTGCGATCGATCGACCGACGCGGTGATCGCTTCCAGATCGACGGGGATGGAGTTGAATTAGATAGCGACGCCGTGATCGTCAATGCCGATATTGGTCATCTGCTCGACGAATTGGCGGGAAGTGGTGTGGAGACCGGGCTATCACATTTTGATTCGCTATCGATGTCGGCCTGGACCGCCGTGATCCGGGCCAGCCGCCGTCCGGCAGATGAGCGCCCGGCCCATACGGTCGTATTTCCGGAGCGCGATTACCTGGAGGAATTCGCCGATATCTTCGACCGCAAATGCCCCCCAAAATTACCGACGATATATCTGTCGGCCGGTGAAAAAGCGCATGGCGTCGATGGCTGGGATGACGAAGAGCCGATTTTCGTGATGATCAATACACCGCCCGTCGACCCTGGGAAGAAAAATTCGATGGATTGGCAAAAATATGAGCAAAAAATCCTGAGACGACTGCGCAAACTGGGTTTGATTGACAGTGGTGATAGCGTCGTCTGGCGACGTACGCCGGAGGGGCTGGCCGGGCAATTTCCGGGCAGTCGAGGCAGCATCTACGGGGCGGCATCCAATGGTCGGATGGCCGCCTTTCGCCGGCCGTCGAATCGAGTCGACGAGGTGCCGGGATTATATCTGGCATCCGGTGGTGCTCACCCCGGTGGAGGTGTTCCGCTGGCGATGCAGTCGGGCATTCAGGCTGCCCGAGAGCTAGCAGCCTATTGCACATAGACTCCGCATCGCCTCGACGGCGGATTTTGCACCAGAATTTGCCCGTATTTCCTCGAAATAGCGCTGCTATTACTCGTCATACGAACAAATCTGGTATCAAAATCTACTCGCCGAAGGCTCGGTCCGCTATGCGCAACAGGCTGCCAGAGTATAGGTCAGAAAAGGTCAGAATAGGTCGCCTGCGATATCCTGATGCTGGACACCGCGGCAGGCGATGGCCCGGTCGTCGGCGGCGCCACAGATGGCGAGAACGCCGCTCCACATCTCGGTGGTATGTTCCAGGGCCTGGCTGGGGGTGAAAAAATAGCCCTCACCGGTCTGGCGGGCTACTTCGACGGGGCGAAGAACCTCGCCGGCGCAGAAGACTTCGTCGTCGATGCGGGCGCAGATCTGCCCGCCACCGACGGCGAGTTCGTCGACGTAGGCTATCTCCGGGATTTCCACCGGGGTGGAGCGCGATTCCAGATCGTCGAGTCCGAATTGGCCGTAGTCGTTATTTCCCCAGCAATATAATTCGCGGCGCTCGCCGAAAAGAGCGCAGGAGTGGCGAAAGGAGACCTCCAGATCGAGCGCTCCCTCGGGGGCCTCTATGAGAACCTCAGGGGTCGTAGTGCCCGGCAATTCGCCGAGTCCGAGCTGGCCGTGGTCATTGTTGCCCCAGCAATAAATTGTGCCCTGTTGATCGAGGGCACAGGTGTGTTCACCGCCGGCACGGATTTTTTGAATCGACTCCAATTCTTCGAGCTTTTGCGGTTCGTCGACGATGGGTCCGACACCGGTCCCAACGCCCAGTTGGCCGGCGCGATTACTGCCCCAGCAATAGACGGTGCCCGCTTCAGTCAGCGCGCAGGCGTGATAGGCGCCCAGGGTGACGTCGATGATCGGAGGGAGGTCTTCAATTCGCACCGGTCGCGTACTCGAATCCTCGTCGGCATTGCCGAGGACGCCCTGTTCGTGGTTGCCCCAGCAAAATAATTCTCCCTCGTCATTCCAGGCGCAACTGGTGTCGAAATAGCCGACGGCAAGCCCTGTCATCGGTCCCAGATCGACGACCTCGGTGAGGTGACTGCGCTTGGTGGTCGTTCCGTCGCCGAGCTGACCTGCGGCGTTATCGCCGGTGCACCAGATCTGGGCGTTATCGTCGAGTGTGCACACATGATAGGTCCCGAAATGAAGGCGCTCGACCTGAGGAGCTTCCTCGTCGGCTTCTTCCGGCTCGCCACAGCCATCAGAGCAGCCGACGGCCGTGATGAGAAATACAATGCCGAGCGCGGTGATTCGGGACATAGAAAGGGTCATGGTCGCTGTGGCGGCGAGAGTGGAGGAGGCGTGCGACTTCGCCGGGATTTTATCATGCCGTGGTGGGGCAGGAAAATGGCGGCGGTGAGAATTGAAAGCTAGCCGAATTTTGAGGCGATTCGGTCGCCGGCGCGCAGGGCCATGGCCATGATCGTCATCTGCGGGTTGACACCGAGGGAGGTGGGGACGGTGCTGCCGTCGACGACGTGGAGGTTTTCTGAGCCGAAGAGGCGGTGGTCGAAATCGACGACACCGTCGTTTTTGGTGGCCGCCATGCGGCAGGTGCCCAGCGGATGGGCGCCGAGGAGGCGAAAATCGAGGGGGCCTACATCGACGTCGACGAGCCCGTCGGCCTGTGATTTCGTGCGCACGACCTGGTCGGAACCGAAGCCGACGAAGACCTCGCGGGCGCCGGCCTCCAAAAATAATCGGGCCAGAAGGCTGGTCCCCTCTTTTAGGCGCTCGATGCTTGGGTCGCTGAGTTGATAGGAGACAATGGGTAAGCCGTCGGGACCGCGCCGCACAGAGCCCACGCCGCGATCTCGGATCATAAAGCCGAATTGGCCGATGCGGGCGAAGTCGTCCATCCATTCCGTGAGTTTGTCGCCCACCCAGGGAAGCATCGGCGCTGTGAGTTGAGGGTGCAGATAATAGCCCTCAAAGCGGATGTCTCGGTCTTCTAAGGCATGTATGGCATATCCCTGGGGAATCGTATTCCAGGGCTGGAGCGGCTCGTTCATCCGGGCCAAAACGCCCAATCCGGGGTGTACGGAGAGGTTTTTTCCGATCTGGCGGTTTCGATGGCCGTTTTCTCGCAAAAAGATGGGGCTGTGAATGGCGCCGCAGGCGACGACGATACGCTCGGCAAAAACGCGCAGCCGGCGGGGGCGCCCGTGGCGATCGGTGCCCCGGGTCTCCACGGCGACCGCCCGGGGACCGTCCATCAAGATTCGGGTGGCCGGCAGGCCGACATAAAGTTCGGCGCCGGCTCGCAGGGCGGCCGGGACATAGGAGACATCGGTGGAGCGCTTTGCCCCCTCCGGACAGCCCAGGATGCACTCTCCGGCGCCGGTGCAGCCCGGGGCATTTCGCGGAAGCGGGCCGTGGTCGAGGCCCATTTTGTCGGCGCCGCGGGCGATGACGTCGGCGATATTGCCCAGGACGTCGCGCTTGCCCGGCTCCACCTGGAGCATTCCCGCGACCTCGTCGGAGTATTGATGATAGTTTTCGGGCCGAAAATCGTCGGGAAACCCGAGCTCCGTGCGCCACTCCTGCAGGACCTTGTCGGGGGTGGCGAAACAGGTGCCGGAATTGATGGTCGTCGTTCCGCCCACGGTGCGGCCCTGGGGGATGACGATCGGGGTGCCCACAGATAGATTGGTCGCCCGATGCCGATAGGTGGCCTGCATGCGATCGAGGGGCGGACCGGAGAAGTCGTGGCGGCGAAAATATCGCCCCTCTTCGATCATGGCCACGGCCAGGCCGTTTTTGGCCAGTTGATAGGCCACGGCCGCCCCGCCGGCGCCGGTGCCGATGACGGCGACGTGGGCCTCAATATCGGTGGTTTCTCCGAGGTGTTCCGGGGTGATGACCCGGCGCATATAGCGCTCTTCAGGTTCTGGTGAGAGCTCGGCGGGCCGGGGATGTCCGATGGCGTCCAGGTAGTCGGTGCGGCCGAAATGAGTGGTCTTGATAAAGATCGTCAGAAGCTGGGCCAGAAGGCGGATCGTGGGAAGCTGGAGGCGGCCGTCGCTGGCCTGTTTCGGGTCGGTCCAGCGCTCCAGAAGAGCGCGGCGGCGCTCTAAAGAGAGCGTCGAAAATGAGCGTCGATCTGTGGCCCAGGTGACGCGCTCCAGAAGCTGTAAGCCCAGTCGGTGAAGCCAATAGGCGTGGGCCGGCATGGCCTGAATCTGGCGGGCCGTCTCGGCGATGCCCTCGTCGTCGGCGGCGGGGACGGCATCACCGGGCGTAAAGGTCGCTTTGATGAGGGCGGCCAGCGTTTTTAGTTCTGCATCGGAGAGTCCGCCGTCGGTCTCCAGATTGCCCAGCGGGGTATGCAATTCGGCCCTGGGGATCGATGTCGACGGCCACCAGGAGGTGATAAATTCGCCCAGATCGGCGAGGGCGAAATACATCTCGCCGCGGGCGATCTCGTCGCCGGCGCGGGTGATGGCGCCCTCCATATATGTCATCGACGCCACCGGACGGTGGAGGCGGATCGTTTTTTTTCCCTTAAATCGGCAGGGTTTTCCGGCGGGGTCGGCAAAGCGAAAATCGTAGCGTATCTCTTTTTTTCGAAGCGGGGAGATCTGCATACTCCCCTCCAGCGGCGCCTGTTCGGCAAAGGGAGGAGCGTCGACGACGCCGGTGATCTTGACCTCGCCGCGAGTCAAAAATGCGGGAATTTTCGTGGCTTCTGCTTTGACCTCGAAGCGAATCGGGTGGGCGACCGCTCGTTCGTCGAGCATCTCGCCTCGCATTGTCTCGAAGAAGGAAAGGCCCATTTTACACCACCCTTTCGAAGTTGAGATCCGGTGAGTTGCGCAAGAATTCGAGGGCGCCGCCGTGTTCGCTGGTGCACTCAAAGGCGGCTTCGTTGATCGGATTGACTCGCAATTCGACGCGGGCAAGCTTGCTATTGAGGCAGTGCGACAGGCGGCCGTCGGGGTTGTGGTAGCCCAGGCAGACCATCTCGTCGGGATCGGCCTCCATCGACAGGGCGGCCTCGCCGTCGGGGCCGCGCAGGCGCAATCTCCAGGCGTAGGCGCCGAGGTCGATATCGGCGTCCTGACGCCACAGATCGATGAGACGATCGAAGCGGTATTCCTCGTCGTTTCGGCGCACCACGAGTGCCGAAATCAGCGGCGAGGGACGACCGGCGATGCGGGTTCGGGCGCTAAAGCCCTCGGCCCAGCAAAAAGGTTGGTGCTGATCGTCGAGAAAGAGGCAGTGGCCCCAGGCGTATTCCCAGGCGTGTTCATCGCCCCAGTTATGGCCCTGCATTCCCGTCCAGCCGTCGAGTTCGATGGTATCGCCCCAGACCTCGATGGTTCCGTCTACAGCGAGGCTGGGAAACGGAGTCAACGGGGTAGAGCGCGGAAAGGATCCGTCGACCATCTTCTCCGATGGGAGCAAGCAGAGCCGCTCACTGAGAGGCCCCTCGGTGGGGTGAAAGGAGATATCCCAGCGGCAGCTCCCGCCGCTTCCCTCGATTTCACCGCGGGCATAGCCTTCGTCGGCGAGCAGAAATTCACCATCGGCGATCCGGATCGCCATCGGATCGCCCTCGAAGCGGGCGTGCCGGAAGGGAACGGTCCGTTTTTCCGACCAGTAGCGCTCCCGATCGGCGTCGAAGACGATGCACCACAACTCGGCGACGGCGCAATCGGTGCGGGGGGCGAAGACGGTGGCTTTAAGCCAGAATGCCAGGCGTCGATCGGGGGCGTTGCCGCGCAGAAAATAGCTCTCTACATGGCCTGCATCCCCTGGTCGGTAGCGCAGGTCGTTGTCGGCAGGTCGACTCATGGCAATCCTCGCATCAGCAATATTGGTATGACCACCTGACCAGTGTAGTGGTAATCGTGGCCTCTGGGTGTGTCAAGAGAACGCTCGCTGTAGAGCTCGAAATTGCAGCAATCGTCCTTAATTTAACTCCGATACCACAACGAGGGGCACCAATATGCAAGACTGGATTCTGACGTATCAGGGATTGAATCGCGACCGCGAGGATCTTCGCGAAGCACTTTGCACACTGGGAAATGGGGTGTTTGCCACCCGGGGGGCGATGGAGGAACGGCGGGCCGACGATACCCATTATCCAGGCAATTATGTGGCCGGGGGATATAACGAATTGGCCAGCGAGATCGCCGGGCGGACGGTGGTCAACGAGGATCTGGTCAATTTTCCCAACTGGTTGTGGCTGAGCTTTCGGCCCGACGGCGGTCAGTGGCTAAATCTGTGGGAGTTCGACGTGCTGGAGTATCAGCAGCAATTAGATATGCGCGACGGTATCCTGACGCGACAGTTTCGGGTCAGCGATGGCAAGGGACGGGTGACTGCCGTCACCAGCCGCCGAATCGTGCATATGGAGCATCATCATCTGGCGGCAATTCAGTGGCGTCTGACGCCCGAAAATTGGTCGGGAGGTCTCGAAATTCAGTCCGGTATCGACGGATCGGTGACCAATGACAACGTCGAGCGCTATCGACAACTGGAAAATAAGCATCTCGACGTCATCCAACGGGGCACTGTGGCGCCGGAGGGGATCTATCTGGAGGTACGCACCAATCAGTCTCATATCGAGATGGCGCAGGCGGCGCGCACCCGGGTTCGCGGCATCGACCCAGCCCATGTGCGGCGCTGGATCGATCAATCCCATCCGGAAAAAATTGCCGAGGAGCTGCATATCAACGTCGACGAGGGCGGCGAGTTGGTCATCGAGAAGGTGGTGTCTCAATTTACGTCGCGCGACCGCGGGATCGGCGATCCAAGCAAGACGGCGCGGATTGCCGTGGATGACGCTCCCGATTTCGAAACCCTGTTGGCCAGTCACCGGCAGGCATGGGCTCAGTTGTGGCGCCGCTGCGATGTGCAGGTAGAGATCGCCGACGACGTGGAAGGGCCCGACCACGATCAGCTCGTGCTTCGGTTGCATCTCTTTCATCTGCTGCAGACAGCATCTCCAAATACGGTGGGGCGCGACGTGGGAATCCCGGCCCGCGGATTGCACGGCGAGGCTTATCGGGGGCATATTTTCTGGGACGAACTCTTTATTTTGCCCTTTTATACCCTGCGCCTTCCCTCGGTGACCCGGTCGGCAATTTTATATCGATATTATCGGCTCGACGCGGCGCGAAAACTGGCTCATCAGGCGAACTGCCGGGGGGCTGCCTTTCCGTGGCAGAGCGGCAGCGACGGCCGCGAGGTCACCCAGGAAGTGCATCTCAATCCAATGTCGGGACAGTGGGATCCCGACTACAGTCATCTGCAGCGCCATATCAACTCGGCAATCGTCTATAATGTGTGGAAATATTACGAATCGACGGGCGATCGGGCTTTTATGGAAGAATACGGCGCGGAGATCATCCTCGAGATCGCCCGCTTCTGGTCGAGCCTTGCCGAGTTCCATGAAGAGCGTAAGCGCTATGAGATCCACGGGGTGATGGGGCCCGATGAATACCACGAAAAATACCCGGACGCCGACTCCGGCGGTTTGAGCAATAACGTATATACCAACGTCACCGCCGTGTGGTGTTTGCTTCGGGCAATGGACACGCTCGAACTCGTCAACGAGGAGCGCGCCACAGAGTTGCGCGACGAATTGCAAATCGACGACCAAGAGCTGCAGCGCTGGGACGAAATCAGCCGCAAGATGATCGTCGTCTTTCATGACGGTGTCTTAAGTCAATTCGAGGGCTATGAGGAGCTCGAGGAGTTCGACTGGGCCGGATATCAGGAAAAATACGAAGATATCGAGCGCCTCGATCGAATTTTGAAAGCCGAGGGCGACTCGCCGGATCGCTACAAGGTCTCGAAACAGGCCGACGTGACAATGCTCCTATATTTATTTCATCCCGAGGAGTTACAGGCATTGCTGGCCCGTCTGGGCTATGAATTGGACGACGCCGATATTCATCGAAATGTCGAGTATTATCGGGCTCGCACCTCTCACGGTTCGACCTTGAGTCGAGTGGTCTACACCTCGGGCGTTCATCGCCAGGATTGCGAGGCTGGTGCCAGGTTGTTTTTGGCAGCCCTGGAAAGCGATGTCTGCGATGTTCAGGGCGGAACCACTCCGGAAGGAGTCCATCTGGGAGCGATGGCCGGCACCGTCGATATTGTAAAGCGCTATTATGCGGGATTGGAGGTCTCGCGGGAGGGGCTGAGTTTTCAGCCTCATATGCCGCAACGAATCGCCCGTCTGGCCTTTCGGGCCAATTATCAGGGGCGGTGGTATGACGTGGAGTTGACTCACGAGCAGTTGCGAATCGAGATCGACGCTGCGGAGTCGAAGGAGGTGACGGTGTGGGTCGACAAAGACGACTATCGCCTCGAGCCCGGAGGCCAGATCGAGGTGCCCATCGAGCATCCCGCCGAGGAAGGGCCGGAGGTGCTCCCCGAGGCGGAAGCTGAGCCCGGGTTGGCGCCACCGATCAGCCTGGCCATCGAGGAGGAGGATGAACGAATTTGGCCCCCCGGTGGATGCCAGGGGGCCGGTGTTGTCAAGTAGGACGGGTAACCCGTGTAAGGGCAGTTTAACCCGGATTAAAGGAAGTAAAAGGTGGCGTTGATGCCCAGTGAGTCGCCGGAGGCGGTGCTGGGAATCTCGGAATTTCCGGTGGTGAGGAATCCGAAGCGCGAGTGCAAGTAGCGGGCGCTGAGTGCGAAGTTCTCGGAGAGGCGGAAGTCGACGCCCAATCCGAGGCGAACCGAGCCTCCGGCGCCGGCGTCAGTGCCGGGATCGTCGCCTCCGGCGAAGAGGACGTGACCGCCCAGTCCAAGCAGGACGTAGGGTTCGAGCTGTTCGATACGGGGCTGGAGTTTGAAGTCCGTGGTCATGTCCATGGTCGTGGCGCGGTGGCCGGCGTGGGCACCAGTGAGTCGGTAATTGCCGCCGCCGACGCCGAATTCGACGACAGCCAGTGAGCCCCGTCCACCGAAGCCCAGATTCATATTAAATCCGTCGGCGGAGGGATTGGCGATAGTATCGGCCTCCAGCGCGCCCAGTCCGGCGCCGAGGGTCAGGTAGGGATCGAAGGGCAGTCCGGTGCGGCCGGAGGCTTTGGCGTCGACTTCGTCGTCGCGGCGATCGGTGCGACGGCGATCGGTTCGGTCGGTCCGCGTATGAGTCTGACTGTCGCGGTGGGTCGACGTGGAGCTGTCTCGCCCCGTGTGCCGGTCGGTGTGGCGCTCGGTGTGGCGGTCAGTGTGGCGCTCGGTGTGGCGCTCGGTGTGGCGGTCAGTATGGCGCTCGGTGTGGCGGTCGGTGTGCCGGTCGGTATGGCGCTCGGTGTGGGTTTCCGTGTGTGTGTGGTCACTGCTGCTGGTGCGGTCGCGCTGGCGTCGGGTCCGGTCTGTGCGGTCTCTGCGGTCGCTGCTTGTGCGGTCGCGCTGCGTGGTTTCTTCGGTGGCCCGCTCGCTATCGGTGCGCTCGCGGCGGTCGGTGCGCTCGCGGCGGTCGGTGCGCTCGCGGCGGTCGGTACCCGACTCTTCTTCTTCCTCGACGACAATTACTTCTTCTTCGGAAGAATCATCGCTGTCACGTCGCTGTCGAGTGGGGCGATCGGTGCGCTCGCGTCGGTCCGTGGTGTCGCGCTCGGCGGGTCGGCGCTCTCGGACGCCGCGCTCGTCGGAGGCGTCGGTGTCGCTGTCGCCGCGGAGCCGATCTTGATCGTCGTCATCGTCATCGTCGCTGGCCCGCTGCCGTGGGGGGCGATCGGTGCGCTCGCGTCGGTCCGTGGTATCGCGCTCGGCGGGGCGGCGCTCTCGGACGCCGCGTTCGTCGGAGGCGTCGGTATCGCCGTCACCGCGGAGCCGATCTTGATCGTCGCCATCGTCATCATCGTCGCTGGCCCGCTGTCGGGTTGTGCGCTCGGTGCGCTCAGTGCGGTCCGTCGTATCGCGCTCGGCGGGACGGCGCTCTCGGACGCCTCGCTCGTCGGAGGCGTCGGTGTCGCCGTCGCGTCGAAGGCGATCCTGATCCTCGTCGTCATCGTCATCGTCATCGTCGGCGGTGGTGCGGCCGCGGCGCTGTTGAGGCTGGGTACGGTCTCGACGCGGGCGTTCGGCGCGTTCCCGACGGGGAAGATCAGCCCGGGGAGGAGTAGCTCGCCGAACCCCTCGCTCATCGGAGGCGTCGGTGTTGCCATCGCCGCGGAGGCGGTCCTGGCTGGTCGAGGTAGGCTGCTGAGAGCGCTGTTGGCGTTGTTGGGAGCGCTGTTGGCGCTGCTGAGAGCGCTGCTGCCGTTGTTGGGAGCGCTGTTGGCGCTGTTGGGAGCGTGTGTTGCTGCGTTGCTGCGAGCGTTGTTGAGTAGGTTGCCGAACCCCACGCTCGTCGGAGGCGTCGGTGTTGCCATCGCCGCGGAGGCGGTCCTGGTTGGTCGATGTGGGCTGCTGGGATCGCTGCTGTCGTTGTTGAGTGCGCTGCTGAGAGCGAGTGTTGCTGCGCTGCTGTCGTTGTTGAGTGCGCTGCTGAGAGCGAGTGTTGCTGCGCTGCTGTCGTTGTTGAGTGCGCTGCTGAGAGCGAGTGTTGCTGCGCTGCTGTCGTTGTTGAGT
>SKQC01000212.1 GCA_007119175.1 Myxococcales bacterium | reverse complement strand
CCCTAAAGGCACTTCCTCGCTTCGCTCAGGGCGCGCGCGACAGCTCCCCTTTTTGAAGGGGAGCGAGCTTCTTCGCGCTGGCGCGCTCAGGGCGCCACTCCGTGCCCTCTTATGCTTCTGGTCGTCTGCGTGGTTTTTCCTTTGTGCTGCAAGCGAGTTCATGAAAAATTGGCGTCAAATGCTGCGAGTTTGGCGATCGAGTCGATCTGGGCGGCGATCCCGCCGAGCAATGGTCAGAAAGAGTGAAGCGCCCGATCGCTCAGCAGGCGAATATTGGCCGTGCCTGAAGGCGGGCTGAGGATGCTGGTGGAAAGTGGAGCAGGGCTGGTCGAGGAAGAACTGCCGTCAATTATTACTCTGGTTTGTATTGCAACAGAAGAGTATTCGACGTGGTCGTTAGTAGCCGGAAGGCGCTATAAATCCGGGTTATAGCGCATCAGGAGGATATTGGAGTCGGTCATTCCGGGAGGAACGGGTTCATCCGTATATGGGATATGGCCATCGGGGACGATGAAGACCTGAATCGATGACATCTCTTCGGTCAATTGCACCTCGAGAGGAATGACGGTGATCTCCTCCGGTTCTGTCATTGGCGGAGACAGATCGAGAAAAGGAGGTTCGAAGACGAAATGATCGATGATCTCGTCATTCTGGCGCACTATGTAGAGATTCTCATTGCTTGTATCTACTTCGGGGTCGTCAAGCCCAAATACATGTAGATCGAGGGTTACGGTTGGTTCCGATGACTCGAGGACCACTGCCATATTGGCGTCGAATGGATCGGCAAGTTCAGTCCAGTCATAGACGGACTCCGGCGGTGCCAGAAAATTACCGAATGTGAAGTTGCTAAATCTAGCCGCGATATCTGAGATGTCTCGCACCTCCGTATCTGCCGGTTCGAGACGTAGCTGATCCTCATTCATTTGAGGGGATTCACCTCCGTAGTACACCGTCTGCGGTCGCTGGCTTCGGAAGTTATCGAAGAGAAAAGCTCGCTCCTCGTCCGGGGTGCCAAGCGGGACAAAAAGTATCTGGATATTATAAGCGCCCGGTTCGGGGAATGCCCACGGCGGGACTACAACCGTGTAATTGAAGGGAAGATCATTTTCGAGCTCGACGACTGTACTCTGGGCAAATTCGTCCGGTTGCCAGGATTCAATCTCCTCTAAGGTGGGATAGTCGTCCTCACTCAACACCTCCACTAAGCGCAATGGTAGAATATTGTCGGCATGGAAGGCCATCACTTTGAATTTCTTGGGGAACCGGTCACGATTATAATCGCAGCGAAAGCCATGCTGGACGTAGTATTCATCGACATATAACCAACTCTCGATCATATAGCTCGTCGACTGCATATATTCCTCACCCCACCAACCCAGAGTTTGACCGGGGTTGGGTCGAGGTGAGCAGAAGGTATCCGACGTGCCAAAACCGCCCGACGGTACATCGGTGTCATAGGGCTTTTCAAAGGGAACGTCTGTCTCAGGTACATCTGGTTCCTCGGAGATGTCTCCAGAATCGACATCTGCATCGGCGGACTCGGAGATGTCTCCAGAATCGACCTCTGTATCGGCGGAGGAGTACGACGTGTCTGCAACGTCTTGGATCGCTGTATCGTTTGACGGTGCAATCTCCGTGTCATCGGAACACGCCATCAGGTTGAAGGCTAAGATTGCGCAGAAAGCGAATAAGATTATTCGTTCTTGAGTACCGGCCTCCTCAAGCTGGCCGTTACGCTTAATAGCGTGGGATTGGTCATGTGTGCGATGGCGAGCGATAAAGTCATTGTTTTTTTCGACCCCATCGATAAAGATCTTGCCGTCCTCATCACTCAACGCGTCGTATAGAAATACGCCGTAACTGGGGGCCGGTCCGCCGTCTTCGGCCTGTTTGATGGTCGAGCCGTGGACGATCAGGGCAAAATTATCAGTTGTGACGTCGACGCCCAGTAGCGTCGAGATTGTGGTCTTGAAGTGTTTGGCACTCTGGTATTGGCCCTGAGAACGTGTGGTTGAAATCACACCACCAGACAATTTATCGACATTGATTGTCACCTCGTAATCCAACTCGTCTTCCGAGCTGGGTTGGACGTCGCGCCAGGCGGGCCCATCGGGGTCGTGGAGCGTATCGGTCCAGTGTCTGACTTGGTCGAGGTCGACTTCCTGGCAGTCATTATAATCCGGGTCGGGAGTACACGGTGTGACGACCATCGATTTGACGGCGTCGATATCGCTCGCCGTGCCATCCGGTGCGGGCACGTCGTCATCACCGCAGGCCGTGAGCCCCAGTGAAATGAACGTGAGCATCAAAATTGCAAGAGAGAGAGAGAGAGAGAGTTTCTACATAAAGACATTACAACGTCTCCAAATCATTGAGAAAATAAACAGTAATTCCCGGCAACAACCATTGTCGGCGGGTCGATCACAGCCCCCGCAATAGATAAGTTAGGGCCGTTCACACAGGGTGATGACTCGATCCGAAGCTGTCAATGGCCGCTTGCGAGGTTTGGATGTCTCGTTCTCCGTGCTGATTCCGCTCCTGGCCCACAACCGCGCAAACCTCACTCTAAAGGCACTTCCTCGCTTCGCCCAGCGCGCGCGGCAATCTAGCCCACAGTCGTGCAAAACTCACCCTAAAGGCACTTCCTCGCTTCGCTCAGGGCGCGCGCGACAGCTCCCCTTATTGAAGGGGAGCGAGCTTCTTCGCGCTGGCGCGCTCAGGGCGTCACTCCGTGCCCTCTTATGCTTCTGGTGGTCTGCGTGGTTTTTCCTTTGTGCTGCGAGCGAATTCATGAAAAATCGGCGTCAAATGCTGCGAGTTTGGCGATCGAGTCGATCTGGGCGACGTGATATGAGATGTCGAATATGACTACGGACCGCGACAAATTACGCAATTACTACGCGCAATTCGACGAGTGGGGTCGAAAAGATTCCGCAGTGGGGCGATTTGAGTTCGAGCGCGGACTGGAGCTGATCACCAGCCATGTTGAAGACGGCGGCCACCTTCTGGACCTGGGCGGAGGCGCCGGGCGCTACACTATTGCGCTTGCCGAGTCAGGGTACGAGGTGACGCTGGCCGATTTATCGCCCCGGTTACTGCGTCAAGCACGTCAATTTATTGCCGAGGCCGGTGTCGATGAGCGTATCGCGTCAATCGATGAGGTCGATGCTACGGACTTGAACCGATACGACGACGGTTCATTCGACGCGGTGGTCGCTTTCGGGCCGTTTTATCATCTGACGCTACAGCAAGAGCGGGCCCGGGCGGCCGCCGAAATCAACCGCGTGCTCCGACCGGGGGGCATCGTTCTGGCGGCGTTTATTCCCTGGCAGTCCGGTGTGTCGGCGTTGATCCATCGCGCGGCCCATGCCCCCGAGCAGGTCGACGCCACCACCTTCGAGAGGGCGTACCGACGCGGTGTATTTCACAACGCCGACGAGGCGGGCTTTCAGGAGGGCTATTACGCCCGGCCCGAACAGATGCAACGCCTTTTTGAGGACGCCGGGTTCGATACCACGGGACTTATATCGCTTCGCGGACTCGCCGACGTCCACGCCTCACTGCTGGGAGACCTAAAAGGCGATCTTCGACAGGCAGTTTTCGACGCCGTCGAGGACTGCGCTGGAGACCGAGATATCGTGGCTTCCTGCGGCCACGCTGTGTACGTGGGGCGATACAATACCTTGGGACTGAAGGATCAATGAATTTGCCTATCCGGGGTAGTTGGGACTACCTTCAATGGGGTGGTCTTGAGGGTAATATCTACTGTCGCTGGAGTGTCCATGTTTCTCGTCCGAGTCTGTGAGCGCCTCACAGAACTATGCTCTCGTCGGTGGTCACGCTGTCGCACTTCATGGAGCCCCTCGACATTGATGTCGTCATCGAGTCCTCCCTCGCTGCATTTGAATCTGCCGAGGAGGCGCTACACTCCTTGGGACTCTCCCCTTATTTGCCGCTGACGGCAAAATACGTGTTCGAACATCGTGATGAATTGCAACGAGAGCGAAACCTGACTGCCTGGTCATTCGTCAATCATTCCAATCCTATTGAGATCGTCGACATCATCATCGTCCACGAACTGCAGGCTATTGAAGTCGAGGAAAAGGTGGTCGCCGGAGTAGCGATTCAAGTCGTTTCGCTGGAATCCCTTGCCGAGATGAAGCGTCAGACGGGACGCAGACAGGACATTAGTGATGCCGATGCCCTTGAGCGTATCAAGGAGAGTAAATGATTCCCCGCAAGCAGGCTCTCCAATATTTCTCCGACGAAGCTCTCGAACGGGCTCGCGACCTTACTCCTACCGAGATTGCGCAGTTCCTGGAAGAGTTTCGACTCCTCTACGGCCGAAAAGTTGTCCCTCCCATACCGAGTTCTCTTAGAGATCTCGTTGATCCGGACTTTTGTGGGGCGACGCTCCCGCCGAGCAATGTTGAGAAATAGTGAAGCGCCCGATCGCTAAGCAGGCGAATATTGGCCGCACTTCGCAGCGACTGGTTTGAGAAATTTGTAGGCACTCTCGGTGAAGCAATACTTGATCTCTCCCGTAGGTATGCAGGGCACGGAGAATAGGGCGGCTACCCTGCCCTCACGGCCGTGTCTGAAGGCGGGCTGAGGATGCTGGTGGAAAAGTGGAGCAGGTTTGGTCGAGGTAGAGCTGCCGTCAATTATTACTCCGGTTTGTATTGCAGTAGTAGGGTATTCGACGTAAGCGGACTGGACTCCTTGATCGCGAGTTCAACGTCGACATACGGCAAGTGGCCGCGTGGCATGCCAATTATGTCGATAGCTGAGATGTCTTCTCCAACTTCGACGTCGATCGGCAAGATATGGCCCGGATCATCGCTGCCAGGCTCTACCTCTCCGGGCTCAATGGTGAACATTTCAATTATTTCGCCATCCTGGCGGACATAATAAAGCCCTCTTGGGCGAATATCAGGAGTGGAGCCTTCCGTTCCTCGTAAATGTAACGTGAGCGTGACCTCCGGCGATGATAGTGAGAGCACCTCATTCAGTTCAGATTCTGCAATATCCGTCAGTGCACTCCAGTCATAGACGTCGAGCGGGGGGGCCAGAAAGAATCCAACTGTCCTGTTGAGAAAACTGGCCCCGAACCCTTCGAATTGGCCCGGCTCGAGCTCGGATTGCCGGTTGGGAATCTCAGGCTCGGCATCGAGCCACTCTTCGCTACCGTAGTACACAGTTTGGGCGTTGTGGTGGGGAAAGCGACTGTGGAGAATCCATTCATCCATCGATGGCTCCCAGATTGGGGTGCCGATGATCTGGATATTATATGCTCCCTCTTCGGGAAAGGCCCAGGGGGGTATGGCGATCGTATAATTGAACGATATATCGTTTTCCCTGGTGATAATGATTTCGTCATCGAAGCTGTCTTCGTCCCATTCCTGGATTTCCTCAAGGGTGGGATAACAACTCGGCTCCGGCACGTGTGCGAGACGAATCGGCAGTGGTCGCCCCTGGTGGAAGGCCGATATCTTGTATTCTGGTTGCAATGAACTCTCTCCGTATTGGCACCAAAAGCCATCGAGGACAAAATACTCATCGGGGCTAAGCCAATTCAATATCACGTCCGGATCCATATGTTGCCGGCCCCAATATCCGATAGAGCCGCCACTGTCCCACGGACCAGTGCATTGTGAGTTGTCGTAAAAATATGCAGGAAAACTGGCTTCCTCGCGCTCGTCGCATATTTCCGGGGTTGAATTGGCGTCCGGACTTGAAACGGCGTCTTCATCGAGGTTGGTCTCCGCGTCGACACCGGTGTCGACGGGGGATACCTCTTGGTATTCGACGTCCTGCGAAGGTTGATCGAACTCGTTCAGGACAAGGGGATCATCGGAGCAGGCGATGATAGCGAAAATAGATGCGATACAGCCGACGAAGACTCGATACTGCGATGAATTCCATGTGTTTTTTGGGATATGCATGACTGACTCTGCCAGAACGGAATATGATTTATAGAAAACAAAAAATGTGAGAAACGAGGCGGGACCCAAACTCAAGCCCACCTCGTTTCTGCCGGTTCAGTGAGGTATTACCTATAATTTACAATCACCGGCATCCATTTTCGAAGTCTCAAGGAAGGCCCAGTTATACGTCATGTCAAAATGGGCTTCGCCACGAGCGCAAGCCTTTCCCGGAACTGCCAGCGAACCCGGGTCCGTAATAAGCTGCACCGTGAGAGACTCGGTATCCGGTTCTTGGTGTTATCGCCCACGCTACCTGATGGGCTGACGTAGGATTTCAGGCAGGATATCTGAGGGGAATGGCATTGAGTAAGCCCCGGTGTCCCTCGCCGGAGTGAAACTCGCCGGGCAGCCTATTCGATGGTAAGCGGGCGGCAAGGAGGCGAGCATCGACGCATCGTCGGCCTCAAGAAACAGGTGACGGGAACGCCCCAATCTGTCCAAGGAACGGGCGTTCCCGTCGTGCTCGTTGGTATCTATGCCGTCGAGCAAAACCAACGTCGTCATTTCCGGGGTCGATGTTAAGGAATGGATCGACAAGATTCCGTCGGTCGACAGGCTTCGCCCCGATCGATGTCCCCACTGTAAGGGGGCAGCTCGTCCGGTCGGAGAGTCGCTGAAACTGTGGGGACACGGGCTTCGCGACCGACAGTTTCTGGGGCTGTTCGAATGGGAGGGGGATGCCACGTCAATCACCATCGAGATCCGACGCTTTCTGTGTCGTCATCCAGATTGCGGCTGCACCATCACTGTGCTTCCGCGTAGGGCTTGCCCCCGGCGCTGTTATTTTCTGTGCACGATCGTGTTGGCGGTGGCGCTGTGGGGACTCGGCGACAGATCGACACGCTCAGTTCGGTGCCGGCTGTCTGCGGATCGACTGGCCGACCACCACACCTTGTGGCGCTGCTGGCCGCAACTATTGGACTGGGCCGGATGGCTGAAACTGTCCGACTCGGAGCTGGCGAGCGAAGCGAGGCTGTGGGGTATTTCCGAGCAACCCCACCGCCGCTGCGCGGCACCTCCCCTGGAAGGGGAGGAAGGTCAGCGAACCTCAGGAGGCTCATAAAGAGTCCGCTCCCCTTTTAGGGGAGCTGGCGAGCACAGCGAGGCTGTGGGGTATTTCCGAGCAACCCCACCGCCGCTGCGCGGGACCTATAGAAGTTATCGGATTGGTGATTTGTCGCGCGGACCCGTGACCGCTACGATGGCGCAGTGCCGATT
>SKQC01000183.1 GCA_007119175.1 Myxococcales bacterium | reverse complement strand
CGCAATTTATGTTCCGGGGCGACCCGGGCGTAGACATCGACTTCGGGCACCAATTCGGCGAGTTCTCCATCGCTCATGGTCTGCAAGTCGTGGCCCTCGGCGACCTTCGGGTCGCCACCGTCGCCTAAGCCCAGTTGCCGGCCGATGGCCTGCGCCGTCGAGGCGTGATCACCGGTGAGCATAAGTACGCGTACTCCGGCACAGCGGGCGTCTCTTACGGCGTCGACGGCCTCGGGTCGAAGCGGATCTTCCATGGCCTGAAGGCCGGCGAATACGAACTCATTGCCCAGGACATCGGCGTCGAGCTGGTCGGCGTCCGTGTCTCGATAAGCCATGGCGAGGACGCGATAGCCCCGGGCGGCGAGTTCCCGAGCCTTGTTGGAGGCTTCGTCCTCATCAAGTGACTCTGTGTCGTCTGGGCTGTGCTGGCGGTTGCACCGGGCCAATACCGCCTCGGGAGAGCCCTTGAGGTAGATGGTGCGCACTCCGTCGGGGGCGTTGCGAAGAGAGGCCATAAATTGGCGGTCTGACTCGAAGGGAATCTCGTCGAGCTCGCGATGCTCTCGGCGAGTGGTGTTGACCGAAAGGCCCCCTTTTTGCCCGGATACGAGCAGCGCCAATTCAGTGGGGTCGCCTTCCGGCTGTTCGTCCTCTCCGGGCAGTTCAGGGGCCTCATTGGCCAGTATTGCTGCCATCAAAACACAGCGCAGCTCTGGTTCGTCGTCGAGCTCGACACTTTCTTTATCGCGTTGAATCCGGTGGTCTACATCGTAGCCACTGCCGGGTACGTCGTATTCTTTTCCACACGCCCAGATCGCCTTTACGGTCATCTCATTCATGGTCAGCGTGCCCGTCTTATCGGAGCCGATGACCGTAGTGCTCCCCAACGTCTCGACGGCCGGAAGAGAGCGAGTAATGGCGTTGCGCTTTGCCATGCGCTGAACGCCGGCGGCCAGGGTGACCGTCAGGACGATGGGCAATGCCTCGGGAATGGCGGCGACGGCCAGGGCGATGGCCATCCCCACAATCTCGGTCAGCGCTCGCTGCTGCAGCCAGCCGACCAGGCCGACCACCACGGTGAGTACGGCGATGGCGGCGCCAATCCAGTGACTTAAACTTCGCACCTTCAACTGGATGGGCGCTTTTGTCTCCACCACGTCGCGCACGGCTGTGGCGATCTGGCCCAGCTCTGTTTCGGAGCCCGTGCGCACGGCGATGCCGCGGGCGCGGCCCCGGGTGACCACGGTGGTGGAGAAGCCCATATTGAGCTGATCGCCGGCCACCAGGTTTTCGTCGTCGAGCCGGCGTATATCCTTGGCGACCGGGACTGACTCGCCGGTTAGCGCCGATTCGTCGACCGCCAGCTCCTGGGTCTCGAGCAGGCGAATATCGGCCGGGACATGCGAGCCGGAGCGAAGCAAAATCGTATCCCCGGGCACCACCTCTTCGCTGGGGAGCTCCCTTTTTCGACCGTCGCGGACCACCTGGGCTTTGGGCGCCGTCAATTCTGCGAGCGACAAGATCGCCTTGCGAGCCCGGGTTTCCTGAAAAAAACCGATGGCGCCGTTGATGATTAAGACGGCGAGTATCACGGCGCTGTCGATATACTCCTCAAAGCTCACAGCGACGACGGCGGCGGCGAATAAAATGTAGATCAGAGGGTCGAGAAATTGGCGGAGCAGAATTCTGTACCACGGGGCCGCTTTGGCGCTGGCTACCTCATTTGGACCGTAATGTTCGAATCGGCGCTGCGCCTCGTCAGTGCTCAATCCTGTTTCGGGATCTGCCTTTAAGACCTGGATGGTCTCGTCTGCCGAAACAGTATGCCACGGGCGGTCTGTCGCCGGATAATGGTCGGCATTTGATCTGGCGGCGGCACACATCGGGACTCCCCCTGATTATGAATTGCAAGCGTTTAGCCCCCGGGGCCCGCAATTCCTCGTTGACCCGCCCGCCGTCTTCGCGCCCTGATGATGAATTGCAGGCGTTCGGGGCCCGCGGCCAGCCTGGCCGCGTTTTGGGAATTGCAGGCGTTCGGGGCCCGCGGCCAGCCTGGCCGCGTTTTGGGCAGCCAGGCCGAACCTTCGCGGTGTATTGCCGAATGACTTCGTCACCCAACTGAACGCTCACTTGCGATTGCGTCATTTCCTCGGGCTCAAATAATCCGGGGCGAACGACCTCTACGGTGCCGAGGGTCGATCGCGGCTTATTTCGCGCTGTCGACCGCGCTTTAACATCGTTCGGGCTGCCTTCTGGTGGAGATCTTCGAGGAGTTCAATCTGTCCGTCGATTCGGTGCAGATAGCGCTGCATCGGCACATCATCTAAGTCGGGATAGAGATGGGTGGCGTCGCTCAAGGTCTTCCACAGCCCCTTTCGCGTCTGGACGGCGCCGAGCAGTGATTCGATCTCGAAGAGTCGACTCAACGGGGAGTAGGTCAGCAATTCACCGTTTAGCTTGAGTTTTCCGGCGCGCACCGCAAGCCGCGCACCCGTGACTTTGAGCTGCGAGGGATCGACGTCGAGACGTGCCATCAGCCGCGTCAATGCGCGGGCTTCTTCCTCGAGATCGTCGGCAAAGGGCTTTAATGTTTCGGCGATCAGATTGTCGCGATTTTGTCGCATTACCCGCTGACAGAAGTCGACTCCGGCCAGACCTAAGGCCAGATGATCGCGGAGGTAGATTTTTAGATATCGGTTCGTCACAGGGGGCTCCTCGTGCTCGGCAAAGCGCTCGCTTTCGTGGTCTCCGAATATGAACACGAGTAAATTTTTGCCTAACGTCACGAGGTCGGAGTTGTCAGTATATCTCAGGCCACTCGGCGAGATGCTGCGTCAGCGAGCCCCCCTGAGGGTGATGCGACGCGGTGTCTTTATGGAGCGAGAGTGTCGTCCGATGGGCGCCCATGGGTGAGCAGGTGCTCAATCGCCTCTATAAGGGCTTCCGGATAAAAGGGTTTACCGAGAAACTCATCAAAGCCCTGACGCAGAAAATATATCCGGTTTTCTCGGAGTTGGTGGGCCGTCATGGCGATCATGGGCGTATCTGCATAGGCCGGTTTTTGCCGGAATTTTTTGACGAGATCAGTGCCGTCCATGGTATCGCCCAGAGCGATATCGATCAGAATCAGGTCGTATTGGGTTTGCTCCACCTTTTTTAGCGCCTCGTGGGCGTCGGATGCGGTGTCGATGGTGTAGTCGTCGGAGAGTGCGAGGACGAGAAATGTCCGTGTTTCCTGGTGATCTTCGACGACAAGCAGGCTTGGAGACTTAGTCATAGTCGCTCCCATCTTCGGACTGGTTGCCGTCGCCTTCATCGTCTGATGAGTGCTCCGGGATTGTGATGAAAAACACGGTGCCCTCGCCTTTTTGCGACTCCACAGACAGCGATCCTCCCAATAATTCGACCAGATGGCTGACGAGCGCCATCCCGAGGCCGGAGCCCTCATAACTGCGGCTCGGCCCACTGGAGGCCTGTTTGAATTTGTCAAAGAGATGGGGCAAAAATTCCTCGTCAATGCCAATGCCGCTGTCGCTGACGATGAGTTCGACTGCCTCGTCTGCTGGCTTGAACTCGACGGTGACGCCGCCTTCCTCAGTAAATTTAATCCCGTTCTCCGTCAGGTTGTAGACGATGCGGTTGATAAATCCGGCATCGGTGACGAAGTCGTAGGAGTCGTGAGGGCTTGAAAATTCCAGCGTCAGGCCTTTGCGATGCGCCAGGGGGCGCAGCATTTCAACGTCATCTCGGATCTGGTCGACGATATCGAATTCGCGATAGCGCGGCTGCATCTCGCCGGCCTCGATTCGCGAGATATCGAGAACGGAGTCCAATGTCTGTTGCAGGCGGCGGCCACTGGTCTGGATCAGTCGCACCATCTGGGTTTGTTTTCCCGAGAGATCCCGTTTTTCCAGAAGTTGGGAGACGCCGATGATGCTCGTCAGTGGGGTGCGAATCTCGTGGCTCATATTGGCCAGAAAAGAGGCCCGCAAAGCGGCGAGTTGCTCCGATTCTTCCTTGGAGGTCAAGAGCGCCTTCTCGTAGGCCTTGCGGCTCGTGATATCTCGGCTGACGGTGATCACCGTCGATTGCTCGTTGACCGTGAAGTGGCGAGAGTTGATTCCCTCGTTGATGAGGTCGCCGTCGCTGGTGCGAAGCTTTACATCGGCGACGGCAAGGCCCTCTTCGCGAAGGGTGTGGAGATAAGCGTCGATGTCGATCGACGAGGTGTCGACGATGTCCTTGATGGTCATTGTCTGTAGATCGGTACGTGAGTAGCCGAGCCGCTCGCAGGCGCTATTATTTACCTTGCGAAATGTGCCCGGCTGCTCGCCGTCGAAGTTAAAGAGAAAGAGTCCATCGCTCACATTTTCAAAGGTCGTGCGAAAGAGCAGTTCATTTTCTGTGAGCCGGTCCTGTGCGAGCTTTCGCTCCGTGATGTCGAAAAAGGTCAGCACCACCCCATCGATTCGGTCGTGCAGGGTGCGATAGGGGAGAGTTCGTATGATAAACCACCGGCTATCGTCGGACTGGACTTCGCGCTCGATGGGGGTCAGGTCTTTGAGGACCTGTGTGGCGTCGTCGACCATCGCGTCGGTTTTTAATTGGTGGGTGATATGTTCGATGGGACGGCCAATATCGGCGGTGAGAATATTGAAATAATTGCATACGGGCTTGGTAAAGCGCGATATTTTTAGCGTGCGGTCCAGAAAAATGGTGCCAATATTGGTGGAGGCAAAGAGGTTTTTGAGGTCACTATTGGCCTTGTCGATCTGGTGAACTTTGTCGGAGAGCTCGTCGTTGACGGTCATCAACTCCTCGTTGGTCGACTGCATCTCCTCCTGGCTGGTCTCCAACTCCTCGGTGGTCGACTGCAACTCCTCGTTGATGGTCAATAATTCTTCATTTGAGGTCTTGAGCTCTTCGGTGGTGCTCTCGTAGCGCTCGATGGTGTCGAGGAGCTCTCTTTTTAGGTGCTCATTTTCCCGCTCCATTTGATCGACGACCTTGCGAAGTGAGGGGTCGGCCTCGGAGATATCGACGACGTTCTCTGGTTCAAGGGCGGGTCTTTTATCAACGGGATCGAAGATGACCTGTGCCATCATGTCGTCGCTTGTCGGGCTTTTTACGGGGTGAACGATAAGACGGATGTGATGGTCCTCGTCGTTTAGCCGAAATTTGAGCTCTCCCGTCGTGGTGCTGGATTGCCGGTCGAGGGCGTCGATAAGGGCTGCACGAAGCGGCAGGCGAAGGTCGGGGTGTGCCGATTTTACCAGGTTCGATGTGGGTTCGCCCTCCGGGACTCGCAGGTAGAGATAGGCGTCGCCGGCGACGTGGACGATCTCCTTGGAGTTATCGACCAATACGCTGGGCGGGGCGTATTGCTCAATCAGCAATCGGTGGTGCTCAACGCCGAGTCGCTGCCTTGGTCGGTCGACGGTGCCCGGGGTGTCGGAATGGTCGGAGCGCCTGAGCTTACGCATGCCGTTTGAATCGACGATCGTGGAATGGGGTAGGACGGGGCGATCGACGTGCTTTGGCCGATAAATCCGATTTTCCGGATCCACGGCGGTGAAGAGTTCGCTGGCATCGCCCAGAAATTCGGAATTTCCCAGAAATAGTCGTCCCTCGCTGTGAAGGGCGTAGTGGAGAACCTCAAAGACGCGGTTTTTGGCCTCCCGATTCATATAAATGAGGAGGTTTCGGCAACTGACCAGGTCCAGGCGCGCAAAGGGGGGATCTCTTAAGATGTCGTGGTCGGCGAAGAGAATCCGATCGCGAAGCTCGCTGGTGACTTTAAAAGCCCCGGCCTCGGCAGAAAAAAAGCGCTTTTGACGCTCCGAGCTGAGTCCCTGGACTTGAGATTGGGAGTATAGGCCACGGCGTGCATGCTCAATAGAGCGCCGATCGATATCGGTGGCGAAGATTTTGAAGTCCGGGTAGACGTCGTGTCTCTGTGCTTCCTCCCACAGCAATATGGCGATCGAATAGACCTCCTCGCCGGTGGCACAGGCGGGGACCCAGATGCGTATCGGGCGTTCCTTACTCTGTTGTGTAACCAGCGTGGGGATCACTTTTTCTGCCAGGGCCTCGAAGGCTTCCGGATCGCGAAAAAAACTGGTCACCGTGATCAATACATCTTCGAAGAGTGCGGTGATTTCCTCGTCATTATCGTCGAGGAATTCAACATATTCTTCGAGGTCCGAAATCCCATGAAGCCTCAGGCGTCGCGCCATGCGGCGCAACATGGTGGAGCGCTTATAATCGGAGAAATCGTGGCCCGTGGTCGTGCGAAGGCGAGCGATTATCCTTCGGTAGGCTGATTTTTGGTTTTTCGCTTTTTCCGTTAACCGGCGTTCTCCGTGGGCGATGCTCGCGAGTCGCGTACCGATCTCGACGGCCGGAAGCGCAAGGTCGACGCGGCCTGTGTCGAGGGCGCTCTGGGGCATCGACTGAAATTCCGCCTCCTCCGGCAACTGGACGAAGGCGATGCCACCGCGATTTTTGATATCGATGACGCCGCGGGCGCCGTCGCTGCGCGAGCCGGAGAGGATGACGGCGATGGCCCGTTCCGCTTTTGCTTCGGCCAGAGACTCCAAAAAGAGATCGATCGTCACCTGGTGACGGTTCTGGTCAGTAGCCTCCATCAGGTGAAGGGTGTTGCCGTCGACCGATAATAATGTGTTGGGGGGGATGACGTAGACGTGATTCGGTCGCATCGAGGTCGACTCCTCGATGACCTCCACGGGCATGGAGCTAAAACGCTGTAGGATTGACGTAAGTTCGCTCTTTCTCTTCGGCGACAGGTGTTGGACGACCACGAAGGCCATGCCCGTATCTGTGTCAAGGTGTTCGAAGAGGTCGCGCAACGCCGCCAGTCCACCGGCAGAGGCGCCGATGGCGACGACAATAAAGTCGTCTGATTGGTGGTCGCTGTCATCGTTGTCCGGCGGGCGGTCGTCATTGGAGTTATCATCATTACTCATCGGCGTTCTTATCCAGATAAAATACTATTAGCCCCCAGAAAGACTCGGACACAAAGAATTGATGTATTCGGATCTATTCATACTAAACCGTACCCGGGGGGATTACCAGCAGGATTGCACACAGAGGGGGGATTGTTCTCAGTCGCTAAATGCCACTAGTGCTGGACTCTGGGAATACATACGCACTTCGGCGGCTCAATTTGCCGATCTCATCGTCGAGCTTCCTCGATGATATGAATCTATCTCGTCTGCTCTCCTTGACCTCGACAAATTG
>SKQC01000079.1 GCA_007119175.1 Myxococcales bacterium | reverse complement strand
GGCATCTTCGTCGAAGGTGCCGTCGGCAAGGGGGTCGACGAGAGCACGGCGAAGGAGATCTTCGATCTGATGGCCTATTTTGCGGGCTACGGATTTAATAAATCGCACTCCGCAGCCTACGGATTGATCACCTATCAGACCGGATATCTAAAAGCCCATTTCCCGGTCGAATTTATGGCGGCGCTGATGACCAGCGACCGCGACAACACCGACAAGATCGTCCGCTTCATCAACGAAGCCGAAGAGATGGGCATCGAGGTATTGCCCCCCGATGTCAACGAGTCATTGCTCGATTTCAGCGTCGTCGATCAGAAGATCCGCTTCGGTCTCGCCGCCATCAAGGGCGTCGGCGCCGGGGTCATCGAGGTCATCCTCGACGAGCGCGCCGAAAATGGCCCCTTTGAGAGCATTTATGACTTTTGCGGGCGTGTCGATTACGACCGGATCAACAAGCGCGCCGTCGAGGCGCTGGTCAAATCGGGAGCCTTCGACACCATCGGCCCCCGCCTCGAGGAGCACCATATCGGAGCGATCTGCGAGGCTCGCGCCTCGTTATTCGAGGCCATCGACAGCGCCGTTGAGCGCGGAGCCCGAGCCCAACATGATGCCGAGGTCGGTCAATCGAGCCTATTTGGTATGATGGCCGAGGATGCCCGTGAAGAGGTGCTCGACGAGAGCTATCCCGACGCCCGCCCGTGGTCGGAGCGCATTTTGCTCGGCTATGAGCGCGAACTTCTCGGTTTTTATGTCACCGGTCATCCCCTGGATCGCTTTCAGAGCGAGCTCGGCATCTACGGTGTGACCAGTGCTCACGATCTGGTCAACGGCGCCGGATTGAGAAATCGAAGCACTGTCGTCGCCGCCGGCGTGGTCAGCGCCATGCGTGAGATCAGCCTCAAAAGTGGCGACGGACGGATGGCTTTCGTAACCCTCGAGGATAAGACCGGCGGCATTGAGGTCATCGTCTTCAGTTCTGCCTTCGAGCAATACGAGGAGGTCTTAAAGAGCGGCGATCCAATCCTGGTCCGTGGGCTGATTCAGGAAGAGGGAGACCCGGAAAGTCGCACGCGCCGAATCAAATGCGATGAGGTGACGACCTTGATGGCTCAGCGCGAGGAAAAGATCAGCCGTATCGAGGTTGAGATTGGCGTCGACGATGTCGACAATGGCCAGCTTAAGACCTTGCGCAAAATCTTAGAGCGCCACCGCGGCGATTGTCAGACGTCGCTTATCTTTCGAATGAAGACCGGGCAGGGAAAGGGCACCGCCGAGCTGCCGTTGCCGGGCGGATTCTCCACTCGGCCCAGCGACGAGTTGATGATGTCCATTGAGCGTCTCTTCGGTCGCGAAGCGGTCAGCCTTCGCTGACAAATCGTTACACAACATCGCTGCTCAGGGGACGATAACAGAATAGGTTCCGGCCACCGATCGCCGGCAACTTCTGTACCGCCCTCGCAGGGCGTCGACCGAGTTCGAAAGTGTCAATTAGTCGAAATACGATCATTGTCATAGTGCAGTTCTTGTTGACGAACCTGGAAGCGGGGACTATACGTTTATTCAGTGATTGGAGAGGCTGTCGCAGAAGCTGGATTTAGACGAGACGTTCACCGCACATATATTGCCAGGCTCCCCATCGGGAGCCGCTTAAAAGGAAAGAATATCATGGCCAAAAAAGGACAGGACAATCGAGAAAAAGCCCTCGATCTGACCGTAAAAGCGATCGAGAAGCAATTCGGTAAAGGGGCGATTATGCGCCTCGGCGAAAATGACGCGATGGTCGAGGTCGAGGACCCGATTCCCACGGGATCGATCTCTTTGGACGTCGCCCTCGGCGTCGGCGGCTATCCGCGAGGACGGGTCGTCGAAATTTACGGGCCGGAGTCGTCGGGTAAAACCACGCTGGCGCTACACGCTCTGGCCAACGCCCAGCGCGCCGGCGGGGTGGTGGCCTTTGTCGATGCCGAGCACGCCCTGGACGTCAGCTACGCCCGGAATCTGGGCGTCGACATCGACGAGATGCTCATCAGTCAACCCGATACCGGCGAGCAAGCCCTGGAGATCGTCGATATGTTGGTTCGCTCCAACGCCATCGACTTATTGGTCATTGACTCCGTGGCCGCTCTGACGCCGCGCGCTGAAATTGAGGGCGAGATGGGCGACTCCCATATGGGTCTTCAGGCCCGTTTGATGAGCCAGGCGCTGAGAAAGCTGACGGGGACGATCCGAAAATCGGATACCTGCGTGATGTTCATCAACCAGATCCGGATGAAGATCGGCGTTATGTTCGGAAATCCGGAGACCACCTCCGGGGGGCGAGCCCTGAAATTTTATAGCTCGGTGCGCCTCGATATTCGTCGCATCGGTGCCATCAAAGACGGCTCCGACGTCAACGGAAACCGCACCCGGGTCAAGGTGGTCAAAAATAAGGTCGCTCCGCCCTTTAAACAGGCCGAATTCGATATCATGTACGGTACGGGCATCAGTCGCCAGGGCGATCTCGTCGATCTGGGCTCGGAACTCGGCGTCATTGATAAGGCCGGCTCCTGGTATAGCTACGGCGACGAGCGCCTCGGCCAGGGGCGAGAGAATGCCAAGACGTATCTGCGGGAACATCCGGAGATGCAACATGACGTGGAGAGCAAGATCCGCGAGCATTACGGACTGCGGGCGGCGCCTCCCATCGAGAATAAAGAAAAGGCGGAAGCCGAGGCCGCCGAATAGTTAGCTGTAATGGCGCTGAAGGGATCGCCACCGGCGATCCCTTCAGACAGCTTCTCGGGTCGAGTCCAATAGTGAAGAAAGGTTGAGTTTGTGCTCCGGCCATGCGACAATCGCCGGGCTTGCGAAGCAAGTTTCGCAGGCCCCAGTGGTGCTCCGCCGGGCACCACTGGTTCGCACACAGACTGGCCTCACGACTGACCCGTAGAAGTCGGGGGCGGAAGTGGCGGCGATTTCGAGGCTCCCCCAAGGCACCCGACGAGCACCGCCGATGAGTTCGAAAACCAAGAATTCGAAAGAACAAGCCAAACGCGACCTCGACAAGGTGTTGAAAGTCGCCGTCAAAGGCGGGGCCAGCGATATCCATATTAAGGCCGGTCTTCCGCCCGTTTTTCGCGTCGATGGCTCATTGATGCCGCTGCGCGATGCGCGGCGCCTGAGTCCCGAAGAGATCGGGAAGATGGCCTCGGCGATCATGACAAAATATCAGCGGGAGGAATTCGAGCGGGAGCTCGATATCGATCTATCTTATGGCGTGCCGGGTGTGGGGCGGTTTCGAGTCAATGTCTTTCAGCAACGCGGCTCGATCGGCATGGTCTACCGGACCATTCCCTTTAAAGTGGCGAGCATGGAGGAGTTGCTGCTTCCGGAGATAATCGCCGATCTGGCCGAGGAGCGCCGGGGACTGATATTGGTGACCGGGGCGACGGGGAGCGGAAAATCGACGACGCTGGCGTCGATGGTGGACTATATCAACCAGACGCGAACTGCCCATATTATTACCATCGAAGATCCGATCGAATTTTTGATCCGCGATAAGCGCAGCATTATCAATCAGCGCGAGATCGGAAATGATACGGGGAATTTCTCACGGGCCCTAAAAGCGGCACTGCGTCAGGATCCGGATGTGATCATGCTCGGCGAGATGCGCGATATCGAGACGATCGAAATCGCCATGACCGCCGCCGAGACGGGTCACCTCGTAATGTCGACGCTCCACACGGTAGACGCCGCGGAGGCGGTCAACCGTGTGGTCACCGCATTTCCTCCTCATATGCGCGATCAGGCGCGCTATCAATTTGCCAATCTATTCAAAGGCGTCGTCGCACAGAGGCTGGTGACGCGAGCCGACGGCAAGGGGCGCGTACCCGCTGTAGAGGTGATGGTATCAACGGGGCGCATCCAGGAGATGATCCTGGAAGAGGAGTCGGCACGCAGCCTTACCGAGCAGATCTCGGAGGGGTTTGATAATTACGGAATGCAGACTTTTGACCAATCACTGATGTGGTTGTTGCAAAACGGCTATATCACCTACGAAGAGGCGCTGGTCCAATCAACAAATCCCGACGATTTCGCCCTGCGTGTCAGTGGCGTCGCTTCCAGTACCAATGATGGCCATTGGGATGATTTCGAGACTGACGACAACAGCGGCGGCGACGACGATGGGGACTTCGACCGCGAGGAATTCGATATCGAGAGGTTTTAAAATCGGCCGTCGATGTCTCTTTGAAGTCGGAAGATGGGCAGATCGGATCGGAATTCTTCCGTTGAATTGACGACGAGGTAGCGGTGGACAAAAAGCAAACGACGGTGCGGGGACTGGCAGGGCTTTTGATGGCGCTGATGATGGTGATCGCTGTTCCCGCCGCGGCCGATGACGTGACAATGCTGCGGGTGGTCGTAATCGAGAAGGGCGACGGCAGTAGTACTGAAGTGCGCCGTGAACTCGAGCAGATTCCAGGACTCCGCGTCGAGAGCCACGACTGGTTTGTTGAACAGGTCGAATCCCGGGCATTTCGTCCAAGTCGCATCCTCGATGAGCCCTCCGATCTGGAGTGGGTCATGGACGGAAGCGACATCGATCTGTTGATCTCCTTTGAGGAAGAGAGCGACCAGGATTACCGGGTCAATTTTATTACCCGTGAGGAAGGGCGCTCCGAATATCGTTTTCTCGCCGATCGCGGCCACGACGGCCCGATTCGTCGCGGGGGAGCAATGGTGGTTCGCTTTGAGCTAGAAGAGTTCCTCGACAAGCGCCCGGAGTTACTCAGTGAACGGGCGCCTGATGAAGAGGATGTCGATGCCGATGAGATCGATGACGAAGAGATAGACGACGCCGATCCGGAGGCATTGCGTCAGCGCGCCGCCGCCGATCGGGCCGAACAAATGGAGATTCTGAGCCGGGACTGGCTATGGGTTCGCGGTCATGCCCGGTTGATGCAAAAAGACTTCGCCGTCACCACCTACGACAACGAGGATGTGCCCGATGCCGTTTATACTTTTGAAACGGGCGCCTTTCCTGGAATCGAGCTTGATGTCGAGATGTTTCCCTTTGGTCGAAATGATCCCGACATGCAGGAGGCCGGCTTTTATCTGAGTTATAACCACGGCTTTCACGGTCTAAATATCACGGAGTCCGACGGCCGTCAGATCGCCGTCTCCGTCATGGATCTGAGCATCGAAGCAGGAGCATTATATCGGCTTGATACACCGCTCGATGAAGACAATCGCCAGATTCGGCTTAAACTCGGTGGACGTTACGACGGCTTTTTGGTCTCCGACGATCTTATTGTTCCCAGTATGAGTATGGTTTCGGCGGTCTTGGGAACTAGACTGGTATTGCCGATTGGAATCGATGAGTTTGCTATCGCCTCCAGCGTCGATTTAATGCCGATCGCTTTCTTTGGAACCAATGACGAGGTCTTCGGCGACGATTCCTTTAGCTGGGGGTTTGGTTCTGAGTTTGGCTTTGTTTTCGAAGTCATGAGCGGCGGGTTTGCCTCTGCCGGCTACACATTTCGATTCATGCGCAGCTATTTCGATGGTGCCGGCGATCCGATTGAACACGATTCGGATTTGCCCGTATTCGACGAGGCGTTTACTCACTCCGACATCTTTGATTTTACCCACGGCTTGAGAGTGGGCTTTATCTATCAGTATTGAGCGCTAATTCGTGATATAGACCATTGTGAGACCGCAAATATTGGCCGGCCTGTTTCCGGTAAGCAATTGTCAACCAGACGTGAAACCCCTACTCTCGCGCTAGCGAAGACTACCCCCAGAAACATACGAGGACATCAGGTGTCGGATCCCAATTTTTCCGCAATACGGGCACGCCTTCGATACTCATCGATTGAGGAGTTTATGGAGGGCTATGGCCGCTATATCTCACGCGGCGGTATGTTCGTTCCCATGGCTGCCCAGAAATTAAAACCGGTCGGCACGACGGTGCGTTTTCAATTCTTGCTGGCCGATGACACCTCGGCAATGCTCGGCGAGGGGATTGTCCGCCAACTCAAGGGCCTCGATCAGGGCTCGGAACAGGATGGATTGGTGGGAATGCTGGTGAAATTCACCAAGTTGAGTCCAGATTCGAAAAAGCTGGTCGACCAGGTCGTTGACAAGAAGGCGGCCGATAAGAAGAAGGGCACCGAGGAGCAAAAAACCGATACGGGCGTTCTGGCCGCCGACCAGGCGCAGTCGTTGGTCAATCAGAGCAGCGAGAGCACGGAGGGCGGCGACGACGTAGTAAAAGAAGAGCAGACCGCCGAGCGCTCGGTGGAGGAGTTTCGACAGGCCCATGCGGCATCCCAGGACGCCGCTGAGGCCCACGAGTCGCCAGCGGATGACGATGCAAATCTATCATGGGGAGAACCCTCAGACGGGCCTGAAGACAGTGCTGATGACCAGGAGCCCGAGGTCAATTGGGACAAGCCCGCTGAAGAGCTCGCCGAACAGGATGAAAGTGAAGAGCTGTCGTGGGGCGACTCCGACAATCAAGAGCTCGCCGAACAGGATGAAAGTGAAGAGCTGTCGTGGGGCGACTCCGACGATGAAGAGTCGACGGATGAAGATGACGAGCTGTCGTGGGGCGACTCCGACGATGAAGAGCTCGACGATCAGATCGCAGCCGGTGTCGAGGAGGCACTGGCCTTCGGATCGGAACCCGAGGAGGAATCACCGCCCAGTGTGCCGGAGCCAGCCCCGGAACCGCCCAGTGAGCCGGAAGCACCTGCTTCCGAGCCCGCTTCGGGCGCCGAGACGGGACCAAAGGCCCTCAAAGAAACCGAGGGCGGCATCAAGATCATGGCCTTCGACGACGATGAAGATATTGACGAACTGGCGACCAAAGAATTCGAGGAATTCGCCAGCGGTGGCGAAGACGACGTCGACGATATGTTCGACAATATCTTCGGTGGTGGCGGCAATGGTGAAGGTGACGGATTATTCGGCGGTGGCGGTGATGACGGTGACGATTTCTTCGGGGGTGGCGACGAGGGCGATGACGGTGAGGGCTTCTTTGGTGCCGGAGCTCAAGAGGACGACGGTGAGGACTTCTTTGGTGGCGATGTAGCCGAAGCCGAAGAAAGCGAAATTGAAAAGCCCGTCGACGAGGTGGAGCAAGAAGCCACACCGGAGCAGGAAGTCGACAAGAGTGCTCCCGTCGCCGACGAGGAGATGCCGGAGCAAGAGGCAGAAGAGCAAGAAGTAGAGGACGAGGAAGAAGAAGAGCAAGAAGAAGAAGAGCAAGAAGAAGAAGAACGAGATGCAATATCACCTGAGGGCGGTGATG
>SKQC01000332.1 GCA_007119175.1 Myxococcales bacterium | reverse complement strand
TGAGACGAGATGAATATGGTGCTCCTCAAATGCCTTGAGTCCGGGAGCTAATTGCGAGAGATTGGATCGGATTTTTTGGCCCACCAGACTGACCACAGCACAGCCCTCCACGATCTGGGCCTTACAGACCTCTTTGAGGTCGTCGAGGAGCCGCTCGAGCACCTCCGGCTCCAGTGCGTTGGCCGTCGGATCGAGGGTCACCGATACATTGGACTCCGAGGTGGCCACCAGATCGATGGACAATCCGTGCCGTTTGAAAATCAAAAACGCATCGGCCAAAAAGCCAACCTGCTGCCACATCCCGAGGGTGTCCATTGAAACCACCCGAATTCCCTTTTTCGCGCTGATGGCCTTTACCCGCGCCGCGTCCTCGTCGGCCTGTGTCGAAATCGTCGTCCCCGACAGCTCGGGATGGGGCGTACACCGCACTTCCAGGGGGATTTTTTGGCTTCGCACAGGGGGGATACAGCGCGGATGAAGGACACTGGCCCCCATTGTCGCAAGCTCCTGAGCCTCGTCGTAGTCCAGCCGTTTTAAGAGCCGAGCCCGGGGAATCTGGCGCGGGTTGGCGCTGAACATCCCGGGCACGTCGGTCCAGACCTCAAGCTTTTCGGCGCCTATTTTGGCCGCCAGATAGGCCGCCGATGTATCCGACCCTCCCCGTCCCAACAATACGGTGCGACCCCGTTCATCGGAGGCGATAAACCCCTGAGTCAAAAGCGCCTTCTCACCGCGCGCCTTTAGCCTTGTGGCGAGTTCTTGATCGCGCTCAAAGGGACAGACCGCCGACAAAAGCCGGCGCCTCTCCGGCTCGTGAGTCCCGGCCTTCGACCGGAGCAAATCGCGGGCGTCACACCATCCGATATCAACGCCATAATCCACGAGAAACGCAGTGCCGAGCCGCGTCGACATCAACTCTCCAAGAGCCATGATTCGGGCGTGCAGCGCCGGACTGACCTCCCCGGTCAGCGAAGCTCCTTTGCTCAACCGCTCTAAGAGTAAAAACTCCTCGTCCAGCAGGGCCTCGGTATCCACAGCGAGCGCCCTGCCGAGCTCGAGATGGCGACGCCGAATCTCGCCTATGGCCTGCTCATGCTCTCCGGAGGGGGCCCGGGCGATGACCGACTCCAGTCGGTCGGAGACACCGCTCAGCGCCGAGCACACCACGAGCGGGCGGTGTCCGTCGTCGACGAGGCGGCCAATCCGATCGCCGATAGTCTCCCAGTTGCTACGAGACGACACACTGGTCCCACCGAATTTTAATACAATCCACTTTAACTGATGCGACATGGCGTTATCCGGGGTTCGTCGGCAAAGTGTATTCTCGTTTAATCACCAGATGAAGGAATGTCCACTCCGAGTTATATCACCCATTTTTGGTTTCTAATCTCCATCACTGACGCTTGCGGATCACAGACGGCCTAACTATAAGTTGGCTGAATTCGTATTTGTTCATTCGTGAGCCCTTCGACGTTTAGCGTCGATGAGACGGGCCGAATCACGAGCCGCGTTAGAGCTCATCCAGGAGGTGTTCGTGGACCTTTTCGACGTTGCAGATGACTTATATTTTGGCGAAATCCACCTCAAAAGCGATCCAGCGAGCGGCCTGCGAGCCATTGTGGCGATCCACGACTTAAAGCTGGGTCCGGCGATCGGGGGCTGCCGATTTTACGAGTACCCGAATAGCGACGCCGCCCTGCGCGATGCCCTGCGGCTTGCCCGGGGGATGTCGTATAAGGCGGCGATCAGCAACCTGCCTCACGGCGGTGGAAAAGCAGTGATTATGCGACCGCCAGATCTCGACGACAATGATCGGCGGGCCCTATTTGAGAGCTACGGCGAATTTGTGGACTCTCTCAACGGCAACTATATCACCTGCGAGGACGTGGGAACGTGCGTGGACGATATGGACGCCGTCAAAAGTCGAACCGATCAAGTTCTGGGCTATAATCCGGACGCCGGAAGTTCCGGCGATCCCTCGCCGTTTACCGCATTTGGTGTGCGTCGCGGAATCGAGGCGGCAGCGAAGTTTCGCTGGGATCGAGACGACCTCGAAGGATTGCATATAGCTATCCAGGGCGTCGGTTCTGTGGGCTATTATCTGGCCGGTGAACTTCATGAGTTGGGCGCCTCGCTGACGGTCACCGATATTGACGAATCCGCAGTCCAGCGTTGCGTCGATGAATTTGGCGCCGACACGGTTGCCCCCGACGACATCTATGGCGTCGACTGTGATATTTTTGCTCCCTGCGCGCTGGGCTCGGCGATCAACGAGGAGACGATCCCCGCCCTGAATTGCGAGGTCATCGCTGGATCGGCCAACAATCAACTCGCCACCAATCAACATGGCGTGGCCCTGCGCGAACGCGATATTGTCTACGCACCGGACTATGCCATCAATGCCGGAGGCCTGATCAATGTCGCCCAGGAATTTCGCGGATACGACGCTCAGACAGCGCGCAAAAAAACGGCGGCCATCTACGACACCGTTCTGGAGATCCTCGAGCGGGCGCAGCGAGAAACGCTGCCCACCAATCTGGTCGCCGATCGCATCGTCGAGGAGCGACTCTACGGATCTGCACTGCAATGACCGCCACACCCCGATGACCGACCCGGCGGCTTCGCACCGACCGGTGTCGATCCGTCCGCTATTATAAGCGAAGCGGGATATCCTTGACATCGTGTCCCCGGTTCGACCAACCTGAGCCACTGATATTCATCTCTGCGAGACATCTGCGCGGCGGGGCAAGGATGTCCGAATTGATGTTTTCGAAGCACAACCCCTTCTTATGAAGCAGTCTCGACGAGATGCGAGACGACGCAATATCTGCCCAACAGGATAAGAGCCATGGTACTGAAGTGGCGTAGAAGCCTTTCCATTATCGCCGTTATTATCGCCTTTTTCTTCGTCGCCTGCGGGGAAGAAGATCCCGAGGAAAATGATCCTCCCTCCAATCAGACCCCGGATGGGATGTGCGAGGATGACAGCGATTGCGATGAGGACACTCCTCACTGCTACGGCCAGACCTGTTTTGCCACTCCGGAGACGGAATGCGAGGATAACGATGAGTGCCCCAGCGAGGTGCCATTTTGCGTCCCCGCAGAGACCGGCCGGATCTGCTTTAATCAATGTGTGACCCACAATGAATGCGACGGGGCGACGCCGCTTTGCCAGGACGGCGAATGCGTCGAAGACCCCGACCAGGAGGGAGAGTGCTCCGACGACCAGGACTGCGTGGGCGATAATTATTGCCACGAAGCAACCTGCGTCAGTCGCGATCATATCTGTCTTTTGAAAAATTGCGGTGGACAGCGCGGCGTCTGCGATCCCTCCGCCGGCGTCAACGGTGACTGCGTCAACGCCGACGCCTGTAGCTCCCTTCTGGAATGCGTCGACGGCTATCGATGCCTGGGCAATGCCTGCGTCCCCGAAGAAGACGCCTGCGCAGAGTGCGACCATATCGACCACTGTGTCATCGACGATCCGAGCTCCAATGACGTCGAATGCATCGACGAATCGGTCGTCTGCGAGCCCGGTCTTCGCGAATGTGACGGAGATACTCTCCTCTTGTGCAACGAGGCTGGCGACACTTTGCAGCCCGTCCAATGTGAACTCGGCTGTAATGAAGAGACCACCGAATGCGTGGCCCCCCAGGGTGAGTCCTGCACCAATCCCTTTGATGTGGAAAGTGGAGATTCCATCGAATTGTCCTGGGGTGACTTCATCAACAAGTACGAGTTTGAAGACGAAAACCATGAATGTGTGACGCCGGCAAACGAGCCGCGAACGGCCGGTCCCGACGTCACCTTCGGCCTTGAACTGGAGCCCGGTGAGGTGGGCGTGGTGGAATTGGTGACCGCCATTGACTACGCCGTTTTGTATCTACTCGATGACTGCAACGAAGAGATCTCGCAATGCCAGCAGCCCGACGGCCATCAGGTAGAGTCAATCGCCGGTGAGACCGTGCGCTCGCTGTGGATTGAAAATACCGGTAGCGAAACCGACACATTTTATATCGTCGCCGATACCGGCCCGGGCTCAGTGGGCAATACCGCTCGCGCCGACATCACCATCTCCGAGCAGGTCTGCTCGCCCAGCGAACAGGTCTGCAGTGGCGGGGAACTCGGCATGTGCAGCACCTACGGCACCCACTACTCCACCGATCCGGAGCGCGAATGCACCCACGGTTGTCTGTCCGAAGATCCCAATGACGCCCTCTGCCAGCCAGAAGATCACTCTCAATGCTCGGATGCCGTGCAATACGACGGCGAGCAGGCGGAGTCCTTTTCCGGTGAGATCATCGACTTTCACACCGATCAGGTCCTGGAAGCCAACGCCGACTGCGGCAGCGGTGCCTCCATCGGCGGCGGTCAATCGGGCACCTTTGAAGGACCAAGCGCCTATTTCCAGGTCGAACTTGAGCAGAGCGAGCGGCTGACCGCCACGCTGAGTTCTCAATTTGAAGCCGGCATGTGGATCACCACGGAATGCGACGACACCAGTTCCTGTCAGGCTGCCGTCAACCAGTCTGATGAACTGGAACAACTTGAATTTACGGCCGGCCAGGACGGCGTCAGCGCCACCGTCGTCGTTCAGGCCGTCGATGCCGACGTGCCCAACGGCGAATTTTTGCTCGACCTCGCCATCGATCAGCCCCTGTGTGACGGTCACGACGTGGGCGATATCCTCGGCTGCATCGACGACGACTTTATCCACTATTGTGTGGACTCCGATTACCCGGAGCGCCACGACTGCGACGGGGCCTGCGACGACGGTCAATGCGTCGATCCCACCGGCTCAATCTGCATCGACACTATCCCCATCGCCGACGGTGAAACCTACGAAAACGGCTCCTTTGCCTCGGTCAACGACGATCTGCGACCTCAGAGTTGCGGCGGCGACAGCATCGTCAATCCCAACGGCCCGGATACGATCTTCGAAATCGAGGTCGAGGAAGACGAGCAATTGATCAGCGTCGACCTCGATTCCCCCTCCGGCAATGCCGGCTTTTATCTGCTCGATGAGTGCCCGGTCGGCGAAGAAAATGTCTCCGACCAGTGCATCGACAGCCAATTCGACGCCCACGATGGAATGTTCTACATCCCCGATGCCGGAACGTACTTTTTGGTCGTCGACAGCTCGAATCGCCACGACGAAGCCGAGTTCTCGGTGACCGTCAATCTCTCGCCCGGCGCCTGTGTCCCCGACTCCACTCGATGTGCTGGCGGAAATGTACAGCGCTGTATGGAATTCGAGGATCCCGCTCTCGGCATCGACTATCAAATCGAGCAATTCTGTGCCATCGGCTGTGCAGAAGAAGCTGACGACCACGTCTGCGTCGGCCCCGACGAAGAGGACCTAAATAATCGCTGTGGGCCCGACGACTCTTTCCAGATCAGCTCTCCGGGTAAGCTCATTGACAACTTCGATCGCTTCGAGCAGGAGGAGAATCTCGGAGAAGATGAGTGTTTTGAAGATGGCACTGAAGGTCCCGACGCCTTCTATGAAATCACCCTGGATCCGCTGGAAGGGTTCTCCGTTCACGCCACCGCCAATATCGACGGCACCGGCACAAACGAGCTCGGCCTCTACGTCGCCGACCAGTGCATGACTGAGTCCGGGGCAATCTGTGAGGCGGCCACCTCCTTTGGCGGCTCCGATACCATTGAGGGAAGCCTCGAATTCTTCTCCGCCGACGGCGGTACCTACACCCTGGGTCTGGCCGGTCTGACCGATTTCGACAGCGGTGAGTTCACCCTGGAATTCGAATTCTTCGGCGGCGATTGCAATCCCAATGACGAATTCACCTGCGACGGCGACACCGCCGAGCAATGCACCGACCTGGGAGACGAGATCCTGGTCGATTGCGCCTATGGCTGCCACGAAGGTGAGTGTCTGGACAAAAAGGGCGACTTCTGCTCGCGTCCCTTCGATATTGAAGATGATGGCGACGTCGACGGCGATGGAGTCATCACCTTTGAACATTCGGCCAATATCGGCGAGTTCAGCGACGCCTATAATCCCTACGACGCACAGACCCAGACCAGTTGCACCGGCTATTACGGCGACGGTCCGGACGCCGTGTATTTCTTCGATGGCTGGGCCGGCGACGAGGTCGAATTGTCGCTGGACAGCGAATTCGACGGCGCCATCTGGCTGACCACCGACTGCGACGACGACGCCGCTCAATGTGTGGCCGGTGCCGACGACACATTCGGTGCCGGAGAAGAAGCACTGAGCCATAGCGTGCAGTTTGAAGCCACTTATTTCGTCATCGTCGACGCCGTACAGAGCGGTGCCATCGGCGACTATGACTTTACTGCGAGCATCGATCCCGGACCTCGCACCGGCGACCCGGTCATGGTGGTCGATGACGACGACATTGTCTGGGAATTGGAGGTCAATGAGTCGGCCTCCACGCAACTCGAGATTGCTAACGATGGGGAATCGGAGCTCGAATTCGAGATCACCGAGCATGACGGCGGTGAAATCGATGAACTCGATATCGATCCCATGAGCGGCACCGTCCCCGGCGATGATTCCGTGGACGTGGATATCTCGGTGACCTGCCCCTCATTGCAGGGAACCTATCCGACGACGATCTCGATTACCGCCGGCCATCCCAGCCACGGCAGTGCCGAAATCGACCTCGTGCTCGAATGCACGCCCGAGGACTGATCGGAAGTACCCCTCAGCCTCGCTGCGCTCGCCAGCTCCCCTGCAAGGGGAGCAGACGCTCGGGGTAACTCTTGAACTTCAAGGGGCACCTCCTCCTCCCAGGGGAGGTGCCCGAGCGATAGCGAGGGCGGTGGGGTACTCCCTGAAAACCACCCCACCGACCTACAACAAATTCGCCGCCATCTCCGCAAGGCGCGAGCGCTCGCCTTTAAATAACGAGATCGTCGACGCCACGCTCTGCTCTTTGAATCGGTTGACCACATAGGTCAGCCCGTTGGACTCGCTGTCCACATAGGGGTTGTCGATCTGGTAGGGGTCGCCGGTGAGCACGATCTTGGTCCCCTGTCCCACGCGCGTCAGAATGGTCTTTACCTCGTGGGGAGTCAGATTCTGCGCTTCATCGACGATCATGAACAAATTGGGGAGAGACCGGCCCCGGATATAGGTCAAAGGCTCGATCTCGATGATTCCCATCGAACGCAATTCGTCGGCGCCACGACCAGAACGCCTGTCGGCGTGACTGATCCCCATCAGAAATTCGACGTTGTCGAAAATGGGGCGCATCCAGGGATCGAGCTTCTCCTCTACGGTGCCCGGCAAATAACCAATATCACG
>SKQC01000278.1 GCA_007119175.1 Myxococcales bacterium | reverse complement strand
GACGCCTCGCCACTCGTGTATCTGTGTTGTGCGAGCCGGTCGACGAAGAGAAATTTGCACGGCTTTTATTGCGCGAGACCACCACCCTGGGAGTGCGGCGAATTCCGATACAGCGCTGGGTCTTACCGCGCGAGGAGCAATCCGTTGATACCGAGTTTGGGGAAGTGACCATCAAGGTGGCTCGGTGGGCCGGCGAGGTGCTAAAAGTTAGTCCCGAATACGAGTCCTGTGCCCGGCTGGCCGCCGAATCGGCGGTGCCGATCCGCGAGGTCTTTGCGGCCGCCGTGGCCGCCAGTCGCGCAGCGTTTGGCGATTCGCCCCCATCACAGAGCTGAGTCGATGTCGATAAAGGAGAAAATTCACCGCTATATCATCACTCACGATGAGCGGTGGTCCTTTATCCTGACCTACGTGACCCTGGCAGTGGTATTGGCGATCGTACTCAATCTCTTCTGGCTCGCCGTGGTGGTCGCCGGCCACGGAGTCTTTGAGTGGGTCAAGCAGGGGACCTTAATTCAGGACCGTGTCGCCAAGATGATGCGCGTGATGTGGGAGTTGAAATTCGACTTCGGTCTCGTCTTATTTGGTCTGGCTCTCGAGGTATATATCGGTGTGATCTTAGGGGTCGCAGGACTGGGCGCTACGGCCCGCGCCGGTGTGGAGGCCGGGAGTAGGGCGGCGATGTGGCAGAGCGTGTTGCGCGGCACGTTGCTCTCCGTCGACGATGCCGCTCAGGTGGTGCGGATGGCCGGCGGCAAAGACGATGGCACAGACGGCGAGATCGACATTCTCGACGGCCCCTTCGTCGATGATGACTATCCCCGGGAGGGCCCAACGGATCTGCTCGGGCGGCTCGGACCATGGGCCGAACCCTACCCGCTGGGGGCGAAATTATCGATTGGATTCGGGCTATTATGCCTGGCGTTGATCGTCGCCGGCCCCTATCTGACCCCCCACGATTGGACGTCGATGATGGTCGCCCTCGCAGAAGAGATGCACCCCTGGGCGTTCGGCGACTGAATTTCTTCGCAAATTGCACTTTGTGTCACCGTGATGTCACCGTGTTCGTTTGAATCGCACTTGCACCCGTGCTATTGACCTAGCCGTAGTCGGGTAGCCCGGTATTGCGAATGGAATGGGTCTATTTTGTCCGGGTGGAAGTTGCGCAGTACAGGTGGCGTATAGCCATGAGCACGTGTTAAGGAGCTGGGAGGCGCAAAAGGTGGCCTTCCGAATATTTGACGAGACAGCAGATCGGGACGAAAAAATGACGAAGAGAACGGTATTAGCGGCGATGATTGGGATCCTTTCACTGGCGATGGGACCTGTCCTGGGATGCAGTGAAGACGATCCCTCGGAGAACGATAACCAGAACCAGAATACGAACCAGCAAGAGGATGTCGGCACGGAGGACGTCAATGGAAACGGCGATCCCGACGTCAACGGTGAGAACGGCGATCCCGACGTCAATGGAAACGGCGATCCCGACGTCAACGGCGATGAATGCCAGGGTAATCTCGACTGCGAAGACCACGAGGTCTGCGACGACGGAGAATGCGTCGACGCCCCCTACGACTGCGAACTTCAGGACTGGTATTTCGGCCAGATTGGCGATCACGACCAGGACTCGGTGCCCGGATCGGGAGGATCGGCCACGACCGAAGCATTTGAGGAGAGTACGGGTCTTCAGGATGTGCTCGACGCAATCGAAGACGAGCTCGAAGAGTATACCAGCGATGAGATTTCCGAAGATGTCCTCGATATCGAATTTGACGAGCCCATCGAGGTCGAAGATGCGACGGTGACGGCCGTCGGATATATTCTGGACGCATTTTATTGGTTCGGCGATGCCGATACGGGTCTGTATTTCCGAGCCGAAGAAGGTGACGGAGTTCCCGAAGAGGCTCGCGTTGGCGACCTGGTCAGCTTTACCGTCGAAGGTGCCACCGTCTTTCGCGGGACGCCTCAGGTCAGTCAATATTCGGATTGGACAGTCGGCGAAAGCGATCAGGAAGTGTCCTATATCGAGCTGGGTGATGACGAACTCGATATCGATGCCCACTACAATCGGATCGTGCGTGTCGGCGGTCAGTTGATCGGCAATAGCTTCGACTGCGGAAGCTATAATTGCTTCAATATGGTCTATGGATCGGAAGGGCAGCACGAGACGGTCTTTCGATCGGCATCCGATTTTGACGAACCCGGTGAGTGCATCACCTTTATCGGGCCGATCACATCTTTTCCGGGAGTCTATACCGAAGACCCCGGTGCTCAGGTCAGTCCCGCCGATGCGCCGAACTTCGGCGGCGCCTGGTACTGGGCGGATTGATACGCTGTGAGAAAGCCGGCCACCCATTTAAGGGGGGCCGGCTTTTTTCTTAGTTCTCGTCGCTGCTCGACGATGCGACGCAGACCATGAAATGACATCAGTCCTAAAAGAAGCTGTAGGTATGAGTGAAGTAAACACCGGTAGCGGTATGCGTGATCGGCATCTGCGATCATTGAGTACAATTGGTTTCGTGGCCGCCGTCGCCGCGCTGATCGCCGTCGGTTGTACTGCTGAGGCCGAGCGCGGCATGGAGGCGCCCTACGACGATTATTGGGGCGGCGACGGAGAATATACGACGGTCTCCGACCCGATCGAATTTACCGATGAACCCTACGACTTTACGGGGGATACACCGATCGGTGAATTGCGCGAGCTGATCCCCGATCAGGATGACGAGGCGGTGTGGCATGCCTTTTCATCGGACGAGCCGTATCCCGTCCAGGATGATTGCAATCCCGAGTTCGGCGGAGCTGAACAGGCGCCGGCGTCACTCGACGAATTGCCGGCCACCATCGAGGGCGTGGTCACCCTTCATCCTCGATATTTCGAAAATAGCACCTTTTGCGGGTCTCGGGAGCGCTATTATGGCACCTATACCCTGCAGGATGCGTCGGGAGGAATCCATGTATTGCGCAATTCGCGTATCGGCGAGTTCGACGTCGGCGATCGGGTGCGAATAAGAGTTCGCGCCATTACCCGAGAGTTTTCCATGGAAGCTGTGCTGACCTTCGATGAGCAGGAAGTACTCACCGACAGGGACAGCCGAGAGGCCATTTACTTCGAGGAGATCGGGCGGGAGTTCGACGAGGACGAGGATCTGTATCAGGTGCGTCGGATCACCGGCGAGGTGGTCACGGAGGCCACAAATCAGAATTTCAACGAGATGGTGGTCCAGCCGCAGGATGATCCCGATGTCGAGTGGCTCGTATCGCTCGATCGAGAATTGGGAACCCGCGGTGTAGGGCCCAAAGAGGGCGATATTGTTGAATTGACGGGACCGGTAGTCGACAGTTTCGGTTTGCGCATGTTGATCGCCAGTCTGGGGAAAATCGAGATCCTCGAAGCGGCGAATTGATCGCCACCGGCACAATCGAGAAGTCAAAAATTCAAGTTGAGTGCTGCCGGTCGCTGATGACCGGTGGATGAACCAGGTATTGGCAATTTGCAGTCAGGAAGCCGAGATGAAGATCAAGATGATAGCAGGGTTGGGCGCGCTCGCCGTAGCGGGTCTGTTGATGCCCCTCGACGTGGTGGCACAGGAATTGACACCGGAGGACGCCGTCAGTCCGGGAGCAGAGGCCCCGGAGGCCGACGAGGACGACGACGAACCGCTGGTCTGGGATTTTCGCCTCACAAGCGAGATGCATACCTCGGATAACGTCGGCCTTCGCACCCTCGATGAGCAGAGCGGAAACCAGGAGCGCATCGAGACCGACGATCGCCATACATTTTCCTATACCAGCCTCGCATTGCGCGCCTCTTATCAGGTCGATGACGACACCCGGGTTGCCGTCGGCGCCAGCCACAACGGTCTGTGGGGCAGCAATCAACTGGGCGGAACGAATGAGTTCGGCGGCTTTTTCTTCGTCTACGATCTACATATCGACTGGGACGCCTTCGAGCGCGACTGGCTGTCGATCAACGCCAAATTGGGGCGGCAATTCTTCGAGATTGGCGGCACTCACCGCGACTACTTTTTTCGCGACCAGGTCGACGGGTTGACCCTGAATTTCGACCTCGGCGATGAGCTCGGCGCGTTTCGCATCCTCGCCGTCGATCTGTATTCCTCGCAGGGACGACCGGATAATGTCAGCTTTTTGCGGTGGCATACGGGGCGAAATCTAGTCCACAATATGCGCGGCGATACCAATACGTTTCGCTTCGGCGGGATCTACGAAAATACAGGGCTTATCGACAATCTAGAGGCGCGGGCCTTTGGGTTTTTCTCGACCATCGGCGGTGCCGGAACCGGCGCCGATCGAACGCATGAGGGAACGCTCGGCAACTTTTCGGATAACGACTATGTCTGGATGGCCGGCAGCCGGCTGGGCTATTTCGTGCCCTTTGACGCCGGACGAGTCGGGGTCATCGGCGAATACGCCTACTCCGGAGGCATTGACCGTAAAGAGGTCAATATTGGGGTTCACGACGTGTCCATTGCCGGCTCCGGATTCGGCGGTGGACTCCTCGGCGAATTCGAGTTCGGCGGTGCTCGCGTCGATGGTTTGTTCCAGTATTTCCGTGCCGACGGGCCGGAGTACGGGCGAGACGGCCTGCGCTACAATCACGGATTTGTCTCCTTTCGCGGAAATTATACCGGTGGGCTAAATATGGCGCGGTATGGTGGTTGGCGCCCCAGCGCTTATCTGGGGCCGGAGGGGATTCACGCCAGCGAGCACGATATTCGGCGTGAGAGCGGCACGGAGATGGTTCACGGCGGATTCGGCGTCAGCCTTCCTCAGGGACTTCGGCTCGACGCCGGTGCCTGGCTATACCGCGACACAGGCAGCACCAATCTGGCCGCCGAGGACCGCGAAGCGGCCGGCGACCGCCTGCCGTCGGGATACTCTCGAGACGAATTGGATGCCCAGGAGCGACTGGGCAGCACGATGGGCGTCGAGCTCAATTCGAGTCTCGCCTATCAGGCCAGCGAAGCGCTCGCCATCTACGGGATGGGCGGTGTGTTCTTGCCGGGCGAATTCTACGAAACCGAGGTCAGCCGAAATGTGGGTAGCTCAAGGGGTAGCGAGGACTCGCTTCGCAATTTCTGGGCTGTCACGGGTGGGGCGACGCTGACGTTTTGATGTCTGGTTTGCGACAGTCGCAGACGAAGAGCTGAGGTCGGCCCAGGTGATACGACGAGGAAAATCATGAGAGCAGATGGATTGATAGCAGCGGGGTTGGCGGTGAGCGTCGCCGCCACAGTCGCCCTCGGCGGCTGCACCGATTTTGGCGTCTCCGATCCCGGCGAATCGGATGAACAGGTTTTATATCGGTGGGAACAAGAGGACGGCCCGTCGAGTGCTGAGCGGGGTTCGGTCCAGATCAACGAGATCAACTGGGCGGGCAGCGTCGACGACGATGGAAATTACGATCCGGAAGATGTCTTCATCGAACTGCGCAACGAGTATCACCGCCCCTACAATATGTCGGGGTGGCGCATTAATCTCGACGGTGACTACAAGCAGAGCTTTCGACTTCCGGAGATGGACGAGACCCTCGAGCCCAACCAGCACTTCGTCATCGCCGCTAAAGAAGACGGCGCGTTTGGCGATGTGGCAGATCTGATCGAACCGCGCCTGAAGCTGGGAAAAGCGGCAGTGCGCGTTGAGCTTCGCGACGCGGACCGGCGGCTCATCGAGCCCGCCGGCTCCGCCGAGGAGCCGCCGTTTGCCGGAGGATACGACCTGGTGACGGTGCGCTCGATGGAGCGCTCACAGATGTTATTTCAGAATATCGGCAGCCAGGATCGAAGCTGGCACGCCAATACCGACGATATCCACGGCACCGACGAGGGCCGACAGGGCATTCGCGAGGGGTGGCGGGAGAATACCCTGGCCAGCCCCGGCGAGCCAAATAGTGCCGATTACTCCGGGAGCACCGCCGGCGGAGGGTTTGAATGATGAAATCTTTCTTCGAATTCTACGACGACTACGCCGCGGGAGATCGATTTCGATATTTCGTCCTGGTCTGTGCGGTGGGACTGGCGATGGGATCCACGATCGCGTTTTCGGCCTCCAGCCACGCCACCGGTGGCGATGACACCGAGGGGTGGCTTACTCACGTCGACTACTACGTCGGTCAGGACGAGGTGGTAGATGCAATTCGTACGGAACTCATCGATGAGATCGGTGAGGCCGAGCGGCGGATCGATACGGCCATCGCGGCGCTCGACGATGAGGAGATCGAAGAGGCGCTGATCGACGCTGCCGACCGGGGAGTGACCGTGCGCGTGGTGGCCGACCAGTATCTCGAGGATTCCGGTCAATTCGACGCTCTCGTCGATCACTCAGATATTGCCGTCGTCTTCGGTGACGGTGAATTGGGCTACCTTCCCGACCCCAACCTGGCGCCGATTCTGGAGTATTGCGACGCCAACGACACAGAGCACGACGATCATATCGAATGTACCAATGCCGAGGATCCCCCCTCGCAGTTGCCCGAGGAGTTGTGGGAGGAACAGCTCGACCGGCCTCCGAATAACGACAGTATGATTCGGCGCCCTGCTCATTATAACGTGATGAGCCACACCTTCTTTTTGATCGACGACGTCCGAGTCTGGAATATCACGGCGCCGCTCAACGACGAGCAGCCGCTGTGGCTGGCGTTTAAGGCCATGAGCGAGGAGTTGACCAATAGCTACGCTCGTGAATTCAGACAGATGCACGGAGGGGTCTTTTCGACGACGCTCAGCGTCTACAACGGGCCTCTGAAATCGATCACCCATCAAAATCCGATGCGGTTGACCAACGAGGGGCAGTTGCGAATTCGCTTCAATCCCCAGGAGCGGCTCGTCAAAAATGTGGTCGACGAGACCTTCCGAGCCCGGGCGTCGGTCTTCGTGATGACCGAGAATCTGACCAATGAAGATCTGATCGCTGCCCTGCGCTATAAGGCAGAAAATGGCTTCGATGTGCGTGTGATGCATGGCCAGGGTCAGGCGCCGACGCTGCTCGACGAGTTGGAGCCGCTGGACCCGGTGGAGGCTCCCGCGGAGATGGGACGGCTTCCGAGCTTCGTGATTATCGATTCTGAAAGGGACCGAAATGGCAATCGCCAGCCCCGCCAGGTGCAGGTGTTGAGTCATGAATTGTGGCGGGCTCAGCCCTACGAAGTGATCGCTGAGCTCCCCAGTAACTTGGTGCGATTTTATCCCTCCGATACCTTCGCCGACGGGGTATTGTGGGAGATCGCAGAGTCCGGCTCCCCCCGCAATCCGGTGCAAAATCCGGCAGTAGAGCCCTTTATCGAGAGCTGG
>SKQC01000316.1 GCA_007119175.1 Myxococcales bacterium | reverse complement strand
GCAATCACCACGAAATCTCCGATTTTACGATCAACCTCGCCAACGATGTAAGTGGTCTATTTAGCGAAGTCGACGGCACGGTCCGAAACGTCAGGCTTCGCGACGTTGACGGCGGTGATGGCGACGACGACGAACTCGGTATTTTGGCGGGGCGAAACCACGGACTCATCGAGAATGTGTCGGTCCACGGGACGCTCTCCGGCGCCGAGGAGATCGGCGGTATGGTGGGTCATAATACCGGCGAGATTCGCTCGTCTTCAGCCCACGTCGAGCTCTTGACCGACGATGCCGAATATGTCGGGGGATTGGTGGGCCTAGCCGAGGGAAATAGCCCGCTCGTGATCGACAGCTATGCCACGGGAGTGGTCGAAGGCAGCGATCACGTGGGAGGCTTGATCGGCTCTATGAACGCCAACGCGACGGTGGAGTCCAGTTATTCTATCGGCCTGGTCAGCGGTGAGGACAATATAGGGGGCTTGATCGGCAGCGGTAACGGCACTGTGACCGATAGCTACTGGTGGTTCGACGAGCAAGAAAACGACAGCCAGGTGGATGTCAGCGCCGGTGGAGAGCCGCTGGATACGACCCAATTCGGCTCTCAGTCCAGTTTTGAGGAGTGGGACTTTACGGAGACCTGGAAGATGAGTCCCGCTCAGAGCGCTCCGGTCGAGACTCGGCCGATTCTTCACTGGGAGATTGCCGAGTAACGGAGAGCTATTTGGCGACGACCTACATCGCCAGCGAGTAGTCGCCGCCGCGCTCTAGAGCACGTCCATAGGCCGGCCGGTCGTGGAGCTTGTCGAGCATGGCAAAAATATTTGGGTAGTCGCTCTCAGTGGCGCCACGAGCGGCCGCAGATTCCAGCGGAAAACTCATCTGGATGTCGGCGGCCGTAAAGTCGTCGCCGGCGAAATAGGGGCGATTTTCGAGCTCTTCTTCCCAATAACTGGTATGAAGCTCGATCTGCCCCTGAATATATTCGTCATTGACCGTCTTGGAGACCATTTTCAGCAGCGGACGAGCCACCCAGGGCGCCTGCTTGGGAAGCTGGTCAAAGATGACATGAAGCAAAAACGGACTCATTGCCGAGCCCTCGGCATAGTGCATCCAGTACCGATATTTCAAAAATTCAGGGGTGCCGGCATCTGGTTTGAGTCGCCCCTCGCCGTAAGCGTCGACGACATATTCGATGATCGCTCCCGACTCGGCAATTGTATGATCGCCGTCGGTGACCACCGGGGCTTTTCCGAGAGGATGAATATCTCGGAGTTTTTTGGGGGCGAGCATGGTCTTTGGATCGCGCTCGTAGCGAGCGATCTCGTAGTCCACCTCCAGCTCTTCCAGAAGCCACAAGACCCGTTGTGAGCGCGAATTATTAAGGTGATGAACCGTAAGCATTGGAAGGACTCTCGAAAAAAATACAAAATTATTGGCCGAAGTCGGTTTACCAGAACGGTCGGGAGAATGTCTACGGGTGGGCCAACAAGTGTCGACGGAGGTTCTTGTTCGTTCTATGGTGAGTTCACCTCTTAAACTTGGTTGGCCCCCTGACGAGTAGAATTATGAAGAAATTATCGATGCTGAGCGCCGTTCTGATCTTCTGCTTCGTCGTCGCCTGCGGTGACGATGATGATTCCGGGGAAAATTACCATCATCCGCCCAATCAAAATCAGATTCATGAAAACCAGAATAATCAAGATCCGCCGAATCAGACGAATCAGAATAATCAAGATCCGCCGAATCAGACGAATCAGAATAATCAAGAGCCGCCGAACCAGACGAATCAGAATAATCAAGAGCCGCCGAACCAGACGAATCAGAATAATCAAGAGCCGTCACCACCACCGGCGACGTGTGAGGCGCCGATTGAACCCGTCGAAGTCGATGAACCCGATCATATTGTCGGCGACGGGGCGCCGGAGAGTTGCACTGAAGAGCTGTTAGCCGCCGCCATTGCCGAGGGTGGGACGATCGCCTTTGATTGCGGCGAAGACGACGTGGTCATCGATATCACGGAGGCGTTGGAGCTGCGCACCGACGTCGATACCACCATCGTCGGAGATGGAAAGATCACTCTCGACGGCGGCCGTCAAGAAGGACGAATAAATCGCATATTTTATTATCACTCCCCGGATCACCGGGCCACGGACACGTTGGTTACCCTGCAGGGATTGACGCTGCAAAATGCCGAGGCTCCTGCCGAGGATTTTACCGAACAGGATTCAGACAATCCGGAGTGCGCCTGGGGCTATAAAGACGGTGCTGGCGGCGCGCTCCGGATGCGCGACGGTCGGCTGCACGTCATCGACAGTGTATTTCGCCATAATCGGGCCGCCGAGTTCGGTCCCGACACCGGCGGGGGCGCGATTTATGCGGTGGGAGCGATGGAGGTCGTCACTGTGGGGAGCACCTTCGTCGATAACCAGGGTTCGAACGGAGGGGCCATTGGGCTATTGCAATCCGACGGCCTTTTTTACAACACGGAGATCATCGATAACCGGGCCACCGGTGAGGGCCAGAATTTCGGGGGAGCCACGGGATGTCCCGACTTTAATCACGGCGAACAGGGCGGCGCCGGCGGAAACGGCGGTGCAATCGCCATCGATGGCTCCAATGTAGAAGACGTCGAATTTTGTGGCGTCGTCCTCCGGGACAATCACGCCAACGAATTGGCGACCCTCTTTCGCACCCCGAATACCCATCGCGGTGAAACCACGATGCGGCGAGTGCATTTCGACTCAAATCACGCCGGCGATGGCGGCGGCGCGCTGTGGATGCAGGATATGGAATTGTCGATCTACGATAGCGCCATTACCAACAACAGCTCCGACGGCCTCGGCGCCGGCGTGCGCGTCGGTCAGGGGCCACACGGCTCGACGCTGCATATCGAAAATACGACCTTCTACAACAACGTCGCCAATGAGTCGCTCGGTGGCGGGCTGGTCTTCTCCGGTGAGGGCATGCTGCGAAATGTCACATTCGCCGAAAATGAGGCCGCCGGCGGAGAGGGCTATTTCGGTGCCGCCATCGTCGCCCATGGCAGTGAGTCCAGCGATTTTCACGTCCACAACACGATTTTCTGGAATAATATCGATGATCACCAATACACGCCGATGACCTGTTCTGTCGGAAGCCCCGGCGAGCCGACGACGCTACCGGGGAGCAACAATTTTCAGTGGCCTGAGACCCGTCACGGATCGAGTGATATCGAGGATAATCCCTGCACCTCGGATATTGTTTTCGCCGATGCTGAGTTGGGGGGGCTGGGCGATAACGGCGGTCCGACGCCGACGATGATGCCGGCCACAGATAGCGTCGTAATTGGCGCCGGCGAGGACTGCCCGGAGACCGACCAGCGAGGCGAAGAGCGACCGGAGCAGGGGTGTACGGCCGGGGCAGTGGAGCTCCCATGATCGGGATCGTGATCGATCAACGATCTCGATCAACGATCTCGATCGCGCTGGCCCGTGTGTTTGCCTGGGGGTTGGACCGTCGGTCGTCGGGACTGGTATCTTGCTCTCGCCAGCGCGTTGCGACAATTTAGCCGGACGGAGAGCAAGGAAAATGAGTAGCGGCCCCCTGAAGTTTTGCCTGAATAATTCTCTATTCTTCGCGATTTTGTCGCTAGCTGTCTGCTTCGGGTGTTCCGACGACGAGGTCGGCGATCCGAGCGATGTTGATGTGGACGTCGGGGAACCGGACGTCTCCGAAGGGGAGGACGTCGCCGATGTGAGCTCGATGGATGCCGACACCGATGGGGACGCCGACGCCGATGCCGGCGAACCAACGACGGGCTTGCAGCCGGTGGAGCTCGACTTCGATGAGCATCTTCCGGCGCCGGAGTCGGGGTTCGTGCGCGCCGCACAGGTCGAAAGCGAAGACGATCTGATCGACGGGGAGGTCGCCCAGGGAATGATGGGCGATTGGATTTTAGAAAATGACCACGGCCGCTTTCTGGTGGGATTGGGCGAGCGCGCCATCGGTCCCTGCTCCTGGGACGGAAATGTCATCGAAGCCGAATCTCTGGACGACGGAGAAGGCCAGGAGAGCGTACTCGGCGAGATCTGCCTGTTGCTCAACGTCGGGCAGACGATGCGCCCCGACTCCATCGAGCTTATCGAGGATGGATCAGACGGCCGGGCAGTGGTCGCCGTGACCGGTGAGGTGGTACCCCTCGATTTTCTGAATATTCGAAATATGATCACCGAAATAGCGCCCGGACTCTATGATTTGATCGATATCGATCCGGATCGCTCCTTTCCGGTGACTATTACGGTGTATTACGCGCTGACGCCGGAGAGCCACTCGTTGCGCGTATTGACGGCCTTTCGAAACGACGGCGACGAGGTGGAGTATTTTAATGTCTCTCATCTGATTTTGTCGGGTTCGACGGGGAGTTTTTTCAATCCCATGAGTTCGCGCCAGGGGTGGGGCTACGAGGCGATTGGGATGGATAATATGGAGGCCGATCCGGTCAGCTTTATCGGCTATTTTTCACGCCATGCCGGCTACGCTGTGGTTCCCGATCCAGACGAGGAAATTGACGAGGCCCTTCCGTCGGGCGGGGCGATGGTGGCGATTGCCGGTGTGGTGGGCATGATGCACGGCACCACGGATCTGATGGGGACATTGCTCGCCAACGAGCAATTTCTTCCGAATACCGAGGGCTATATCGGCCTGGAGCCCGGTGATATCGATACGGTCGGCTATCGCCTTTATCCCGCCGACGGCTCGGTCAGCTCTGCGAGCGATCTGATCTATGATGATCTGGGCGTTGAGACGTCGACCCTGCGCGGTCGGGTCGTCGACCACGATGGAAGCGCGCAGGCCGGCGTAAAAGTCACACCACTACTAGCGGGGGAGCGCGCTTATACTATGAGCTGGACTGATGCCGACGGTGAATTCGCCATGAATGTGCCGCACGGCGACTGGGAATTGCGCGCTCGAGATGAAGGGCGGTTGACTCAGATCACGGATATCGAGGCCGACGGATCGGACGTCGAATTGGGCGACGTGGAGCTAGAGGAACCCGCCGAAGTGGAGGTCCGCATTCGCACTCCCGACGGGGAGCCTACTCCGGCGCGGATTGTCGTCGATTGCGCCAGCGATTGCGATGAGCTTCACCAGGACAGCCGAGAGCGCGATCCCGACTTTTTACCGCCCCGGGGCTGGTTGAAATTGGTGGAGGTCGGCGTCGATGGCGACGCCGTATTGCGCCTTGCCGCCGGGGATTACGAGATCAGCGTCAACCGTGGCATGACCTGGACGACCTGGCCACAGGATGCGGGCTCGGCAGGCGGTGAGGTGATCTCCGTAGAGGCCGGCGAGCAAAGGGAGTTGGACGTCGAGATCGCCCAGGTCGTGGACACCACGGGATTGCTCAGCGCCGATTTTCATATCCACGCCATGGCCTCACCGGACTCCTCCACACCGGCCCGCGCAAGGGTGCTCGATTTTCTGGCCGGCGGCCTCGATGTGATGGTCAGCAGCGACCATGACGCCGTCTATGATTTTCAGCCCGATATCGATGCCCTCGGCGCCGGCGATCATATCACGAGCGTCGTCGGCAATGAGATCACGGCGTCAAATCTTGGCCATATTAACGCCTTTCCGCTGGAGCGAGAGGAAAACTCGCGGCGCGGCGGGGCCCTCGATTGGAGTCGCCAGGGTGGCGATCACCTGACCCTACAGGAGGTCGTAGATGCCACTCGTGAGCATCCCGGCGAACAGGTGATTCAGCTCAATCACCCACGCATGCCACTGGGCGCCATTGGTCTGATGCAGGCCGATGTGCTCACCGGTCAGTCCTTTGCCGACCCGGAGCTGTTGCGCATGCCCGATGACAACGTCGACGAGGACACCGGCGACACCGGTCTGTGGACCGACGATTTCGACGCTATCGAGGTCTATAACGGCTTTAGTATGAGTAGCTTCTGGAGCACGTTTCGCTGGTGGCTGACCATGGTGGGGCGCGGCTTTTCGCCGACGGCCACCGCCGTCTCCGACACCCACGGGATCTACGGCAGTCTCGGGGCCAGTCCGCGCAGTTTCGTCACCGTCGACGAAGAATTCGATACCCCGGCGACGATGAATCTGGAGCATTTTGTCGAGCGCGTAAGATCTGGAGCTCTCGTGGGCACCAACGGCCCGCTAATGCGCGTCGAGATCAGCAATGACAACGGCGATACGGCTGTTCTGGGAGAGGTTTTGGATGCCAGCGCCGGTGAGGCGACTGCCGAGGTGACCCTGGAGATGCCGGAGTGGGTCGAGGTCGATACCCTCGATGTGTATATGAATGTGCCGGCCGACGAGATACACGGCGAGCCCGGCGAGGAGATTTCGTCGGCCGTGGAACCGACCGAGCGCATCTCCATCGACTGGACGGAAGAGCACCGGGAGTTGGTCGCCGAAGGAGATTTTGAGCATCATCGATTGCGCCAGATCGTGGAGGTGCCGTTCGCTGTCGACGTCGACAGCTACGTGGTCTTCGTCGCCCGTGGTTTGAGCGGCAGCAATATGCGTCCCGTCGTCTCCAGCGGTGCTCGTCCGTTGGCATTTAGCAACCCGGTCTATCTCGATGCCGACGGCGGAGGGTTCGATAACCCGCCGCTCGCAGAGCTGATGATGCAGCGCATGGAACAGCCCGCCGAGGAGCGATTTCAGGGTGAGCGAGCCCGTCGGGTGATCATCGACCATGGAGACGAGGTGACTCCCGAGGCCCTCGGCAGGGTCATAGATGCCCTGAGTTGTGATCATGGATTGGAGCTCGACGATGAGCACAGCCATGAGCATGAACACGGGCACAGTCATGATCACGGGCATCACCACTGATATCTGTCATCGGCCAGCCGGCGCGGTTGTGACAAGTTGTCGCGGCTGTTGCCTTTTTACCCCTTGTTACAGTGAGGGTTGGATGCCCCGGGTGGGGGGCGCGATCCATGAATATCCAGTTATTATGCGGGTTTGTGCTTTTTTTAAGGGGGGGTAGGGGAGTGTGGCATGGATGTTGAATTTAGAGTTGCATGTTGAGTTCAAGGTTTTGAAGTGAGTGGTTTAGCGTGAAAACCCCTCAGGCTCGCTATGCTCGCCAGCTCCCCTGGAAGGGGAGCGGACTCTTCTTGTAACTCCTGTGCTTCGATGACCCCCTCCCCTCGCGAGGGGTGGGGCCGCGCAGCGGCGGTGGGGTTTTTCGAAACAACCCCACAGTCTCGTTCGCTGCGCTCTCTCGCCAGCTTCCCTCGGGAGGGGGCTGGGAAGAGTGGGAGAGCTGAATTTGGACGTGAATCAGACCCTGATGGCAAGATTAGGAGTGTTATGAAGGCGCAAATTGAGAAGAGGTGGCGGAGTAGTTGGGGGGGGATTCTCGTCGTCGTAGTCGCGATTATGTCCCTGGCATGTGCCGAGGAAGTGGAGCCTGACGTCGACTCGGCACCGGCGTCTGAAGAGTCCGAGGAGCACGCCGCGCTCGACGATGAGCACAATGAGGAGCACGCCGCGCTCGGCGGTGATCACAATATGGTCTTCCATGCTGAGAAGGCCGGGCTGCGCGCGAAATTGTCGCGTGATGCCGAGGCTGGCCTTGTCACGGCGCCCATCGCCGTCGACGATCGACCATTCGATCGGGTGGCCATGCGTTTTGACGCCGATAGAACACCCGACGTCGACGTGCGGGTGAGCAATAGCACCGACGGTGAATGGTCTGACTGGAAGCCCGCAGAGCTGACCTATCAAGAGGGGATCGCTCACAACGCCTATGTGGACGTGGGAGAGGGCAAAACCTCTGTGCAGCTTCGATTTACAGGTGTGGAGCGAGAGGAGTTGAGTTTTCTGGTCATCGACGCCTTTGAATTCCGGCCCGAGCCCCGCATCGAGAGCGATGCCGAGTCGGATATCGGGCAGACCAGTCAGGCTCTGGCGGCCAATACGGGCGTCGATGTGACCCGGGCAGGGTGGGGAGCCAGCGGCCACAGTTGCTCGGTGAGCCACGCCCCATATCGGGTTGCGATTCACCACACCGTGACGCCGACGAATGACTCGGTCTCGGTTGCCCAGCGGGTTCAACAGATCCAGAATTTCCACCAGAATACTCAGGGCTGGTGCGATATCGGGTACCACTTTTTGGTTGGCCAGGACGGACAGGTCTATCAGGGACGCCCGGAGGGACTCTTGGGAACCCACGTGGGAGGCAATAACTCCGGAAATCTGGGGGTCAGCTTTGTGGGAACCTATACCAACGCGGCTCCCTCGGGAGCAATGATGGAGGGGGGAGGCCGGATTCTGGCGGCTATCTCCGGGTTCTACGGAATCGCTCTAAACCGCAACAATATCCGCGGCCATCGCGAATACGGTGGCACAGCCTGCCCCGGCGACGCGCTTTTCGGACAGCTCGATCATCTCATCGATATCGCCCAGGGCGCCGATCCCGGTGGCGGTCAAACCGACCCGCAGGGATGCACCCAGACGGAGGCCGACAATTGCGGGGGCTTCGGCTGTGGCTGTGTCGACGGTGAGTGCGCCGGAGGGTTTTGCGACGGGTCGGGATGCACGGCGCAACAGGAGGAAAATTGCGCGGCTTTCGGCTGTGGCTGTGTCGACGGCGAGTGCGCCGGCGGATTTTGCGACGGATCGGGATGTACGGCCAAGCAGGAACAGGATTGCGGCAACTTCGGCTGCGGCTGTGTCGACGGCGAGTGTGCCGGAGGGTTCTGCGAGGGCTCGGGATGTACGGCAAAGCAGGAGATGGACTGCGGCAATTTCGGCTGTAGCTGTGTCGATGGAGCCTGCGCCGGCGGGTTCTGCGACGGCTCGGGTTGCACGGCTCTACAGACGATCAACTGTGGAGAAGTCGGCTGTAACTGCGTCGACGGCGAATGTGCCGGCGGTTTTTGCGACGGCACGGGATGTACGGCCAAACAGGAAAGCGATTGTGGAAATTATGGATGCGATTGTGCCGGCGGTGAGTGCACCGGCGGGTTTTGCTCAGACAGCGAGTGCAGCGAAGATGAACTCGACTGCGGAGATGGCCTCTGTGTCGATGAAAGCGATTGCTGCAGCGACTCCGACTGCTCCGAAGATGAGGTCTGTGTCGGCAATATCTGCGAGGCACCGGGTGAGCTGCACTCGCGAATGGAGTTATCGCCCACAGCTCCCGTCTATCCAGATGTGCCGGAACCGAATTTCGGGGGCACGAATGTGACGGCGACGGACGTCTCTATCGGCGACGTTGAGTCACGGCAATGGACCTTTGAAGAAGGCGACCCCGATAGCTCCGATGAGGATGAGATCACGGTGCAGTTTCAGTCTGCGGGAGACCATCAGATAAGCCTCGAGGTCTGCACCGCGGGAGACTCGCTATGCGACGTGGAAACCAAGATCCTCGAGGTGCTCGATCCGGCGCCAACGCTCGGCAATTTGACAGCCGACCTCGAGTCGACGCCGGTCTGTTTACCCGTTGAATTTACGGTCGACGGGGTCAGCGGGTATCCAATCCCCGAACTCCACATGGAGATCGTCGACGATGCCACCGGCGAGGTCATTGCCGAGGGCAGCGAGGTCTCTAGCGGATTGTGGGACACCACCGGCGTTGAGCCCGGCCAATATTATGCGCGGCTGACGGCGTCAAATGAAAGCGGTGATGCCGAGGTGGAAAGCGAGCTGGTCGAGATCGTGGAGCCGACGGATGACCACGACCTACCCAGCGAATGCGAGGACGGAGAATCGGAGCCCGATGCCGATGCCGGCACCGGCGACACTGGAGTCCCGGATGCGGGAGTCGACCCCGGTTCCGATGTAAGCGTGCCGCCGCCGAGTTCTGTCGACGCCGGTGAAAGCGATAGCGAAGAGTTGCCTGAAGAGTCGTGTGGTGGGTGCTCTGTAGGCGGTTCCAATTCGGGCAGTGGCGCTGCCTTCTGGCTTGTCCTGGCGATAGGTCTCGTCGGGCTCCGGCGCCAAAACCGTCGTCGCCCGACAGTGAGCGCTCGTCAGCTCAATCGCTGAAAAACTCCACCAATTCATCGTGGCGCTCACTGGCGTCTTGATAGCCCATCTCGATGAGCTGGCCGGTATAGCCGCCGTCGAAGAGCAGGTAGCTCAAGAAGTCACTTTCGTGGGCGCCGTCGGCGTCGAGCGCCCGGCGCGCCATCAGCCGCAGGGGCAGCGAGCCCCAGAAGTCGTCGGGCTGGTCGCCGGCAAATTTGGCGGCCAATCTACCGAGGTCGCGGCCCGGGCGCAGCAAGACGGGTTTGACGACTCGGTAGCCCTGCCCGCGATGGGAGCGAATGACCTCATTGAGTTGGTCGACGAAACTCTCGTCGCCGAATGCCTCTTCGCCGTGTTCCAAAATGGCGTTGACCCGTTCCAACACGTCTAAATCGTAGTCCAGCGGATCGAGCAGCAGGGCATCGAGGACTTTGCCGACAATAAACGGGGGAGATGGGTGGCTTTCTTTTTTCGGCGGATTGTCGGCAAGGGGTCCGATTTTTTCCTCAAACGAGCGACTTTTTAAGGCAACTACCAGAACCCGGTCCGCCCCCAGGCGCAACGCCGGTGAGATCGGTGTATTCTGGCGCAGGCCGCCGTCGGAATACCAGTGGCCGTCGATGGGTACGGCGGGAAATACCAGGGGGATGGCTGCACTGGCCAGGACTTTTTGAGCGTTCAGACAACCACCGATGGCGATCCGACGGGCGTCGCGAGTCCAGGGCGGAAGGTCGCCGGCGGAATCGACGAACACCACGGTTCGACCGGTCACAATCTCTGTAGCCGACACGGAGACGGCGTCGAGCAGCCCGGCCTCCAGGTTTTTTGAGATATTGTCGAAGGGGATCTCGCGGCTGATGATGCGGTCGAAAAAAGCGGTCTCCAAAAAGCCGCCGTCGCGGCCCTCGGGCAATTCGCTCAGCGGTCCGGGAAGCCAGTGTTCGAGGACCGTTTTGCGGACGAGACGCCAGATCTCACGATAGGAAAATTGAACGACATCGGAGAAGACGAGCGACCGCCAGTGCCGCTCCAGGTGGCGTACGCAATGGCCCGGATCGTCGAGGGTCGCCGCCAGCCAGGCGGCGTTGATGGCCCCCACGCTGGTGCCGCAGATGATATCAAAGCGCGGACGCTTACCCAGCGAGTCGGGCAAAACCTCCATAATATAGCGGATCGTGCCCGCCTCGTAGGCACCGCGGGCGCCGCCACCGGATAATACGAGGGCGCGTTTCGGGGAATGGGAACTCACACTGGTGGTCCTGGCTCAAACGACGTGGTCAGGAGTGGTCTGAAGGTATCAGAAGAGTAGGTCTGACGACCAGCGAGCTACGACTCGTGTTTGGCCAGATAGACGCTGCCGCAACTCGAACAATGATAAAGCGCCAGATCGTCGGCCAAATACTCTTTTTTATACCGGCCGGACCTCGGATCGTCGGGCTCGTCGGTGGCGCCTCGGGCCCACTGCTCGTCGGTATATTCCTCGAGTTGGCGGACCTCTGGAAGTACGTCCGCTACATCTTCGTCGATGCCGCGAAAGCCGACCAGGGTCGTCGTTCGCTCACAGCAGATCGGCCAGCGCGGCGAGTAGATATGAAAGGCCCGGGTCTTCGGGGTCTCCGACAGGCGCTGTCGATGCTCTTTGAGGCTTCCCGCAGGAGGTATCTGTCGGTGGTTTGCCGTAGCCAGGGTGGGGGCCAGATCGCGGTCGAAATCGCGGGCTACCACCGGTCGGGGGTCGTCGATGCATGGCAAGCGTTCGTCGTAGTCGGGAATCGTCCAGCTCTCCTCGCGAAGCCAGGTCTCGTCGCTGATCCAGGGCACGGGAGCCTCGCCGGGATCGCGAAAGCCGAGCTCTTCGGCGAGCTCTACAAAGCGCTGTCTGGCCTCCTCTCGGGGCATCCCGCGATTGGCCTTCCAGGCCCGGTATCGGAGCCGGTCTTCGAACTGAAAAAAGCCCGGTGGTTTGACGTTGATATCGCCGTCGGTGGCCTGTCGGTATAATCCGTATAGGTCTCGCTGCTTTTGCCCGCCTGCGACCGGGGCTCCCGGCGATAATCGGTAGGCTCTGGCGACGCGTCGAAACCGGGGTGTTTGATGACTCATTTCGTCCTCATAAATTTGGCGGGTTCTCCGGCGGATGGCAGGCCACCGCGCCAGAGATGCCCTTCCCCGTGGGGAAGGTGCTGAGCGCGGTTTCTTGGCGCGAAGCGGATGGGGCACCGGGAGACCACCGACGTTGTAAGAGTTCGAATTTCATTCGATCGACTCAGGAGAGCTCGACCATCTTCAATTTATTCTCCGCGATGGCCTGGGCCACCAATTGCTGACAATTTAATTCATGGTCGTTGGTCACCTGCCTCAACCGGGTATTGATACGCGCATAGGCGGCCAAAATAGCCCAGGCGATTGGCCGCTGCGACTGGCCGCCCTCCTGGGCGAGCCATCGGGTCAGCCAGTGGTCGGGATTGATCCTCAACAGCGATATGTCGCCGTGGGCGTAGCTCGGCAGTTGACAAAACGAGGCGGTGAGACTGCCGGCAAAAAAATTGGGAGGGGCCATCTCGACGGTGATATGGTGGCCATCTTTTGCGTCCTCGGCAGTATCCGGATGAAGGGCGTTTATCCAATGCTCGAGAGTGGCGGCCACACATAATTCGGCGTCGTCGGCGGCCGGTTGTGGTGATTCCATCCGGTGTGCCCGGCAGGTGGGGCGGTGCACCCGTTCGAGGCGAAGAAAGCGCTCAATCCAGCCACTCAGGGCAGCAGGCACGTCATCGGCGAGGACGGTGGTGCGAAAATCCAGGCTTTCACCGGCGACGAGAGCCCGGGCTGCTTTGCCCTGAAATTCGCGGCAAATCGCCATGGCGCTGACCGGCAGTCCGTCGGCCCCGGCGAAGAGGGGGCTATTCAAGATCTGGCGCGATAGGCCATCGGCGATTTCTACCTCCAATGTCCGGTCGGCCTGAGCGATAAGCTGCATGCGATGGCCGGCGTAGGCGAGCAGTACTGATAGGGCTCGCTCATAGTGGGCGGGGTTGCCATCGGCCAGCCGGGGAAGCCTCGCCAGAAGGTGGCTTAAGACCTCGGTGGAGGCCTCGATGATTCGCTTTTCTGCGTCCTCGTACTCGATGCCCTCGCGCAGGCGGATTTTACCGACCACACCACAGACGCGGCCGATATCCTCGCGCAACCACACGTCGCGATGCTCGGCATTAAAGACCACCACCGCCGGGCGCTCCACCGGCTCGTGGGGCACACCGATCACACCGGAGGCGTCGCCTTCGATGATGACCCGCTCCAGCATGGCCTCTGTGGCTAAATCTGGCTCTTCTAATGCCTCGACCTCCTGCTCCGAGAGGTGGTATTCGGCGGCGCCGCGGACCCGATTGCCGAGCAGATGGAGCACAAAGGGATTCATGGTCATCAGGCGAATATCTGAGGACACCTGGCGGCGAATAGCCTCCGAGAAGGCGAGCTCGCCGGCGCCGACCGCCCAGCCATCGAGCATCTCTATATGACCGTTTTCTTCGATAGTCCGGTCGATCGCCGAATAGGAGCAGGTTCGCGAGTTGGCCAGGCCGAAGAGGGGAAGAACGCTGGCTGCCTTAAGACCGGATTGTCCGGCGGCGGGGTATTGGCTGTGATGGGTGGCGAACCACTGCAGATGACGCCAGGCGTGGCGGCGACGCTCCTGGGCGTTCAGATCACCGGCCTGAGCGGAGGTGATTTTCATAAGCTGACTTGCCAGCGCCTCGATGCACGCCTTTTGGCGCTCTTCAGACCAGTCGCTCGGGTCTTGGCCTTCGACGAGAAGGGGAAAGTCGGGATAATGACGAAGTCCAACGGCGATATCCCGGCATTGAACGCCCTCGAATTCGGCGATCACCTCGCGGTCGTCAATGCGCACATAAGCGGTGGGACCGACAAGGGAGACCAGGAGGCGCTCCAGTGGCTCGTCGACGACCAGGATCTTTTGGCGATCGAATTTGTCGAGGGCCGCGGCCACGTCGCTTCGCACCGCGTAGAGCAGGCCATGACATTGCTCCATCATGCGCTCCACATCGCGCAGACAGACGTCGTCGCCGGCGAGAGTGGTCAAGATCGGCACATCGAGCACCGAGACGGGAAGCTCGGTATCGACGATAGAAAAGACAATACGAGCCTCGTCGCGGTCGCTTCGGATGCGCTTTACGACCTGTCGGGTCAGCGAGGCCAGGACCAGGCGGGCGGCGTTTCCGCCGGGCTCGAAATCGGCCCGGAGGGCGGCGCGCAGCCCGCGGTTTGCCGCCGCGCCGAGCGAGCCGGTATGAGTGTCGACGACGGCGCGGGCGAGCAACTCCGCCGCCGGTTTGTCTCCTTTTTCCGGGGGATTCCACAATATGGGGGGGGCGATATCGGCGACGTCGATCAACAGCATCTGCCCGGGGGCGATCGATTCATCGTGGCCCGTCCATACGACGCGCTGGGCTGCTCGCACCTCCACATTGGTATCGTCGCCGCCGTCGCCAGACTTCTGAGGCGTAAAAATACGAGCGCGCACAAACTCCTCGAGGGGGTCGAGATTCTCCACCTTCCAGTCCTCCGGCATCTGACCGCGTCGAGGGCGGTTGCCCAGAAACCACACCGCTTTCTGGACGATGCGAAGCGGTGTGCCGTCGGACATCTTGTGGGGGACATCGCTGCTGGGCTCGGGGGCGTCGTAGGATTGTGGGTAGGGAATGTGATCGAGCAACTCGGCAAGGGAAATCGTTCCCAGCTCGACGGGAGATAAAAGCCAGGGACGAGCCGGGATATCGGCCTCGTCTTGAGTATAAAACGTCAGCTCTTCATCGTCGTCCAGATCGGGAGTGATAAAATGAACGTTGCTTCCACCCAGGGTCTGCACGGCCTGGCGATGCTCGTCGCGCACACAGATGACGGGCAATCCAAGTGAATCCGAGATGCGACTCGCCGCCCGGTGATGATCGTCGCGGCCGATGGCCGTAATGGGGGCCATGATCAGCGTGTCGGAGCCGCGCAACAGGTCGATGAGTTCAGCGCCTTCGATGGCGTCGCCGGACAGCGAGCGGACCTCGAAGTCACTTTCCACACCACCAGTGACGAGTTGATTGACATAAGGAGCGAGGCGAAGCCACATCTCCTGGTAGTGTTCGTCTTCAACGATGGCGCTGTGGTCGGCCGTCTTTCGCAGCCGGTCGAAGGTGATGACACCGCCGAGGTTATCGATGGTGCCCTCGTTTTGTGTGGAGAATTCGTGGCGCGTGGATTCGATCCACACCCCGTGGGTCAGCAGTCGAAATACGGCGCCGGAGTGACGCTGGGCGATGCCGATCGTGCCGTAGAGGTCGCCCTCGTCGAAGGTGACTGTCTGGCGAAAACCCATCAACGACTCCGGGGTGCGCTGGCTGGAGTAGCCGAAGATCGGATCGTGGTTGACCAGAATCGGCACCGGGGCGACCAGGCAGCGATTTTCGATGGCGTGATATTCGCGTGGATGCCCGTCGAGTTCGCGCAATTGGCTGCGGCGATTATGCTCTCGTCGATTCATTCCGGTGGCCCGCAAAAAGGTCCCCTCCAGCGCCTGCTCGGGCCGTCCCACCTCCACCATTTCGTCATCCTCGCGGATGGCGATCCGAGTGGTCCCGGGAAGAGTTCCGTCGCCGGTTTCGATGATGATCTCGTCCGGTTCAAATAGCATCAGGGCGTTGACGCCCAGTGCCAGTTGACGAAGCGGGCCCTGCTCGACATCGGACTCGGCGGCGAATAAAAAGTCGAATAACTGGGCGAGAGCGGCTTCCGGAAAGGAGCCGCCGATATAGGATAGGGCGGTCGACGTTCGGTCGCAGCGAACATCGATATAGGTGGCGCCGTTGGCCACGGCGCTCTGGATTAATTCCAGAATATAGTAGTGGGGATCGACCAGGGCGAATTCACGCAATTTCTGGATCGCTCGACCGCGGGCCACCGTAAATTGGCGGCGCTCCGTAAACTCACCGGGCTCGCGGCTGCGATTGATGACATCGTCGATGGAAGCCATGTAATTAACTCCTTATCTCAGCGCGAGAATTGGTCGCGAATCTCAGGCAGCGAGGCCTCGAGCAACTCCTGGTCGGCGTCGAGCATAAAGTCTTTGCTCAGCGACAAGCCGCGGGCCAACATATAGGCGGCCATGCCGGGGTCGCGCTCGTAAATATCGGCAATGACGCGGAATTGAGGGTGGTTTCGATTGACCACGGCCTCCATACGCCGGCCGGAGGCCAGAAAACCCTGAGGTGGCCGGGCCATCAGGGGGGCGATTTCTTCAGCGACCACGAAAAAGGGAGCCTCGGCGATGACCCCGCCGCTGACCTCGCCAGTGGTGACGCGGGCGATGCCGGTGTCGGCCCGGTTGAGCAATTTTGTGGTGTCCTTAAGCAAGGGGGCGAGCGCCTCGTCGACTTCGTCGTCCACGGTGATCGGATAATATACCGATCCCGGGGCGACCAGCGCGCGCCGAAGTCGCTGTTGGGTGGGGACATTTTCTCTGCGGCGAACCAGATTCCCCAGGGTGCCAGCGGCCCGCCAGAACATGCCTTTGACGGTGGTCGCCGCCTTGTAGCCGAAGGCGTTTAACAAAAGGCTTCCCACCGCCCGCATTCCGTCGACGCCGTAGGCCTGCTGGCTGGCGGCGCCGACCAATACGGGCACTCCCTGGCTGCCCAAACTCTTGGTCAATGACGTCGCCTCGTGATCGAGCAGAAGCCGGCCGTCATCGCGCAGCCGCTGCCAGGCGCCGGTGATGCTCATGGGCCCGGAGTTTAAGCAACGTAGAATCGGTCGCTCTCGGTGCTCTAAGACTGCCTCCAGCGGCTCGCGGGCCAGAAAGCTCATCAGGCGGCCGTAGCGGTGATACTCCGCGACTTCCCAGGACTCGGCAGAGGCCAATTTCTCCAGCTCTTTGACCAGGGCATCGAGGAGTACTCCATCGGCGGCTGTCTGCAACAACTTCATGGCCCGCTCGTATTGGTCGTCCTGAATGACGGAGTCTCGGGCCAGCGTATGTTCTAAATAGCGCGATTTGATCTTGAACGAGATAAACTCAAAGCGCTCCCGCCAACGGCTCAACACGTCATCGCCCACATCGGTCAACGCCAGGGTCAGCCCGCGATTATAAAATCCGTAGATCGGTTGCTCGTTATAGGCCAACGCAATCTCTGTGCCCTCGTGCTCGACGAATTGCAGACACTCCCCGTCGACCTCGAAGTCCTCATTGATCACTTCCGGGGGAGCAAAATCGTCGTTATTGCTCCGATCCTCGAAGGTGACCTCCACTGTGGAATGGCTACACCAGTGGCGAAGGGTCGCCGGGATCTGTTCGGTCAGTTCCTGATAGCGGTGGTATTCGCCCTGCAAAAAGATCGTGATCTGCGTGCCCTCCACCGGGTTGTCGACGCGGGTCTTGGAAAAGGAGCGATCCTCGTGAAAGAGGACCTCCCAGTACTCGCCGGCGCGGCCGGTGTGGATCAGGACTGCGCGCGGCTGCAGGGCAAAAACGGAGACGAAGCCGATGCCGAATTTTCCGATCTTGGTCAGATCGTCGTCTTTGGTGGACGCGAAAAGCTGGGTCAGCTCGTTGTCGATGATGGCCTCGTCCATCCCCTCGCCGAAGTCGTCGACGTGAATGGCGATCGTTCCCTCGTGGCCTTCCCCGGGTAGGTATTCCATCCAGACTTCGATGCGGTGGGTTCCGGCATCGATGCTATTTTGAACGAGCTCCCGAAAGCAGTCGAGGGCGGAGCTGAACTGGGTGACCAGGTTGTCGACCATGCCCTCGTAGGAGCCGACGGCGGAGTCTGTGGTGTCGACGGGTTCCATTGGGTTCTCCTTGGGGTGCACATAGCCAATGCACAAGGAGATCTCACGAGGGTAGCGGGGCCGTCAATGGGGGAGGTTTGATAAGGAGAGTGGGACTGTGGTCTTTCGGCTCTACCCCACCGCCTTTGCCTGCAGCTCAGACCACTCCCCTGGCCGGTGGCAGGGGAGTGGTCGGGCGGTCTGCAGTCGATCGGTTACTCAGAAGAATATCCGGTAGCCGACGCTGAGGTTGAAGGCGCCGGTATTGGCTTCTCCGGTGATGCGTTGGTCAAGAGGGCTTCGGGCGAAAACGACGGTGCCCACAGCGGCGCCGGGGCCGAGCATATACTCCGCTCCGGCGCCGACGGCGAATCCGTACTCCGTATTGGTCTCACGGTGCTCTCCGAAGTCCTGCCCGTCGTTGCCCTGTGCTTCCAGCACGGATTCCATCAGATAGACCCGGGGGCCTGCCAGCAGATGGGCGCTAAAGCCCTGGCCGGGAGGCATAAATCGCCACAGGGTGGTGAATTGCACGGTGAGCATGCGCTGCTGCAGATCCCAATGGTAGTCAGCGCCGTCGGCGCCGAGCATCGGGTGCTGCCCCTCGCCCTCGGCGCCGGGGGCCGTATAGGAGGCGTCGAAGCCCATCTGCAGCGGCCGATCAAAGCCGGCCACGTCGAAGGGAAGTATGACGCCCACATCGGCGCCAAAGACCGGCCAGGAGTTTAATTCCCCGAAGGGCTGGGGAGCGGTGGCCCCCATGTGGGGGGTGACGGCGAAATTGGGGTGATCGGCTCCACCGGCGAGCGCCGGAGTGGTGGTGAGGAGAAAGCCGAGGGCGATCAATGAGGTGATGAGATAACGCATTTTTAAACTCCTTAGTCGGGTTGATTTCCCGTGGTCAAACATTCGCTTCAGTCCAACATCGGTGTATCAGGGCGTGGCTCCGGCGACCGAATATTGGACCAATGTCGTCGGTGCTCCCGTGCCGTCGATGCCGCCGCTGAGATACCAGAACCCGCGAAATGGCACGTTGCCCATCCAGGCCTGCTCCTCCATATTGAGCCCGCCCAGATCGGCCATGACGGTCGCCAGGCTGGCCGGCGGGCAATCAGCATCAGGGTCGCATTCAAGCTCGCTGTGGCGGCCACCGCTGCCGGCACTGCCGTCGCCGCTGCCGCCGACGTAGACCAGGTAATTGTTTAGGACGGCACCAGCGTGCCCGGAGCGGCCGGCGCCGGACATCGACGTGCCCAGAGTTTCCCACTCCGCCAGGTGGCCGTCGTCGCCGACGGTGGTGACATCGATATTGGTGCGGCTTGGGCCAGTCCCGTCGACGACACCGCCGTAGGCAAAGATCTGGGGATTGACCTCGGAGACGGCGCTGGCATTTGCCTCGTAGGCCACGGCAGCCGTCAGCTCCGCCCGGGCATTGGGAAGCAGCATTTCATCGGGCTCCGCTCCGCTCTCCAATCCCAGCGTCGGCGAGCCCACCCATTGGTCGCGGGGGCCGTCGACTTCGATGGGGAAAAACTCGTAATTACTCAGCATCTCTCCATCTTCGTCTTCGCCGGCGATGGCGTAGATATAATAGTCGACGTCGTCCTCTTCGTCGGGGCTGGGGGCAAAAGTAACACCGGCCATCTCCCGTGCCGTATTGAGCTCGCCAACTTTGTCCCACGTGCCCAGTGAACCGGTGGGCAGTGGATTGTCTCCGTCACTGGGCGTGATACTGCCGTTGTCCGGAAAGGACGTCTCTGAGGCGTCGACGGTGGCGATGAGCGACTCGTTTCCATAGGGGTCGTCGGGATCGACATTCCGGTAGATATTGTAGAATTCGATCTCATGGTTGATATGGGGCGGCGGATCCCAGGTGATGGTGAGCGTGACGCCATCGACGGGAAGCTGAATCGGCTGGGGTTCGCTGGCCAACGACTCGCCGTTCGGGTTGGCCGGATCGTCGTCGGCATATACGGCGGAGACCCGGTAATAATAGGTGCCTGCATCGAGGCCTTCTGTGGGCGGATCGCCATCCAGCAATTGTTCGACCTCAAGGTCGACGGCGACGATCTCCGGCGCATCCAGGGGATCGAGGATCTGAGCCCGATGGATATCGCCCGTGGTTTGCCCGTCGGCGGAGCCGCCCACGAGATAGAGGAAATCGTCGATGCGCGCGCTGCCGGCAAAGCTGCGACCCGTCGGTAATTCGTAGGTCAATTCACGCCAGCTACCGGGGGCGCCGAAGCGGTTGAGGCGAGCGAATTCGCCGGTGGCATACCCTGTGTCTCGATCGCCGTCATCCCCGCCGATGACGTATAAGTGCCGCGCGGTTCTCGATGCCGATCCGGCGAATGTAACCGGTGCTCGCCGGGCGGTCTCAAGGTCGGTGCCGGACTCCATGCTGATGAAGTTCTCCGCCGGGTTGGTGATGGCGATGGGCGAATATTCGGCGTAGGTTCCGTCGGCGTTGGTCAGGCGCACATAGCAGGCGCTGGCCTCCAGGCCGTTGGTATCGACCACGATTTCGACCAGGCCGTCGGAGACGCTGACGACGTCGACGCCGGCCGGCTGATCGAGCTGGTCTTCGTCGGTCTCTTCATCTCCCACCTGCTGACAGAAGATCTCCACCGTCGGGTCTTCCGGGTTGTCGCGGAAGTTTTCACCCTCGATATCGACCTCCACCGATGGGTTTCCAAACGGCCAGGAGCCGGGGCTGACACCGTCGACGAGCGGCGGGCGTTCCTCGCTGATCTGGAAGGCCTCGTCGAGCACCCCGACGGCGCCGTCGGGGTTGACGACGATCAGGTCGTAAAAGCCCACGGGCAGTCCCGAGGGGACGATGCCGTTGAGTTCGGTCTCATCGTTGAATTGAATGGCCCGAATTTCTCGGCCCAGCGTCCCCACGTCATCGCTGGCAGGATTGAGATAGGCCCGCGGTGTCGCCTCGAATTGAACTTCGTCGTCGCCGACATCGCTGGCGGCGGTGATCTCAACACCTGTGGATTGATCCTGGGCGCCAAAGGGGGGATCGATGCTCTCAAGGGCGAGGGTCAACTCGCCGGTGATGGTGATCAGATCGTCGGTCTCGTTGCTGCAGGAGATCTCCTCGTCGGTCAGTCGGATGCCAAAATCAGCACTGGCGCCGTCGTCGTTGAGGTCGTCTTCGTCGAGCTCAGCGAGGATTTCCGCTGGAATGGTGGCCTGCACGATATTGGGGCGGTCGGTATCGATCTCTTCGTGGACCAGGACCGTGGTCTCGCCGTCGGGGTGGACCAGCTCGACCTCGTCGATTTCGCCGCCATATAGCCCGGCGGCGTAGATGGTCACCTGGGTATTCATGCCGTCGAAGACCACCGGTGGGTCGACGAAAATGGGCAGCGGGCCGTCGGTGACGCGGATTTCTTCTTCTTCGTAGATCGTGCCGCAGTCGCCGGGATTGACGACCTCAAACGTCGCCCAATCGCCGGCGATGGGGTCGCTGAAGGTGACGATGGCCTCCGTGTCGTCGACGATGTCCACGTCTTCGTCGTGCGCCTTGAGACTGTCCAGATAAAATTCGGCAGATTCGTGAATTCCGGAGCCCGTCACGGTGAACGTCGTTCCGCCGTCGGAGCAGACTCGAAGCGGGGTAATGCTGTCGATGGTGGGGGGCTCCGTGCGCTCCAGGGTAATGGAGTGCTCGCCACAGGCCGCCGGATCGGCGCCGGTGACGGTGACCGAGAAGTCGTCCTCCAGATCGTCGACCATACCGGCGGGGATAATCGGTTCGATGCGGCCGCACAGCTCGAGATCGAAGTCGTCGATCACCTGGGAGCAGCCGTCGATAATGAAGTCCACAGATTCTCCGGCGACCTCGACGACGAGCTCATCGCCCTCCGGGTCGTTTAAGAATTGTCCGAAGAGTTCGAGGTCGCCGTCGAATTCGGCGTCGTCACAAAATCCATCCGGGTCGGCGCTGTCGATGACCGGCGGGCCGGCGGCGTAGAATTCCTCGGAGTCCTCGCTCTCACAGGCCATGGGCTCGGGGTTGACGGCCACCATCGAGTAGGCGCCGTCCAGATCGTCGGGTTCGACATCGACCTGCAGGCTCTCACAGGCCCGGGTGCCCTCTTCGCCGTCGATGTCGGTGCAGTCCGAGGTGGTGGTCTCGTATTCCTCGTCGTCTATCACCACCGTCGGGTTGGCCTCATGGACCTCGAAGAGGTGGTCGCCCGTGATGTCGAAGGTCACGGTGCCGTCGTTATTGCAAAAGGCCCTGGGGGCCACGGAGGTGATCGTCGGCGGAGGTACCACGCCGAGGGTGGTCTCGTCGGTGGAGTGACAGCCCACGGGCTCTGGGTTCTCGACGACCACGTCGAGCTCGGTGACCAATTC
>SKQC01000177.1 GCA_007119175.1 Myxococcales bacterium | reverse complement strand
TCGAGGTGGCGGTGGGGATCGAGCTCCATGAGATAGCGATCCTTGAACGTACCTGGCTCGCCCTCGTCGGCATTGACCGTCAGGTATTTCGGGACGTCGCTTTCTTTTGGAAGAAAGCTCCACTTAATTCCACAGGGAAATCCGGCGCCACCGCGGCCACGGAGATTCGACTTTTTGACCTCCTCGATGATGGTCTCGCCGTCCATATCGAGCGCCTTTTTAAGCGCCCGGTACCCACCATTGGCCTCGTAGACGTCGATCTCGTGGGCCTTGGGGATATCAAAATTACGGCTCAGGTATTTCTCCTCCATCCGCTGCGCCGTGGCGCGAGGGCCCGGGGCGGCCTCGTCGGCACCGGAGCCATCCGAGGCCTCGGGCTCCTGAGAGTCTTCCTTCTCACCCGACTTCTCTTCGGCATCGGCCTTCTCTTCGCCTTCCGCCCCCGACTCCGAGGCCGACTGCTCGACTGAAGCCTCTTCTGTTTTTTCTTCTGATTTTTCTTCCGTCATGGTTTCCGTCCGAAAACTAAAAAAGAGATCGCTGACGTGGCCTCAATTCTCAGTGCATCTCACGTGGGGCCGGCAGGTCGGTGAGCTTGTCGTTGAGTTCATCCAATACCTCGTCGACGCGCTCCGGAGTCAGATCTTCGAAATACTCGCTCTCCCCATCGGAGTAGGTGACCTGAAACATCGGTGCCGTACCACACGACGCCAGACACTCCACTTCACTCAACGTGAAATTGCCATCCGGTGTCGTCTCACCGACCTGTATTCCGAAGGCGTCCTCGAGGTGCTCCATTAACTCGTAGCCACCTCGCAGCGCACAGGTCAACGTCGTGCAGACCTGGATATGACACTTACCGATGGGTTGCTTGTTGTACATCGTATAAAAGGTCGCCGCCTGCAGCACTTTCGTGGGGTGGACCTCGAGCTTCTGGGCGATGTAGTCCATGACCTCCACCGACACCCAGCCAAACTCGCGCTGTGCCAGATGGAGCGCCGGCAACATTGCCGCCAGATTATTCGGGTATCGACTCAACAGATCCTGGAATTCCGTCTCTGCTTCCTGGGAAAATTCAACTGCCATGATGAAGAAGGCCTCATTTCAGGGATTGGGAAGTAAGAAAATTCCTCCAGGGAATTCTCCCGCAAGCTAAGACTCCCCGTCGATTGGTGTCAAGATGCAGGTTTGCCAAAGGGGGCCACAATCACCGTTATAAATAGCCGCTGCCTTCAACACGGAAATAAAATCGCTCTCGTCCAAGCCGGTGAAATCCAAAGCTGCGATACAGGATCGAGGCCGGCGTATTACCGCGATATGCCTCGAGATCAATGCCGCGAATGCCGTTTTCCTCCGCCCAATCGAGGACGGTGTCGATCAGACGCACGCCGATGCCGCGGCGCCTGGCCCGTGGCGTCACATATAATGCCTCGATCCACAGCGCGCGACCCGCAAATTTCAATGACCAGTTAAAATTAGCCAATACTAGCCCACCGATCTCCTGGTCGTCGCCGAACCGGGCTACCCAGCACAGACATTCCGGCGGGTCCGAGGCCATCCCGTCGACGGCGGCCTGAGCCACCGTACACTGGTCCTCGATGCTCGTCTCCACCCCGAGATCGTCCATATCTTCTTTGAAAAGCTCGGCGAGCGCCGATACGTCTTCATCGTCCGGTGCTTCGATGACCACATCGCCGTCCTGATCGCCGCCCATCGTTCGTCCTCACACTTAGATCTGTCGCATTTTTTCCAATAGCCCGCGGCGCTCCCCTTCCGGGATCTTCTGGAGCACATCATCGAAGAGCGCCGTCTCTTCCTGGGTATGACCATCGATGAGCTGAGCCATCGAATTCAATACATCGACGACCACTTCCAGCTCCCGACTCAACTTCTCGGCACTCTTGCCCAACTGCTTGTGCAGCCACCGCGTCCGCCGGGTCATCTCTTCGTGGGCCTCCACGAGCGACTCGATACGGGGCTTTAAATCCGGAAAACGCCGCTCGATCTCGACAAAGAAGACTTCCTCCTCCTGATCGAAATGCTCGAGCATATCATCGAGGGCCACCTCTAGCTCCTCAGAAGCAGCAGAAACCACATCGCTCTGATTTTTCTCGCCGACATCGCCGGCAGCGATCTGCGCAAAACTCGACGCCAGATCATCGAATAGCCGCCGCAGGTGGGCATGCTCGTGATGTACCTGATCGATGAGATCCGAAGTCTGTTCGTCTCGTGTCTGATCCGATGTCATATTGACTCGTCCATCCGGAGGAGAAATGCGCTCCGCTACCGTATCACTGTCGTGGCGAACGATACCGGTGGCAATCGGTTACCGCAAGCCTTAACCAACCGACTGCCCCCCTGGAAAATTCCGCATCGGGCGCTTATTGCAATTGACTTGCAATCCCCTTATAGACTGGAGAGGTCACTCGGACGAGACACCCAGTCTCTGCTCCGAAACGCCTCGTCCTGGTTGTGTCACCTGCTCGTACTTAGGTAGTCGATTTATGTTGTCCAAATTCATCGCCTCGCTTGTGATTGCTATTGGATTTCTCCTCTCCGGTACCATCGCCCACGCCGACGAGATCGAAGAATCAACGCCGAGTGAAGTCGACGACAACGAGGCGCCATCAGACAATGAAGTCGATCCCGTCGAGGCAGAGCTAGAGGCGATACAAGAAGAGCTCCACGAGGATCCAGATGATGAAAACGACCTCGACGACAGCGACATTGAAGAAGACGGGGTTGACTACGATGAAACCGATCCCGTCGAGGCAGAACTGGAGGCGCTCGAGGAAGAGCTCCACGAGGATCCAGATGATGAAAACGACCTCGACGACAGCGACGTTGAAGAAGAAGGGGTCGACCAGGATGACGCCGATGCGGAGCTAGAGGAACTCGAAGACGAACTCTCCACACCTGCAGAGACACAGCCCGACGATCCGCTTGCCGTGCCGGGACTTAGAGATTCCACCTCCGGCGCTGTCCAGTCGATGAATCCCGATATCTCAATGATCGCCGACTTCGCCTTCGCCTGGTTTTCCGACGAACCGGACCTGGTCGGTGGCCACGATCCAGTCGATTTTGGCTTCAACCTGCAGGGCCTTGAGTTGGGCATTCAATCGGCGGTCGATCCCTATTTTCAATTCAATAGCTATATCGTCTTCACCCTGTGGGGCGTGGAGGTCGAGGAAGCCTACGGGACCACCCTGGCCCTGCCGGCGAATTTGCAGTTGCGCGCAGGTCAGTACCTGACGAATTTCGGACGTATCAATCCCACGCACCTGCACGTATGGAATTTCGTGACTCAGCCGCTGGTGTTGGGGAAATTCTTCGGCGGAGAGGGTCTGCGTGGACTGGGCGTTGAACTCAGCCAGATGCTTCCCCTGCCCTGGTTGGCGGAGTGGTACGTCAGCGTCCAGAATATCGGCGGAAGCTCCACTGGACGGTCCTGGCTGAGCACGCCCGGCGATGTGGAAAGCCTCACCGATCTGACCTTGACCGGCCGCCTCGAACAATATTGGGATCTCAGCGATAGCCTGGCGATGCTCTTAGGGTTCAGCGGCGCCTTCGGCCCCAACGATACGGGGCGAGGGAATCGAAGCGAGGTCTACGGCGCCGACTTATTATTGCACTGGAACCCGAGCGGTGCCGGCGGGTATCGCACCGTGGGATGGCAAAACGAATTTTTGCTCCGGCGGCGTCAAACCCCGGGATCAGCCGATGCTGATGAGGGCACAGTGCTGCAGGACTTCGGCGGCCTCTCGGAGCTATATTATAGCCCCAGTCTCTTCTGGCGATTCGCCGGTCGCTACGAATTTGTCTCCGGGGTCGACGACGATCCCCTCGACCCGCACTGGGATGAAGATCGGCAACGCATCGCCGCCAATATCTCCTATTACCCCTCCCATTTCTCGCGAATCAGGGTGGAATACGGCGTCGACCTGATGCCCTATCGAGACGCGCTCAACGAAGTAGTGCATATGGGAATGGTCCAATTGGAACTGGTGGTCGGCGCCCACGGAGCTCACGAATTTTAAAAGCTGGTTGGAAACGGCATTGCCGACGAGAAGGAAAGTAAGCGTTCAGCCCTCCGGGGGCCGCGGCCAGCCTGGCCGCATGTCGGGCCGTCAGCCCGACCCTTTCAGGGCGCTTTGGCGCTTGACCTCGTCACCCCACTCAACGCTTATAAAGGAAAGCAATCATGCATCGATCATGGACCAAAAACACTCCCATCTCACTGGCCCTCATGAGCGCCCTGCTCATATGTGGGATCGGCTGCACCTACGAGCCGGGCGCGCCGTGGGGGTATCTCGATGCACAACTGTCGATTGAACCCATTGACGACTCCGGCGCTGTAACCATCGTCGAGCAGTCCATAGTTCTTGAGGAGATGCAGCTCCGGGCACCGGCGCAGAGCACCGACGCCGTCGGCGATTTCGACCCCAGCGACCCCCCGCCGGAGTTTACGCTCTGCCATCAGAACCACTGTCACCACGAGGACGGCTACACTGTCTCTTATGAAGATATCGAGGCCGGTATCGGCGTCGACTCCGACGGCCCGGTCAATGTGGCTCGCCGGACCATTGATTCGCACCTCGATCTCGGTCAGCCAGCCAGCCAAGACGTGGAATTTCGGATCGTCGATCAGGTCTCGCTAAACGAAACGGCCCTGACCATCGGCGAGATCTTTTTGCGCGCTCAGGTGAGCGACGGCGATGAGACCCATGAGCTAGAAATCACCCTCGCCATGGCAACGCAATCGCTGTCGACGGGTATCTCGTATAGCGTCGACCGCAACTCACCGGAGCGACAGGATGCCGAATTCAGCATCCAGTGGCCCGACGACCTCTTTGAAGATCTGACTCATCTAGGCGACGTCATCGACAACACCACAGAGTCCCCGATTGCCGTGCATGGCACCCAGAATAGCGCCCTGCGCGACGAGTTAGTCGACCGGATTCACGAAAACTCGGCATTTATCTGGATTGAGGAATACGGTGAAGAGCAGTAATTCGACGGGCGATCGAATCGGAGACCTCTCATCGACAAGCGACGACTGAACATCCTCCGAGCAGACCACCGCTGCCTCCCCTCAGACCCGGACTCTGACGCAGCGCGTCAACCCGAAGTCGGTTTTCGCCCTCCCTGGCCATCGCCACAGTCCGGGGGCATAAAACGGCGTCCAATACAATTTTTCTCGCTGCAATGGTGGAAATCCCTGCCCGGGTTGCTTATAGATTTGTCCTTTGTCCGGCCGTCACTGACGTGGCGGCTGAGGCAGGCAATCGCGAACGGATCGAGATTTTCGGATGAAAAAGATCGAAGCCATCATCAAGCCCTTTAAGCTCGACGACGTCAAAGACCGTCTCGACGAGATCGGGGTCCACGGCATGACCGTCTCCGACGTCAAGGGCTTCGGCCGCGGCGGTGGCAAGGCTCCGGTGTATCCCGGCGCCGAATATATCGTCGACTTCGTACCGAAGGTAAAGCTCGAGGTCGTCGTCCCCGACGATCTGGTCCACTCGGCAATCGAGACCATCACCGACGCCGCACGCACCGGTCATGTCGGCGATGGCAAAATTTTTGTCGTGCCCATCGATGATGCAATCCGTATTCGCACCGGTGAGTCCGGTCCCGACGCGTTATCCTAGCCCATAATTTCTGACTGCTGTGGAGTTTTGATCCCCTCACAAGGCCCAATATCATGACTGATCGAAATATCGAGTCCATCTCTGATGCCATCGACTTCGCCAAAGGAAACGAGGCGGTGATGGTGGATTTTAAATTTTTGGATTTTCTCGGGACCTGGCAACATTTGACGATTCCCATCAATCGACTGGACTCTGACATCTTTGACGAAGGACTCGGCTTCGATGGAAGTTCCCTTCGCGGATGGCAACCCATTCAGGCCTCAGATATGCAGGTGCGCCCGGACCCGACGACGGCGCGCATGGATCCCTTTACCCGGGAGCCCACGGTCAGCTTTATCTGCAACGTCTTCGATCCCATCACCGGCAAGCCCTATACCCGGGATCCTCGCTATATTACTCAGAAAGCGGAGCGATACTTGGAACAAACGGGCATCGCCGATACCGCCTATTTTGGGCCGGAAGCCGAATTTTTTGTCTTCGACGATATTCGCTACGACCTAAAGGCCAATACCTCGTTTTACGAAATCGACTCCGTAGAAGGAGCCTGGAATACGGGCCGGCGCGAAGAGCCGAACCTGGGCTATAAACCGGGCCATAAAGGCGGCTACTTTCCGGTCCCTCCCCACGACAGCCACGCCGATCTGCGCACGGAGATCGCACTCGTATTGCAGGACGCCGGCATTCCCGTCGACGCCCACCACCACGAAGTCGCCAGCGGCGGCCAGGGCGAAATCGGGATGCGCTTCGACAGCATGCTCACAATGGCCGACAAGCTGCAGTGGTTTAAATATATCGTCAAAAACGTGGCCCATCGCCACAACAAGACGGTCACTTTCATGCCGAAACCGCTGCACGGCGACAACGGCTCGGGAATGCACTGCCATATGAGCCTGTGGAAAGGCGACCAACCGCTATTTGCCGGAGAGCAATACGCCGGTTTGAGCGAGATGGCCCTGCAATTTACGGCGGGAGTCCTTCAGCACGCCCGCTCCATCATCGCTTTCACCAATCCGACGACCAACTCCTTTAAGCGCCTGGTGCCTGGCTTCGAAGCTCCGGTCAAGCTCGCCTATTCCAGCCGCAATCGCTCCGCCGCAGTGCGGATCCCGACCTACGCGTCGGGCCCGGCGACTCGGCGAATGGAGTTTCGCACCCCCGACCCGTCGTGCAACGGCTATCTGGCGTTTGCGGCGATGTTGATGGCCGGACTCGACGGCATTGAACGCCAGCTCGATCCCGGCGACCCGCTGGACAAAGATATTTATAATCTCCCGCCGGCGGAGCTGGAGAAGGTCCCCAGCGCCCCGGCGAATCTTGAGGAAGCTTTGATGAGCCTGGCAGACGACCACGAGTTTTTGCTCAAGGGCGATGTGTTCACCGAAGACGTCATCGAGACCTGGATCGACTTCAAGATGGAAAACGAAATCGCTCCCACCCAGCTTCGGCCCACACCGCTGGAGTTCTCGATGTATTTCGACATCTGATCTACTCTGGTCTACTTTTCATCCCGAGTTCGGCAGTGGCGCTTATTGACCGACCTCTCCAGCTTTTTGGCTGGGGAAGTCGGTCAATAAGCTCTCCATCAAACGACCCCACCTTCTTCCCGGTTTACACACCGTTGCTTCGATGAAATATTGGGCGCCATTCACTGCCGTCCCCGCCCACGTGCCGTCATGAAACTCT
>SKQC01000075.1 GCA_007119175.1 Myxococcales bacterium | reverse complement strand
TCTTCCGAACCTTCCTGCGACCGTTCTTTTTCGTCCTCTTCAGCCTCTTCGGCCTCATCAGCCTCCTCGGCATCCTCGGCATCCTCGGCCTCTTCAGACTCTTCAGACTCTTCAGACTCTTCAGACTCTTCAGCCTCATCAGCCTCCTCGGCATCCTCGGCCTCTTCAGACCCTTCAGCCTCTTCTGCGTCGTCGGCCTCTTCAGCCTCTTCAGACTCTTCAACCTCTGCAGCCGCATCGGCCTCTTCGGCCAACATGGGCCCATCCTCGACCTCCCTCGCCGGGGCCTCCTCGACCGATTGTGCGTCCTCCTCGAACCCATCCACCTCGCGCTCTGAATGATCGCCGCTGGCCAGGGTGTGCTTGTCGTAGTCGTATTGCTGGGCCAGATCGTCTTTGACGGTTCCCTCCCACAGGGGCACGCCGACAAAATAACCGGCGCGACCGATGACGTGGGCCGCCACGGGAGCGGTGAGCAACAAAAATGCGACCACCGCGCCGACCCGGGCCACCACGGCGGCGTCGGGCATGGCAACGGCGACGGCGAGCATAATCAGGGCCGCCCCCAGTGAACCGGCCTTGGTGGAGGCGTGCATCCGCGTCGGCAGATCGGGTAGCCGCAATAGCCCTACCGAGGCCAGGAGCATCAAGAGTGCGCCCAGAGCCATCAAAAGCCCCACGGAGATGCTGGCGATATCCGCCGTCATCTCATCTGTGACGTAGGCCTGGGCAACTTCCACTAACTGACGGCCCGACGACGCTTCGAAGATCAGATTAAACATCGCGAAGGCCCCCTTTTTCGAGGTAGCGAGCAAAACCGACGGCCGCCAAAAAGGCCATCAGGGCCATCACAATCGCCACATCCAGAAAATCGGGAACCCCGGTGGCGATGGCGTAGGTGCCGATGATGCCGACGACAATGGCGGCGATCAGCTCCAGGGCCACCACCCGATCGGGCAATGTCGGCCCCTTTACGAGCCGCGCAAAGGTCAGGATCAACGAGGCCATGAGTACGGCGAATGTAAATGTGACGATCACGCTGAGCATCTCAGTGGTCCTCAACCCAATAACTTGATGATCCGACGTTCGATATCTTTGAGTTCGCGCATCAACTCGTCTTCGTCGTCGAGATACATGGCGTGGACGAATAACACGCTGCGGTCGTCGGAGATGTCCAGACTCAACGTCCCCGGCGTCAAGGTGATGAAGTTGGCAAATAAAGTGATCCCCACGTCCGATTCCAACTGCAAGGGCACGGCGATCACACCGGGTTTAATCGACAAATTCGGGGTGGCCACGTCAAAGGCCACCACGGCATTGGCTTTTATCACCATCCAGAAAAAGAAGAATACAAAGCCCACCATGCCGGGCACTCGCTGGGCATAGCCCTCGAGTACCGGGACATGGCGCTGCATTAGCGCCAGGCAGAGGTAGCCGAATAAAAAGCCCACCACGAAGCCGGGACCGGTGAAATCACCGGTCAAGATCATCCAGGCCAGCGCGAGCAGTAGATTCCAGGCAAAAGCGGTCATTCACCACCTCCCGCGGGCAAGTCCTCGATGGGATGGGAGATCTCATCGGCGATTCCAACGGCCTCGATATATTGCGAGGGATCGAGAAGTTCGGCCGCCGACGCGAGCGTCAATTCAAAGAAGGGCTCGCTATAAATGCCGAGGACCACAGTGCAGATCAACAGCAAGATGATCGGGGTATACATCACCCAGGTCGTCGCATCATTGGGCTCGGTGAGCTTGTGCTTGCGTGGATGGTCGTCGTCGAGGGGACTCCAGAAGGCGTACATCCAGATTTTGACCATCGAATACAGCGTCAACAGCCCCGTGACGAGGGCAAAGGCGACGACCACGCCCTGATAGGCCTCCAGGCCGGCGCGGATCACCGCAAATTTGGCGAAAAATCCAGACAGCGGCGGCAGACCGGCCAGCGACAATGCGGGGACGAAAAATAAGAAGGCCAAAAAGGGCTTATGGCGGTAAATTCCGCCCAGGTCCTTTAATTGGTAACTTCCCAAAAGCCGGTAGACGACGCCGCTGACCAGAAACAAATTCGTCTTCACCACGATATTGTGGATGATATAAAAGATGCCGCCGGCAATCGCCAGATGGGCCGCCTCCTCCGGGATATCCGGGCTCGCCAAAAGCCCCAGAGCCATCAGCATATAACCGATCTGGCTGATGATATGGATGGACAAGATGCGCCGAAACTCAAATTGAGCCGCCGCTCCCAGCACACCGGTGAGCATGGTGATGGCGCCGGCCCACAACAGGATATTGTGGGTAAATTCGACGTCCTGGGTAAAGATCAGGGTAAAGACCCGGAATAGGGCATAGGCCCCGACCTTGGTGAGCAATCCCGCAAAGAGCGCGGAGACCGCCACCGGCGGGGTGTGATACGAGGCGGGCAGCCAGAAAAACAGGGGAAACGAACCGGCTTTAATCCCAAAGGCGACCATATACATCATGGCCACCACGGTCACCATCGGTGAATCCACCTCCTGAAAGGTCTGGGCGATATGGGCCATATTCAACGTGCCCGTCAGACCGTAGGTCAGACCGATGGCGGTGAGCAAAATCATCGACGAGACGAGGTTAATCGTCACGTATTTGACGGCGCCCTCCATCTGAGGCCGCTTTCCGCCCAGGATCAACAGGGCGAAGGAGGCGACGAGCATCACCTCAAACCACACGTATAGATTGAAGATATCACCGGTTAAAAACGCCCCGGCCACACCTGCATGCAATAGGTGCATCAAAGGGTAATAGCCGAAGCGCTCGTATTCCTCCCCGGCCGTGGCCAGAGAATAAATCACCACCGTAAAGCCCATAATCCCCACCATGAGGACCATCAGAGCCGATAATAAATCGGAGACCAATACGATGCCGAAGGGAGGGGGAAACCCACTCATCTCCATGGTGATAATGCCCTCGCGGCGGGTCGCCACGAGGAGCCAGATGCTGGCCGCCAGAAGCCCGGAGGTGCCGACGACGCCAATGATCCGCTGAGCCAGTGGCGAACGCCACAGGATCACCGAGATCGCCGCTGCCATCATGGGCAATAAAACTGGAAATAAGACGAGGAGATCGAGCTGCATTATTTCAACTCCTTCGTCTCATCCGTGGTATTCATCTCGTCGAGGTCGTCGACGCCGACGATTTCGTAGGCCCGGTGAATCAACACCACGGCAAAAGCGAGGACCCCGAAGGCGATCACGATAGCGGTCAAAATCAGCGCCTGCGGCAGTGGATCTGCCGAGGGAGTAATCATGGGCTCGACGCCGCCGGCCGGGATCAAGGGCGGAGCGCCCTCGCGCATGCCGGCAGCCGTAAAAATGGCTAAATTGGCGGCGTTGGACAATAAAATCAGGCCGATCACCAGCTTGATGATGCTTCGGCGCAAGATCATGTAGATGGCGGCGGCAAATAAACCGCCCACCACGAAGGCCATTAGCGGTTCCATATCAGTCCTCCGCCTCGGCGAGCGCCAGCACAATCGCCAGCACGGCACCAATCACGGTGAGGTAGACGCCGACGTCGAATAATAACGGCGTCGACAGCGATACCTCGCCAAAGAAGGGAAATTCCGGGCGCCACCACAGGGCCGTAAAATAGGGATGGCCCATCAAAAGCGGCGGGATTCCGGCGATACATGCCAGAAATAACCCTACCCCGAATAGATCGTGGGGGGAAAAGCGAATTAGCTCCCGAGTCTCGTCTACGTTAAACGCGATCAGATATAGAGCGATGGCTCCGGCGGCCACGAGGCCGGCGATAAATCCTCCGCCCGGCTCGTTATGCCCGCGAAGGAGCAAAAATAGCGAGAACAAAAGCTGCAGGGGCAACAAAAACCGGGTCGCCGTCCGCAATATGAGTGACTTCGACTTGATCACAGCTCGTCGTCCTTTGCGCGAAATTTCACCATGGCGTACACGCCCATCGCCGCCAGGGCGAGCACGAAGATCTCACCCAGGGTATCCAGCGTTCGATAGTCGACGAGAATCACGTTGACCACGTTTCGACCGTGGGCCAGTGCCACGCTGCCCTCGATATGGGCTGCCGAGATGGCCTCGTCATAAAACTGCTCCTGGCCGGTGGCCAACAGCAATACCGTGACAAGCCCGCCCACTAACAAGGCGACGATGATATCGCGGATACGGGCCCCGCGAGATGAGAAACTGACGAATTCCGGCAGGCGAAATAAGACCAGGACCAATAAAATGACGGTCAGCGTCTCCACCAATACCTGGGTAATCGCCAGATCGGGAGCGCTAAATAGGATATAAACCAGGGCCACCGAAAAGCCGACCACGCCTGCCGAGGCCACAGCGCCGAGTCGGGACTGGGTCACCGAGGCGAAGACGGCGGCGCCGAGCAATACCAGCGCCAGCAAGACATGATAAAATTCGACGTCCAGCGCCAATGATAGTGGCTCATCGTAGCGCGAAAAGAAGGTATAGCCGACGAGGATCACCATGGTCATCAAGATGGTGACCAGGTAGTTGCGCAGATAGCCGTTTTGAATGATCCGAGTCTGCCGATTCGCCACCCAGGGAAGCCCGCCATACATCGACTTATTATAGACCCATTCCGGGCCCCGCTCATACAGCCACTCCAGCCGATTCATCAGACCCCGCACGGCATCCCACTTCCAATAGATGCCGATGCCGATGGCGATGCTGATTGCGCTCATAATCAGCGGCATATTAATGCCGTGCCACCGGGCCAGATAAAAGTCGAATTCCGGGCCCCACACCGCCGGGACGGCGGCCTGAATCAGTCCGGCATCGACCCACTCCAGCGCCAGAAACGTAAGCAGACTAAGCGACGCCAACACCACCGGGCCCAGCAGCATCGACAGTGGCGCCTCGTGGGGATCTTTGGGGGTGTCGCTCAACTCGCCCCAGAACGGGCGCAGTCCCAAAATCAGGGCCACGGCGACGCCCATCATGGCCGTCCCCATCGCCAATGCCACCAATAAGGCGCTCAGATACTGGGCATCCAATACGGCCTCGAACATCAATTCCTTGCCCAAAAACCCGAATAGCGGTGCAAAGCCACCGAGGGATAAAGCCGCTAAAATGGCGCAGAAAAAGGTCACGGGCATCTTCGACTTCAACCCCCGCAACACGGTCAGATCTTTGGTCCCCGTCTCGTGATCGACGATTCCGGCCACCATAAATAGCGTCGCCTTATACATGGCGTGGGCCAATAAGAAGACGACGAAGGCGATCATCGCCGCCTCCGTGCCGATGCCGACGAGCATCGTCAACACGCCCAGGGCCATGATCGTGGAGTAGGCCAGGACCTGCTTGTAGCCCTTCGATCGCAGGGCCAGATACATGCCGGTGAACATGGTCACCGCACCCACCACGGGTAAAACGGTCATCCAGATCTCGGTGCCTCCCAGACCGGGCTGCAGTCGGGCCAGAAGATAGATGCCGGCTTTGACCATCGTCGCGGAGTGCAAAAAGGCGCTCACCGGAGTGGGACCGGCCATGGCGTTGGGGAGCCAGAAATGAAATGGAACCTGCGCCGACTTCGTAAAACAACCGGCCAGAATTAACACCAACATCGGCACATATAAATCGTGACCAGCGATTTCAGAGGGGCTCATCTCCAGAATCGCCATCAGCGAGTAGCTGTCGGCGATCATGGCCAGCAGAATCAGACCGGCAAACATCGCCAGGCCGCCCCCGACGGTGACCATCATGCTCTGATGGGCGCATTTTCGATATTTATCGTTCTCGTGATAGTAGCCGATCAGCATAAACGAGGTGATGCTGGTCAGCTCCCAGAATACGAAGAGACTGATCAGATTATCGCTTAACACCAGCCCCAGCATGGACGCCATAAAGGCCAGCAAAAACACGTAAAACCGGGCGATATTGCGATCGCCGTGCAGATAGCCGCTGCCGTAGATGACGATGAACGTGCCGATCACGCTGATTAAAAGCGCAAAGAGCAGCGATAACCCGTCGAGGGTCATCGTCAAATCGACGTCGAGCGACGGCACCCAGGCGTAGTGCTCGACGATGAGCTCCCCGGCGATCACATCTGGCAAAAAGGTGGCAAAATACACGGCCAGGCAGGCCGGTAATACGGCGAGAATCCATCCGGCCTTATCGCCTGCCTGCTGGTAGATCCAGGGGGCAATAAGAGCCAGTAAAAATCCGGAGAGAACGGCTAACAGCATGGCGGTGTAGATCCCGTCGCTGCGCCCGGGCCCCGAATTGTTCAACCCGAATAATGGACCATCAAAAAGGCCACCACACGGATGGGACGGGCTGTCGTGAAATTACGGTCATAAACCCCACATGCGGCGCGGGGCGCCGCGCACCATAACCGAGCCCAATTTGTATGACAAGGGGGCGCACTGTCGAATAACGAGGGCAATGAAATTGTGGCGAGAGGTCGCCGCCGAGGGGGCGCGGAGTCGATGTGACACAGGCTGCTGCCAGGTCAGTCGTCTCCGTTACCGCCAGTGATTTCCACACACTCATAGTTGTCGCACTGTTCGCCAGGGTGACAATGATCATCGTACTCACATGTCGCGGCTTCTCGGGGCATGCAGACACCATCGCCCGGAATTGGAAAATCGGGAAGATAACACTCCTCCTCGGCGATCGGACAGGAGGAGTCGTCAAAATCACATACATCACTCGAGATACATTCGAATTCGAGGCAGTACTCATCGTCCCCACAGCCCTCTACCGAATAACACTCCGCGTATTCAATGCAGTCCCATCCGTCGCAGAAGTGTCCAGGGTCACAGTCTAAGTCTTCAGTACAATCACCGTCTCCGTTGCCACCATCGCCCTCCACGCAATAGCTATAGCTGTCAGGCTCTTCAGGATCGTCACCGTCAAATACGCACTCGCTGTCCTCAACGGCCAACCTATCGTGGCAGTCGTGATCGTCGGTACAACGCCATAGGCATTCGCCCTCAACACAGATTCCATCTTCGACTGTCTCGGTTGAGCAAGTTTCGCCGCTCTCGCAGGATTCCTCCGCCTGACAACCATCTTCGCCGGCACAGCTCATTCCTGCCGGGCAGCTATCGTTGCCGTCGCAATCGGCGCCTTCGGGCACACAGGTCCAGTCATCTTCAGGATCAACGTAACACCAACCCTCATCATCGCACTCGGGGCTGGGTGCGTTGACGGACGCCTCGCAAATGCCGCTCTCTTCGCACAGGCCACCGGAGCAAAACGACCCGGACTCACAGTCGTCGATAGTCTCACACCCTCCCGGCGTCTGGTTCTGGTTCTGGTTCTGGTTCTGATTCTGATTCTGGTTCTGGTTCTGATTCTGGTTCTGATTCTGGTTCTGGTTCTGATTCTGGTTCTGATTCTGGTTCTGGTTTTGGTTCTGATTTTGGTTCTGATTCTGGTTCTGATTCTGGTTTTGGTTCTGGTTACTGGACTCCTCGCAAAACCCGTCGA
>SKQC01000484.1 GCA_007119175.1 Myxococcales bacterium | reverse complement strand
TCCACGTCGTGGTCGTCTTCCCGGGCGATGGCGTCGAAGACCAGCGGACTGAAATCCTCGCCTTCCAGGGTGATCCAGGTGCCCTCGTCTTCGTTGCACGCAAAGGAGGGGTCCGTCGATAATTCCTCGGGCATATCGGACATCTGCGGCTCCGGGCCGCTGATCTCCTCGGTACATGCCGAGAGAGCTAGACAGGCGAGCAGCACGAATGAGAGACGACGCATAAAACTCCTCCACTGGGCGCGAAAACACAAATTTCGGCCGTTGCGCCTTATCGAACTCGACGCAACTGGTGCATTCAATCCCGTACTCGCAACTGGGAGGAGTTTTTGTGCAATCTATTTAAAAACCGTCGATTCCTGTGACATCCCACCACCATGCCCCCAGACGCACTCCCCCCTAAATCTTTATGCGCCGCCGTTCAGGCGCCCTAAAATAGACGACGCTCTGAATATCTCTGTCCCGTCGGCGTTTTTTCGCGTTGCCACCGGATGGTCGGGCCCACTCGGACCTGCGCATATTTTAGGAAACTAAGATTTTGGGGGTGCCTTTTTAACCCTTGGAGACGGGCGAGCCCGAGCCTGCACCTCGACCTCAAACGCACTCCCCTAAAATCTTTATGCGCCGCCGTTCAGGCGCCCCAAAATAGACGGCGGTCTACATTACTCCGTACCCTCAAGCGCTTTTCGCATTGCCTCCGGCCGGTCGGGCCCACTCGAGCATTTCATTATCGGCGGTCATCCGATATTTTCGTGACTCGTGTTTGAAGATCGTCTGCCTACCCTCAGAGAGTGACTTCATGATGCTATGGCCATTTAAGAAACGTCATCTGAGCAAGGATCAGGAAAAAGCCGTCGTGGAGGCCATCGGCCGCGCCGAGGAGGGAAATCTGGGCGAGGTGCGGGTCCATCTGGAACAGAAGTGCAAACACGACGAAGGAGCACTTTCGAGAGCTCGTGAGAAATTCTACGAGCTCGGCATGTGCGGTACCGATGATGCCACGGGCGTACTCTTATATGTGGCAGTCAAAGACCGGGTCACCGCCGTATATGCCGGTCCGGGCATCCACACCTGTTGTGCCGAATCGTTCTGGCAAGAGGTGACCGATCAGGTGGCCGAAGGCTTTCGCGATGACAGCCCTGCCGAGGGTCTGGTAGAAGCCGTCGATCGCATCGGCGAATTGCTGCGCGAGCATGTCCCCGGCGAAAAAGAGGACAACGAATTGCCCGACGAAGTCACCATGTCATGAAAAAAACGCTCACAGAGACCGATGAAGCCTCGGAGATTCGCTACGACGATATCGACGAGATCATCGAGATCGCGGCCCGAAAAAAACATGCCGCTGCCGAATTGTTGCGCCTCGAAGATGTGCGGGAGGTAGGCAATGAGTTGGGCATCAGTGACGAGCACGTCGAAGATGCGATTGCCGAGTTGGAGCGCCGTCGAAAAAAAGAGGCGGAGCAGGAAAAAAAGCGGCGTGACCTCTTAAAAAAGTGCGCCGCCGGTGTCGCCGGCGGTGCAGTACTGATCGGCGGCATCGCCATGCTCAGCTCCCAGCAGCTTCGCAGCGATCTCAACGACGCCCGCCAGCAGCGCTCGCAGGTGGCAAATGTGGTCGACCGACACGAGCAGACGGCACAATATTTCGCCGACCGCGACGACTCCCTCGATCGCTCTGCCGAGCTTCAGGGAGCCTTAAACCGGGTATCCGTGGAAACCCGCCGCTATGATGAGGCGGCCAGCCGCTATAACGGCCGGGCCACCGGATTTCCGGCTACCCTGTGGACCAGCCTCTTCGGACTCCCCGACGAATTGCCACTCTCCGATGAGATCGATGACTGGTAGCAGAGATTTTGTCTATTGGACTGCTTCTCGATACCAAAGCGATTGATGTCCATTGCCTACCAATTCGGTATCGTTCAGAGGAGCAGTGCGATCTCGCAGGACATTATAGGCTACGCCATAGGCCGATGAGTGAATCCGCCCCACGGCGACGCCGTTACCCGACGAGCCAATCCCAGATCCCGGCTCAGCGCCGATGGTCCATCCCCCCCATCGCCACCACTGCTGTAGGGGCGGATTGTAATTCATCTCAAACCCGGATGTGCCGCCCACGCTCAACTCCGGATCAGGATTGCCCAGATAAGCGCAGATATGCTCGGTCTGCTCGCCGCAATCATCACCATTCGTCAATTCACGCTGGCGACTAAAATATCGCAGAGCGCTTTCGTTGCTCGCAGAAAACCCCTCGTAATAAAGCCACTGGTCGGCCTCCTCGTCGACGACCAGCACCTGTCCTTCGGCGCTGACCTGCTGGGGATGAATCCGCCCCTTACAGGCCACCTGTGTGCTGAGATCGAGACAGAAACGATCGTCGACGATGACCTGAGAATTGTCGTCGTTTCGGACCACCGAGATCAACTGCCAGCCGCCCCCGCCGCGCTCCATATCGCAGTAAACGGCAAAGGGCTCGTCGACCCCATCGGGAACAATTAAATATCGGCCATCGAGAAATCGGCCCTCCTCGATATGGGCCGAACAAGAGTTCTGGGCGGGAATCTTTTGAAAGCGACGGTCCTGTACTTCCTTTTCGCTGAGCCCGAATGCCTCGATCTCGTCGACCACCTCGTCGGGATGAGCTTCTGGCCAGGCGGCGGCGTCGTAATAAAAATGATAACGGCGAAAAAAGTAGCGGTGCAACTCGTCGAGTTCATCGTCGTCGAGATTCCGATCGACGATCACCAACTCCGCCAGATCACCGGAAAAATGCCGCTCGCCGTTAACCCCTCCCAACTGAAGCCCGTCGTCAGAAATTTCTCCCGGCGACAACGGCGCCTCATCATGCAATTCGCCATCGACGTATAGGCGGGCGTCGACGCCGTCGTAGCTTATGGTGACCACACGGGGAATTCCGGAATGCCAGGTAGCAAAAGCGGGCTCCAGATCGGCCGTCGACTCCTGTTCAACGCCCAATTGAAGGCTGACCCCTGCGTTGCCGCTGCGATTGAACACCACCGCGGGAAATCCCTCCTCGTCGCCGTCTTCGGTCCCACCGCTCAGGAGCTGACGCGGTGAACCTCCGGCGCCGATTCGCGCTCCGGGGACAAAAACGAAGCTGGTGCTAAATTGCTCGGCGGGATGGACGTAGCCGTCGATGTCCAGAAAATGACCGGCACCGTCGAAGCGAATTGTCGGTTTGTCGGCAAGCGTATCTTCTACAAACCGGGGCCGAGAACCTGGATCCGTCTGAGTGGCGACCGTCTCGGAGTTGGGCTGACTTTGCCACTGCCGGACGCCTTGCTCATAGGCCAGAAGATCCCGGTCGGCACGCAACCATAGGTCAACTCCGGAGATGACACCCGGAACTTCATCTAACTCAACACAGGTCCCCTGACGACATTGATGGGCAGGTGCACAGCTATTGTCACAGACCCCGCAGTGATCGTCGTCAGTGTCGAGGTCGACGCAGGCTCCGCCACCGCCCTCGCCGGGAGAACAAGAGGTCATTCCCACGTCACACTGTACCGAGTCGACATCGGCGTCGCGCCGGGCATCGGCATCGGCACCGGCGTCGACACTGGCCGCATCCTGCGCTTCAACCCCGGCATCGGCGCCAACAATGGACTCTGGATCTTCGATACACCCCGGCCCCATCGATATAAGGAGCAGCGGCACTACCACTCGCAGCACTCTCAAACTATCAACGCGCCACTGAAACATCGCCTACTCTTCATCCACAGTCAGATCCAGGTCGGATAAAAGAGCATACGCCAATTTTACGCCCGGTTGAATGCAGCCGTCATCTCGATCAGGTCTGCTTTCGCAATCTCTCAAACCGCTTTCGGATATCACCGATCATTCCCCTCGCCTCCTCTCGCAGGCGCTCCGCTCCCTCCTCACCGCGCTCGGCGAGGTCTTCCATTTTGTCCTGTAATTTCTCGAATTGATCTTCCGTCTTCTCCCAGCGATCGCGCACCTCCTTTGTGCCCAGGTTGAGCTGGACCCGGAGTTCGTCGCGGAATTGACGCAATTTTTCATAGGATTCTTCGATATTTTTTCGCTTCGCCATCGTCGCACCTCTCACAGTCAGATAAGAAATATAAGCGCCACCAACAATGGACACGAGCGATGGAGAATCAATCGAATACCCATATTCTAAGCGTGACTTTGAGTATACGGGCAAATCAGGAGTAAGCGTTCAGTGGGGTGACGAAGTCATGCGCCAAAGCGCACTGAAAGGGTCGGGCTGACGGCCCGAAATGCGGCCAGGCTGGCCGCGGACCCCGGGGGCTGAACGCTTACATCAGGAATCGCTGGCATTTTGCATCTTGCGCTCCAGATAGAGCAATCGACGCCGGCCGACGGCCACGAAGACGATGGCCGCCACCAGGAGCACCAGCGGCGCCAGCGGCGAGCCGCCGCTGGTTTTACATCCCGACGCTTCGTCACTGCTGCGGCGCAGGTCGACCGAATCTTGCGGTTCATCGACCATCTCATCGTCGTCATTTTCGGTGTCGACATCGAGTGAACGCCTGGGAATTTCATCGCGGATATGCTCCCAGTGATGGGGACAAACCTGAGCGACGGCGCTGTCGTCGGGGCAATCTGTGCGCGGTCCCTCCAGATAGGCGAGCCGATAAAACGGCTCCGGTTCGTCATCGCCGTCGACGCGCCAGACCTCGTAGCCCTCGGCAACGCCAGAGCTGCAAAACCAGAGGCCGTCGGCGTCGGCCACAGCACAGCGAATATCGCGATCGGACAGGCGCGGATCGGTGACCAGTCCATCCTCGGTGGCAATGGCGACACCGACCCAATCAGCATAGATGGCAAATAACACGATATAGATCGTGCCGTCCTCGGCGATATCGGCGCGCAACGGCCATACGTCGATCTCAACGCTGTGGCGCGTCGGGTCGTCGAGCGGCCCCCAGACCATCTCGATTCGCTGCTCGACCCGCACTGCCGACACCACCTGGTCGGCGCCGGTGGCCATCAGGTAGGGAAAGCGCAATGCCTCGTCCATCGCCTCCACGTAAAAGGTGTTGTCGTCAATGTCGACAACAATCAAATGGCCGGGCCCGCGAGTGCTGAAATCAGTGTCATCGTAGGCCGTCATGACGATTTGCCGGTCGTCGAACCAGTCGACGGCGGTGACGCTCAAGTCGGGATCAATCCGCAGCGAACCGACCAAATTGTCGCCGCCGTCGACACTCCACTGAAGGTGGTCCCCCTCGTTTCCACGAGAGACGACGGCGAGGCGCCGGTCGCCGCGGGCTGAGAGATCGGCGATCTGGCCCTCCAGCGGGTGGAAGCGATCGACGTCGCAGCCATCGAAGGTCACGGCCATTCCGTCGCTGGTCTCCATTGCGAAATGATGACTGCCGAGCACGGCGGCGTATAATGCTCCATCCGCTCCGAATGCCTCCTTGCATATCAGCTCCGTTGGCTCCGCCGCCGAAATAAACCCCGGCGTCGCCACCAGCACCCACTCCTCGCCGACGGGCTCCATATCAAGGGGCCCCGGAAAACCGGGGTGATGCCCCATCAAAAGCGGCGCATAGATCGCCAGGCCCACCACCATCAACCAACCCCACCTGCGATTCCCGGACATATGTCGCTCATTCATCGTTCCCCCCACCCTTAACCGAAGTCTTGGCTCCCAGCGATTGTAGTCACCTCAACGTCGTCCGTCGAATTCGCAGCAGGTCTCGTTGGCACTTATTGGCGGCACCGATCACCGACGCCTCTCCCGTCGATATTCCAGCCCACCGCGCGAGCTCAGCTGAGTAGTTCCCGTCCGGAAACTCCGAGTTACAGCATAAAACGATGGTATTTCTGAGAGGCGACCTTTAATGTGATATGGTGCAATCTCACTCTCAGGGTCTTTTCCGAAAAAGAGCCGTTTATGCGTCGAATCACAAGTGCGACCCATTGTCACCGACTGCTCCCCCTTCACAGGATAGTCCGACTCTGTCTCTGCGCCATGCTCTGCGGACTATGGCTGATGAGCTGCAGCGAGGAGCCGGGCGACACGGTGGAAGAGGACGTAGATATCGCCCTCGACGCCGGCGCCGATACGCCCCCCGTCGAAGATGAGAAGTGCGCCGCGATCACCTGCGCCGACGGCGAAACGTGCTACCGCGGCGTCTGCTATCCCACCTGTGATATCGACGGCGACTGCGATAGCGAGGAGCGCTGCTTCGACGAGGAACACTGCGCGCCACTGGATTGCGAAGATGTGTCTTGCGAGGACGACGAGAGTTGCCATCAGGGCATCTGCTATCCCTCATGCACCATCGACGCCGACTGTGGCGACCAGAGCGCGTGTACGGAGAACAGCGCCTGCGTCGATCCCTGCGAAGACGTCAGTTGTCCCGATGGTGAAGCCTGCTATTTCGGCATTTGCCTGCCCACCTGTAACCAACAGGCCGACTGCGATAGCGACGAGCGCTGCTTCGACGATACCTGTGCCCCACTGGACTGCGAGGGCGTCGTATGTGCGGCCCATCAGACTTGCTATTACGGCACATGCCACGACACCTGCGAGGACGCCGAAGATTGCGACGATCCAGACGCTCTGTGCGACGAAGACGCCTGCGTGGTGCCCTCCTGTGACGACGGCCTGAAAAATGGCCTGGAGACCGACGTCGATTGTGGTGGTCCCGACTGCCCCGGATGTGCCCCCGGCGAGCAATGCCTGGAAGACGACGACTGCATAAGCGGCATCTGCGACGATGGCGAATGCCAGGAGCCCTCCTGTGATGACGGAATTCAAAACGGTCAGGAGACCGACGTCGATTGCGGCGGCCCCGACTGCCCTTCCTGTGACGAGGGCGACGATTGCGAGGAAGACGGTGACTGCGACAGCGGTATATGCCACGAGTCGACCTGCGTAGAGTGCACAGAAGCCGAGCACTGCGACACCGACCAGATCTGTACCGACCAACAATGTGTGTGCGAGGAATTATCCTGCGCCGGCGTCGATTGTGGCACCGTCGTCAACGACTGCGCATCCGACAATTGTGGTGAGTGCGACGACGGTTATACCTGCTCCAGCAACGAATGCGTGCCCGCCGTTGCCTGCTCGGGGGATGGCGACTGCGGCACTGACGAGACCTGCAGCGCCGGGTCCTGTGTCTGCGACGACCCCTGTTCCGGTGTCGAATGTGGGACGGCGTCCAACGAGTGCGCATCCGATAATTGTGGCGGCTGCTCTGAGGGCGTGTGCGACGACAATATTTGTGTGGAATGCGCCGGCGACGGCGACTGCGACGACTGCGAGTCCTGCTCCGGCGGCTCCTGCTCCTTTGATTGCGGTGGCTCCACTCCCTATTGCTCCAACGACACCTGTGTCGCCTGTACCGGCGACGGCGACTGCGACGACTGCGAGTCCTGCTCCGGCGGCTCCTGCTCCTTTGATTGCGGTGGCTCCACTCCCTATTGCTCCAACGACACCTGTGTGGCCTGCACTGGCGACGG
>SKQC01000185.1 GCA_007119175.1 Myxococcales bacterium | reverse complement strand
TTTAGCCCGGATTATTCATGAGGCGTCGTAACGAGGCAATATCAGCGTCAAAAGCGCAAAATTGAGCACCACAGGCGATGCAGCGCATCGTCGAGGAGTGAAATGAAGCGATTTTGGGGCTGATGAGCCGCAGTAGACGAGTCATGAATAATCCGGGATAAGGAATATGCTATTCCCCATTATCCGCCACGCCCGCTCCTAATGCAATTTCCACTTCCGAGCACATGCCTCTGCCCCCCCTCTGCTAGTGCTAAAACGCGATTCCCGTCATCAACGACAACATTCTTGCCGAGTCATACGACGGCAATATCGACAGTCGAAATTGTGACATTCCCTGGAACGAGGAATCGATCTCGTAGGTCGCACCGACGACGATTGGATTGAGCACAAGCGTGGTATCCCTGGAGCCAAAGTCGGGACGAAGCTGGTGTGCGCCGAGCCCGGCACCATAAAACAGAGCCACTTCCGGCCCTATTTCGGTTTTGAATTGAAGGTTGGCGTCTAGTTGAAACGCCTTTGCACCATCTAAGAAGGGATAAAGCGAAAAGATGGTATCAACGGCCATACTGTCGAACTCAACACCGTATAAAAACGAGAAAAACAACTCGGTGTCTCGGAGCGTCGCGCCTAAAAGAGCGGCTCCCCGTTGCGTTCTCGAGGGGGAAACCTCCGATGGCTCATCCACGCTGTCCTCGGTTCGCTGGCGCCTCGGCCCCCTCGCCAGACTCGTCACTGCCGTCGTCCCCTCTCCGGCCAGCCCAACTGACGGGTATCTCGCCTCACAACTACGGGCGCTGACCATTCGATCCGAAGGGCACGACGATGGTGTTCCCATACATCTACCACGGGTGCCGGACCACATCTGTCCCGGCCAGCAACACCCTCCTCCGTTTCGCACCTTGCCATCGGCACACTCTTGGGCGGTCTCCGTCGGCTGTGCTGCCGCCTGTGCTGCCGCCAGTTGCGACTGCGAGGCTGAATTATTGTCGCCACTGACGGTCAGAGGAGCGCCGACGGCACAGCCGAAGCTCATAGAGAGTATCGCGGCGATTAAAACGGCCAATTGTCGATTCGCTACCAGAACTTTCCGGGTCATTTGCTACCACCTTTTTCGATCACAGCTATGCAATGCACTGACTCAACGACTCGCCACATCTCACCACGGCCAACTATCGAGCGCGTTCTCGATGAGATCCTGAACAACACGCTGCTCCCGCATTTCGAGCTCCTCGCGAAGCCTCGTGTATTTTTGAAGCGCTTCGTCAACGATGCTATCGCATAATGTGTCGACCTCGGCCCAGTGGTTGATCCTCCCCGCCAGATCGTCACGCTCCGATCTCGACATTGCGTCCCAATTATCGAGCCAATTGCCGACGTACTGCGTGCGGAAAATAGTGATCGGCACATGCCGCCTTTCGGCGACATCTACTCGGAGCGATTCGTCGCCCGACGGCTGATACCGTTCGAAAACCCGCGCTAATAACTGGCCGGTCTCCAACTCCAAAATCTCTCCCTCGAAGGTCACGACGGGCACCGGGAGGACCATGTCGGGGCATATCGAGTCTCCGGCACCCAGATCTGGTTTGAGCTGCACATGATCCCCGTGATCAACGACGCGGACCCGTACCCGGGCCATGCTCACGCCGAGGCTTCGCACTCCCAGTGCACTGGTAGGAAGATCGATCTCCTCGGCATCCTGGGTTTCGCCCTCCTGCTGATTTATGCCCTCTTCGTAGAACAAAAATGGAGTATCATCGTCGGAGTCCTCATCGGGCTGTTTCTCGACGAACCGACCGTATATCTGGGCAACCCGTTCCAACCAGGTGCCCGACCCGCACTCCGACTGGCCACAGGCCAAAAAAGACCTGGCCGGTGTGATAATATCGACCCCTTCATTTCGAAGATGAGACAATAATAGCGTCGACGCCCAGGTATCGACCGAATGTCCCAGCGCGTCCTTGAGATAAGGGGATCTCGCGCCGGCGCCATCGGGCCCATGAGTCTCCGGCTCGCCCAACGAGCTTCGCGACGACTCCATCACCACATTCGGACTCACCAATATTGACTCCAGCGACTCTTGCCGACCGCTGACCAATACCACGGAGTCCGACACCTGCTCGCCGTCGTAGATCTCGGCGAAATCAGCCGGAACCATCTCGTCAGAGGGGCGGTTTTGGCTGGTGCTGGCCGCACAGCCCACGAGAACAAAGGTGATAACAGTGACAACCGATACGACAATAAGCGACGAACGCATTTCAAGACCTCGATACAGCGATGGTATGGAACTGAACACCCCGAAAATTACGATGCGAAGACAAACGCGAAGAAAGCCTTCTCTGATGCATCCGATGGAGACTACGAGCCATCGCTCAAAGTGCACAATACCGCGTATGAGGTATGGAGGCTCCGAAGTTGCGGTCAATTTATCTCCTCGCAGGTCATCAATATATGCCGGAAGATTCAGAGTAAGCGTTCAGGCCCCCGGGGCCCGCGGCCAGCCTGGCCGCATTTCGGACTCCCAGCCGAACTCTTCCGGGCGTCTCAGTGCATGACTTCGTCACCCCACTGAACGCTTACGATTCAGAGGTTTGAAAAACCCGAGTCTTTTCTCTGTTAGAGCAAAACCCCTCATAATATCGTCGTCCTATAGGCAATGCCATACCTCGACCGAGGTATTTACCCTCCCGTCGCTACCCGCAATGATTGTCTAACGATATAAGTTTTCGCTCTTCAAGTGATGCCAATGGCCGAGGGGAATGCCAATTGCCATCGCGGGAGTCGGACAGAGATGCCCGGCCCCTGCGGTGGCTAATTGATGATGACGGCTATCACCATCGGCAATCAGCTTCACATCGATGGCACAAAACGTGTACTTTTGTTACACTTCTTTTATAGCCACCAATCGTACACCTTTTCTCGCTCCGAAAGAGAAGTACTCACCATGGATCAGCAATTCGAGCGTGAATTATCGGATATCCTGACCTGCCCTCAGGGAGATGTCGACAACGTCTACGATCGCGTCCTGGACCTCTTTCGAAAACAGGCCGGCGTGGGATTGATGACCTTTTTTCGAGCCGCCGACGTCGATGGCAAGATCCATTACGACGGAATGCGAAACCAGGGCGATCCGGAGGCCGTGCGCTTCGCCCAGAGCATCGACGGGGAACCACTACTAAAGGCCCCCACCCTCGACGTGCAGCTACCTCCTCGAAACGAAATCAATGCCTTCGTATCCCAAGATGCCGACACCCCCAAATTCGACGGTAGTCCCGTTAAAAAGGGATTTCTCGATCCTCTGGAGATTCACAGCGCGGCGCGGATTCTGGTGTACCGAGGCGAGCAATTCGTCGGGTGGTTGGGATGTTTCCGCCGCGGCGATCAACCCCGTTGCGACCGCGAGCTCCGGCGCGATCTGGAGCCGCTTCGAAAACCGATCTGCGCCGCTCTCAGCGCTGCAGACCAGCTTCACCGAGGCCAGATAGATATCGACGAGGGATTCGCTCTCTTTAGCCCTACTGGACGACTCGAATTTGCCTCTCCGAAGGTGACCTCCTTTCTCGACGGTGATCACCGCGACGAGTTGGTCCATATCGTCAAAGAACTCGACGGCGGCGACCTCGAAAAATGTATCCAGGTCGTCGGCGGCGTCGAAATCCGCGTGACGCGAATGGAGGGCGGCGGTGCCTTTCGATATCTCGTCCAATTTCTACCGCCGCGCGCTCCACGGCTTCATCCCGCGGCGCGACTTACTCCGGCCCAGCGAGAAGTCGTCGAATACGCCATCGCCGGCGCCACCAACGTCGAAATTGCTGAGGCCACCGATCGCAGCACTGAGACCGTCAAAGTGCACCTGCGAAATATCTACGATCACCTCGACATCTCGGGCCGCGTAGAATTGGTGTCGCGAATGCAGCAGTGATCAACTCTGGTTTGCAACGAAGTTTCGCACCGCCTCCAGGGTGGCTTCTCGATCTTCGAAGTGGGGAAAATGACCGACGCCGTCGACGACCTCCATGCGGGCATTTCCGAGCAGTTCGGCGATTTCCTCGGACCAACTCGGCGGCGTCGCCGCGTCGGCAGATCCGACACGAATATAGGTGGGAGCAGAGATTTCACCGAGGCGCGGCCGCAAGTCGGGACCGATGGAATCGATGCGCGCGGCGCGAATGATGGCCTGGCTGCCCAGCTCGTCGAACCAGCGCCGGACCATCGATTTTACCTGAGGATTATCGTCGAGATAATCCCGCTCAAACCACTGATCTGAGAGCACCTCGGCAATGTCGATGGACTCGGCTTCCAGGGCCTGAGCCAGCTCCTCATAACCGGCCTCGACCTCGTCGGGCAGATTTGCCAGCGGAGCCAGCGCGGCGATGGCGACGACGTCGATATTACCGCGAATCGCCAGTTGAAAGGCGTGGTAAGCACCGAAAGAGTGACCCACGAATATCGCCCGGTCGACCCCCTCATCGAGCAGAGCCCGCTCGATCCGTAGACCTGTCTCCTCCGGATCGATGCCGAGCCCGCAATAGTTGGGAACCACCACGCGGTGAGATTTTGCCAATTCCTCGGTGATGCTCTCTACGCTCTCCGGCGGCACGGGGAGTCCGTGCAAGACCACGACGACTTCACCTTCTCCAAATTGCTCTATTGTCACCATATTCTCACCCTAGGAGTTGCTTATTTTACGCCGATTGTCGGTCCGAACTTCGCCTCGACCGACCGCGCTTCATCGTTATTACTACGCTAGTTGGTCAAAAAGTCGGCCAGTTTTTTCCCGGTTTTTTCTCGGTCCTCGATATGCACAAAATGCCCGACACCGTCGACTATATCGAGGGTGGCCTCGGGCAGACGCTCGACAATTTCTTCAGACAACTCTGGTGGCGTCGCCAGGTCCAGAGAGCCGACGCGAACGTAGGCGGGGACCTCCAGCTCCTCGAGCCGGGGACGAAGGTCTGGCATTGTGACGGCGGCGTCGAGATCATCGGCGATGACCTCATTGTCCATCTCCCGCCACCAGGTGCGCATCTGTTCTTCGAATTCGGGATGAGCGGCCCGAAAGTCGGGCGCGATCCATCGCTCAACGACGGCATCTTCCAGGTCGACGCCGTCTCGCAGAGCCGTCGCAAATTGTGGAAACTCCTCCTTCATCTCCTCCGGAAGATGGGCAAGGGCGCCGAGGAGGACGAGTTTTTCGATGTTGAGATCGGTATGAAGTGCGAGGTCGAGGGCACGATATGACCCGTTGGAATGACCGACGATTGAAAGGGATTCAATGTCGCGCTCGTCGAGAATTTTCAGCAATCCCTCGCGCACGGCCTTTAGCGAATAAGTCTCGGGAGGCGGCGAGGCGCCATAACCCGGAAGATCGGGAACCAATACTCGGTGAGAATCCTGAAGGGCTTTCTGGATCGGCGCTACCATCTCACCGGTCGACGGGCAGCCGTGTAAAACCAGAACGGGCGGACCGCTTCCAACGTCTCGTACGTACATCGATGTATTTCCCGGGTGCGGAAAGTTTACAACTCGCAACACCCAGATTACGAGAAGTCTTCTCTTCGCACAACCGGCATACCTCGATCGAGGTATGCGGATTGCTCGGCGTCACCATTTCAGTTGCGTGACGAAGCCATGCGCCAATACGCCCCTATGGTTCGGGCTAGTGGTGCCCGAAGGGCGGCCAGGCTGGCCGCGGACCCCTAACGCTTACTAATCGATATGATCTCATGGCAGCGAGCCATCAAAGAAGCCCGACGTAGCGGCGTCGGTCTCGCCATCATCACTGAAATCGATCTCGACATCCCACTGACAGCGAGTCTGGTCGTCCGGCCGGCCAATTGTCGAGATAGTGGGAAACGGACTTCCCGGCCAGGTCCCCTGATAGCTATCGGGTTGCTGAATCGAACAAGGCGTATCGGCAGACGTCGACAGCCGAATATGTTCGCCGTCCGAGACGACTTCCTCGCCCACATAATCACCGATCATATCGGTGGCATTATCGATTATCGCCAGACAGGTCGTCATGACAGAAGTGTGTAGGTCACCGCTCTCGCTATAGACATCCGCCAGATCAGAACAGGAAATCAATTCCTCGAATAGGTCGCCGACCGACAGGACGGATTCGTCGACCATATTCGGCAGCGCCACCTGTTCGATGGCACCGATCAGAAAACCTCCGTAATCGAGGCTCATCGAATGCTCTTCGAGCTCGATGGTATTCGGGCCCTGTACTATCGCCCCAAACTCTCCGGTGACCACATCTCCCAACTCGCTCGCCAGAACCGCGTTTTCGGCACAAGTTTCGGGCTCTGCTGTCCCTGCACATCCCAGACTCCACTGAAAAATAAATTCATCCCACCGCTGGCTTGCAGAATCGGGACCAATCAACCCGACCGGGGTGCCTTCATCGAATACGACGTCGGGCTGCTCGTCGATAAAGATCGATCCCTGGACCGACACGGCATCGAATAGATCCGTCAGTTCCGATTCCAGGGTCGAACTATCAAATACCCAGCTCGGCAGGGTCCCCCCGGCCTCGTGATCAGCCATCAGGCTATCGAGAAAATCGCTGCCCGCACTATAGTGCGTACCGTCAGTTCGCAGCCCTTCGATATCGGCGATGATCTCCGAATCGGTGATATAGCCGAATTCAAATAGCAGATCGACGAGGCCCGTCGAGTCGTCACAGCCGCTAATTGCCGAGGGGCAGCCGAAGATGAATTCCATGGGAGAGTCGGCAAATTTGGAGAGCATACCGATCACTGTCTGAACCGACTGCGGTATGGCGCCGCTCAGCTCGAAGTCGTGATTCACATCATATCGCTGCTCGAAATGGGGCAGGTGGTCGACGAGCGAAACCGCGACCACCATATCTTCGCCGCCTTGCACGACCTCCGCATCGTCATTGCACCCATAGGCGACGTGCACATCTTCGCCTCCAATACTCTCCTCGGCAGCGCCGACGACGGTGAAGCTATCGCCGTCATTGGCGGCCGGGTACATCGCTTGAATGATCGTGCCATCGGGCAAGACATCAACATAGGATAAAGCGACGGCACCAAAGGGAGGCCAGGTGCCATTTTGCAGATAGTGGCTGGTGGCCTCCTCGCAATCGACCTGCGAATCGAGCAAAAAGGGCTGTACGCGATCCGGTTGCGATTCGCCGTCGTGGCTAAACTCGATGAGATAGGCGGCGCCTCCTTCGGCGCTGATTCCGATATTGAAAGTCACGGGATTAATATCGGGTAGATCGGCGGCGCTCGCCGTCACTTCTACGGTTCCCATCGCCTCGCCGGTCTCAAGCACGGCGGTGGCAATGCCCTCGTCTTCGGTGAACACACTCGTCGCCCCGAGATGAGCGCCTTCGGCTCCGGTGACTGCCTCCAACTCAAAGCTGATGAGCGCGTCCGTCACAGCGCTCCCATCGTTGCTGGCCAGCTTGACGGATAACTCCAGGTCTTCGTCTACACCTGCCGACAGAGCAC
>SKQC01000064.1 GCA_007119175.1 Myxococcales bacterium | reverse complement strand
TGTCGGTCAGTCGGCCCTCGTCCATCAGTTGCAGCAAGATGTTGAAGACGTCGGGGTGGGCCTTTTCGGCCTCGTCGAAGAGCACCACGCTATAGGGGCGAAGGCGCACCGCTTCGGTGAGAATTCCACCTTTTTCGCTTCCCACATAACCGCGGGCAGAGCCGATGAGGGTGTTGACCTTGGATTGCTCCATATATTCGGACATATCGATGCGGACCAGCGAATCTTCGCTGTCGAATAAAAATTCGGATAGCGCCTTGGCCAGCTCTGTTTTTCCCACGCCGGTGGGGCCGACGAACATAAAATTTCCGATCGGTCGATCCGGGTCCTGCAATCCGGCGCGGGAGCGCCAGATGGCGCTGGTGATGGTCTCGATGGCGCCGTCCTGGCCGACGACACGCTGGCGCAGCCGGTCCGGCATATTGAGCAGTTTTTCGCGCTCCGACTCCAGCATCTTGCTGACGGGAATCCCGGTCCAGTCGGCGATGACGGCGCCCACGTCGTTGCCGTCGACGTAGTCTTTGAGCAGCCGCTCTTCTTCGTGGAGCTCGTCCATTTTCTTCTGTGCTTCTTCGACTTTTTCCTCCAGTTTCGGCACCACGCTGTAGCGAAGCTCGGCAGCCCGTCCCAATTCACCGGCTCGCTGGGCCTCCTGGATTTCCTTCTGGGTGGCCTCCAATTCTTCTTTGGGCCTGGTGATCTCGTCGAGGACCTCTTTTTCGGTCTCCCAGCGAGCGCGCAGTCGTTCTGCCTCCTCGCGCAGACTCTCGATATCATTGGCCATGCGCTGGCGGGCCTCGACGGTTTCTGCCTTTTTGGCGCCGGCGAGGCTCTGGCGTTCGACCTCCAGGTTGTGAAGGCGTCGTTCTACGGCATCGAGTTCGGTGGGCTTGGAGTCAATTTCCACCCGCAGTCGGCTGGCGGCCTCGTCGATGGCGTCAATTGCTTTATCCGGAAGGTAGCGATCCTGGACGTAGCGGTCGGTCATCTGAGCGGCCGCTACCAGGGCGCTGTCGGCGATCTGGACGCCGTGGTGGATTTCAAAGCCCTGTTTAATGCCCCGCAAAATCGAGACACATTTATCGACATCGACTTCCTCGACGTGGATCGATTGAAAGCGGCGCTCCAGGGCCGGATCAGCTTCCACATTCTGGCGGTACTCGTCGACGGTGCTGGTGCCGATGCAGCTAATCTCGCCGCGGGTCAACGCCGGTTTGAGCATTGCCGAGGCATCGGAGCTGTCGCCGCCGCCGGTGCCGACGATCTGATGGAGGTCGGGGATGAACATGATGATCTCACCATCGCTGGCCGCCACCTGCTGAATCACCGTCTTGACCCGCTCTTCGAATTGGCCGCGCAGGCTGGTGCCGGCGACCAATGAGCCCAGATCGAGGCGCCATAAACGCTTTCCTTTTAGACCCACCGGGACGTCGTCTTCCACGAGGCGCTTTGCCAGTCCGTGGACGATAGAGGTGCGGCCCACGCCGGGGTGTCCGAGGAGTACCGGGTTGTTTTTTGTGCGCCGAGTCAATACCTGGATGACCCGCCGAATCTGGCCGTCGCGACCGACAACCGGGTCGAGCTCATCGTGTTCGGCCATCTTCGTGATATCCTCACCGTATTTGCTCAAGATATCGGAGACCTCCCCCTCATCGCCCGGGGAGGTGATTTTTTTGCCTCCTCGTGAGGAATCGATGGCCTCTTCGAGCTTTTCGGGAGTGGCGCCGGCGTCGGCCAGAATCCGACCGGCAAAGGTGTTTTTGAGACCGGCGAAGACCAATAATAGATGCTCGCTGCTGGTGAATTGATCACCGCGTTTATTGGCTTCATTTTCGCCTCGCTGGAGCGCATCGAGCAGCGGTTTGGCGACGAAGACCTCGCTTCCCGAGCGGTATTTTCGCGGCAATAATTCGAGCTCGTCGATCAGCTTTCGTCCCAGCGTCTTCGGGTCGACGTCGACGCGCTCCAATAGATCGCCGGCCGTGCTGTCGTCCTGCTCCAACATCGCCAACAGGGTGTGCTCTACGTCGACGTGTTTGTGGCGGAATTTTTTCGCCAGCGTCTGGGCTCGTTCCAATGCGCGGCGAGCACGTTGGGTAAATCGAGATAGATCGAATTTTTGTGGCATGGGATGGTCTCGCGCCAAAAAAAGAGTCAAAATAAAGATGGCGCGCCTAATCTGGCGCGCCATCTCGTTGGTGTCAACCGGTGGTGGTTAGCTCGTTCCCGTCCGGAAATTCCGAATTGGAGCAGAGGCGAGATGAAATCGATGAGATGGCCATATCGCAAAACCGAAGGAATATCCGTAGGTTATTCCAAGCGTTGAGCGAATGGCCAGATCGCGATTTCAGCCGCCACCTGCGACATTCATGGGGGTTCCGGAGGGGAACTAGCTCAGGGCGCCCAGCGGATATTATCCAGCACCAGTTGGGCGGTTCCGGAGGGCGGAAGCTTGCGGATCTCCAGGGTAAACTCACCGGTGACGTCGATATCGTCGACCTCCAGGGTGTAGATCGTGTCTAGCTCATCTTCGTCGGTTCCGAATTCCGGGCTTGTGGCGACGACATCGCCATTGACCAGGACCTCGAATTGGCGGGGGCTGGTATTGCCCCAGGCGGCGCGATACTCCACCGAAAAGGTGTCGATGCCGCCGGGGATATCCTCGGACCACACACCGGCGCCGGCGTCGCGGACCATCGCTCCCACCCCGTCGATCTCAAAGCTTCCCTCCGTGGCCACGCCTTCATACTCCCAGAGAAGCCCGTTATTTCCGACGAATTCGCCGTCGTCATAACCACCGTCGAAGTCGGCGTTTTCAAAATCCTCCAGGTACGTCGTGATATCGCTGGCCTCCCAGGCACCGATGGTACAAAACCCGTTATTCGGCCGCGCAAAGCCGCGCTGATCTTCGTCGACGGTGCATTCGTCCTCCGGGATCGCCTGATAAGCCGGGCTGGACTCTTCAAGTGAGACGGTGTGCAGGTTGCCGCCGTGGTCGCCGAACGTGCCGAGTTCGGCGTCGATCGGGTCGTCGGTGTCGCCGATAATATCGTTGTCCTGCTCGTCGAAGGTCTCATCGACACGGCCAATGAAGTTGAAATCCTCGGACTCGAAGGGGCCCGAAATCTCGCTCTGGTCATCGTTGCCGTTGTCGGCGATCAATGTTCGCGAAAGGACGTTATTCGTACTCGATAAATCGAGAAAAAGGGCGGGGCCGGAAGTGGCCGTATTTTCGGCGATTGTAGTGTGAAAAAGGCTGATGCTTCCGGAAAGGTTGACATAAATGGCTCCTCCGTTATTTGACGCATCGTTGTCGAAGAACGTCGAATTCGTCACTTCTGCGGAATCTGCGAGTCTGATCGCCCCCGCACTTCCTCCCGATTCGTTCTCGACGAAGAGGCTGCGATTGATCGTCATCGTCTCGCTGAGGCTAGAGGTGTAGATCGCTCCGCCGTTGGAGCCCGCGGAATTATTCTCGAAGTGCGCGTCGGTGATCGCGACCGACCCGCCGCCCAACCACAGGGCACCGCCCCACCAGGACTCACTTTCATTTTCGTAAAAATGGACATCCTCTGCGTCGAGTCCGCCGGTGGTGGCGATGGCGCCGCCGTCGCCCCACACCGAGGTGGCGGAGTTTCCGTGCGCCGTCACACCATTGAGCGTGAGCAGCTCCGAGGTATAGATGGCGCCGCCGCGACCGTCGAAGGCTTCATTATTTGAGAGTTCGACATCGAAGAGCGTCACCTCGCTTCGGGCCCTGATGGCGCCGCCGCCATTGAATTGGCCTCCGCTCGCGTGGTAGCCGCCGTGCAGGTGAAGGGCCTGAAGAAATAGCTCGGAGTCTGCGGCGACCTCGAAGATGCGGTGAGTGCCATCGGCGTGGATCTCGGTCCAGCCATCATCATCACCGATGATGGACAAGGGCTTCGTGATGGCAATTGCACCGCCAGTCAACGAGACCTCGTCGACGTCGTCGGCGAAGGTGATGACGCTGGTGGCGTTGACGCGTTCGACGACCTCTCGAAGCGAGTCATCGCCGTCGTCGTCTCCGTTTTGAACTTCCGTGGGGAGCAATCCGCTGATGGTGATCTGAGAGGTCAGCTCGGAGTCGATGCCGACCGGCGAGTCAAAGCCGAAGGTGTTGACGTACTCGTTATCCCATTCGTCTTCGATGACGCTGGTGGCCACCACGGTATGATACTCGGGGTCGAGTCCCGAAAAGATCGCTGACTCGCCGCCGGACACTGTCCCGGAATCGGCGGTAAGTCCGTCGGCGTCCAGAATTTCGATGTCGATCTCGATATCCGAGGGAAAATCAGAGATCACTTCCAGCTCTCCGGGAACTGCCTCGTATTCACCGGTGGCGTCGACCTCCATATTGCTCAACACACGGACGTCGACGGTGGACGCCGCCGGTTCGTATTTCGCCCCACCTTCCTCGACATCATCGAAGGTCACCGTGTAGTCACCGCCGTCGATATTGGCGATCGTCGTCGTCTCATTGACCGAACCGTTATAGCCGGGACCCGAGACCTCGGCTTCGAGGTCGAGGCCCGGGGGGAGGCCGGTGCTTCTCACCCTCAGGTCTCCAGGCACGGCGACATAAGTGCCGGTGGCCGTTGTGGTGTCCTCGCTGATGACATTGACGACGACGGGATCGTCGTCGGCGTCGTAGATAACGCCGTCGTCTTCGACGCCGTCGAAGGTCACCGAATATTCACCGGGCTCCAGATCGGAGATCGTGACCGCTTCGTCGTAGCTCTCAGTACTTCCACCGGGGTCGGTCACCGCGGCCTCGAGGTCGACACCGCTCGGCAGGCCCAGGCTGGCCAGTTGCAGCGCGCCCAGGACCACGTCGAACTCGCCGGTTGCAGTCGTGACATCATTGCTGACGACGTCGACTACGACCTCCAGCGTCTCCGGTCGGTAGATGACGTCGTTTAGCTCGGAGTCCTCAAAGGTCACTGTATATTCGCCGGGGGTCAGATCGGCGATGGTCTGGGTTCCGGAGCGGTTTTCATCAAAGTCGGGGCCGTCGATGTGGACGTCGACCGGGAAGCCCGAGGGCAACCCGTCGGTGGCGATTTCGAGGCCACCGAGGACAATATCGTAGTCGCCGGCGGCCGGTGCGGTCTCGCCGCTTTCGACATCGACGATGACCGGGTCGGCGCCGTAGACGTTATTATTGCCGTCGTCGACCTCGTTGAAGGTCACCGTATATTCGCCGGGGACCAGGTCATCGATTACTTGTGCTTCGTCGTAGTTGTCGGTGCTGCTGTCGGGCCCGGTAATATCGGCGTTGAGATCGATTCCCGACGGTAGATTGCTGCTCAGATCCAGGCTGCCCAGGACCATCTCGTATTCGATGGTCGTGGCGTCGTTGGTGCCGCTTTCCAGGTCGGCTGTGGTCGACGCCGGCGTGGGACTAAAGGTCGTCAGATCGCCGTCATCGACGTCGTCGGCCTCAATCTCATAGGTGTCGGGGACCAGATCATTGAAGGTCGTTGTCTCGGAAAATGTATCGTCGAGAGTTCCTCCGGAGACGTCGACCGCGCCGGCAATACCGGAGGGAAGCCCGTCGATAACCAACTCCCATTCGGCGTAGACGAGGTCATAGGTGACGGTGGCAGTCGTCTCCTCGTTGCTATCGATGGAGATCTCACCATCGTCGGCGATATAGGTAGCCAGTCCGTCGTCGACGTCGCCGGCCTCCAGGGTGTATTCGCCGGGTTCGACGGCCGCCATCTCGCCACTTTGCGGAAGGTCGGTGCGCGTGCCGTCAGCGGCGACCAACTCGATCTCATGGTCCACACCGGAGGGCAGTCCCTCCACGGTCACGACCAGTTGGCCGGGATCGAGCAGGTATTCCACGGTGGCTTCGGTGACGTCGTCGCTGACGATGGTCACGTCGACGTCGCTGGCGACATAGAGGGATTCACCGTCCAAGACCTCGTGGGGCTGCAAGACGTAGTCGCCGGGTTGTAGGCCCGTGAGCTCTCCGTTCTGAGGAAGTTCGGTGACGGTGTCGTCTTCATCGACCAGGTCGATTTCGTGGTCGACACCTTCGGGAAGCCCGAGGACCTCGACTTGCAGATCGCCGGGAATATCTCCGTAGGCGATTTCCACGCCTTGCTCGTCTCCGGCTTCGATATCCACCGTGACGGCGCTTGCAAAATAGGTCACCGATTCGACCTCAATATCGTCGGGGATGACCTCGTAGCTTCCCGGCTCCAGATCGGTGAGCGTGTCGTCGCCCTCGATTTCGGCGCTGAATTCGTCGGGTCCCTCTACAGTGGCCGTTCCGTCGACGCCCTCTGGAAGCCCTGCAAACCACACCGACAGCTCGCCGAGACCGAGTTCGCCCTCGGCGAGGTACTCGATGGTGACGTCCTGGCTGTCGCCGGACTCCAGGGTGAGCTCGAATTCGTCGACGGCGGGCACGAATTCATCGTCGTCGCCTACCGGAAAGGCGTGCACCACGTAGTTACCGGCGTCGAGCTCATCGAGGGTCTGCGAGGCCGTCAACGCCGCTTCGAAGCTGTCCGGCCCCTCGACGACGACATCGGCGTCGACGCCCTCATCGAGCCCCTCGATATCGACGGTCAAGGTGGCCGGATCGGCCACGGGGGTATCACTGCAGCTCAAGGACACGGAGACCGACGCCTCACTGCGATCCGGGTCGTTGCTGGTGACGTCGAGGACAGTGTCGAATTCGCCCACCTCATCGGGGCAGGTCGCAGTGACGACCAATTCCTCAAAATCTTCACCGCTGACCGATACCTGTCGTGGATCGACGCTCAGCCAGTCGGCGTCTTCGTCGACGAAAAATTCGGCATTCAATGTATCGACGCCGCCATTTTCGACGGTCAGCGTCTCATCGGCCGCCTCGCCCACCATGGCCTGTATCGACAATGATTCCGGCAGGTCCATCTGCGGGGCATCTTCCTGGGGGCCGACCGAATCGGAACCACAGGCGACGGAAAACGCCGTCAACAAACCGAGTAAAACTGCACTTCGAAACCACTTCATCTTAAATCCTCGCGCCGACTCTTGAGTTATTCGTAAAATCGCATCTTGGCCGCACAATAACGAGAAAGTCAACGGAGTTAAAACACTTCTTCTCCCCTGAAATGTGGCTGATAATTGTGCATAGCTTTTCGGAATACCGCACCGCTTTCGCATAGCTCGGGTACCTTCCCCTGGGAGAGGGCCATCGAACCATAGGAGTCGCATGAAGAGTCTGCTCTCCCTTCGGGGGAGCTGTCCGCCCCGCAGGGGCGGGCTGAGGGGGAGATCGCAGTAGCTCTATTGTTCATTTCTGGTTCCCCGAAACTCCCCCTCTGTCTCGCGTCACCCCAAGGGTACTTCCTCGCTTCGCTCAGGGCGTGCTCGACATCTCCCCCGGAGGTGGAGAGGATTCGTGCCGTGACTAACCGCTCAGCTTTTCGTGGAAAGGTGCCGGGCCGGGGCGGGCGGTGAGAATATCGCGTACACCATCAATATCGC
>SKQC01000315.1 GCA_007119175.1 Myxococcales bacterium | reverse complement strand
TCTGATTCTGATTCTGATTCTGGTTCTGGTTCTGGTTCTGGTTCTGGTTCTGATTCTGGTTCTGGTTCTGGTTCTGATTCTGGTTCTGGTTCTGGTTCTGATTCTGGTTCTGGTTCTGGTTCTGATTCTGGTTGGAAGCCTCGCCATCCTCATCACCACATGCGCCCGTAAGGAGCAGGCAGCTGAGCACGAAGGAAATTACTGCGACGGCACGCAAGCGATGAATATACATAAGCATTTCCTAGACTGGGGAAACAAAAAGTCCGTGGGCTAGATTGCCGGGAGCCTAACCAAATCGAATCTACGCTGCAACTTATAAGAGATCGAGCCCCCCGCAATTCACATCGGCGCCAATTCCGTGTTATGAGAGCGTTTTCGCCTTCCCCTGCCCTTTTCGCCTCATCGAGGACGCGATGAAACGCAAAGCAATCGCTGGATGTCTGATAGTTGTCTTTTTTATCGCCACCGCCATCGCCTGCGGTGATGATGCAGGTGAGGAAAATGACGGTGAAAATGCCGTCACCAATAATCAAAACGCCACCAACGACGGCAATTCGGCCAATAACGGCAATTCCTCTAATTCCACAGCAAATACCAACAACACGAACAACACGAACAACACGAACAACACGAACAACACGAACAACACGAATAACACCGATCCCGATGGTCCCACATTTTGCCGGAACACCTGTCAGGAGGCATCGGAATGCGGCACGGAGGACGGATGGGAATGCGTCGATGAGCGGTGTCATTTTGACAGCGAAGCCGCCGGAAACTGCACAGAGAATGACGATTGCATCGCCTTATTGAGCGGCTGGCAAGATCCCTGCTCAAACCAGGACGGATGCGCCATCACCCAGGCATGTATCGAGCATCAGGGCGAGGGCTTATGCGCTTTTGAACACGGTGAGTATATCGACTGCCACGATATGGACCGCGAAATCGCGACCATCGATCGCTTCGGCGACGCCGGCACTGCCGAAGTCTGCATCCACCCCTCTCCTTTATGCCATCCCGACCATCACTTCTGCATGGAGGGCTGCCAGAGCGACGGCGACTGCTTTGCCGGCGGCGTCGACACCTGCATCGACGGATTATGCGTCTGCGGCAGCGACGCAGCCTGCGACGACGTCGACTTCGGCGATACCTGTTTTGATGGCGAGTGCGGCTGCTCCGGCGACCAGATCTGCGTCGACGCCGGCTTCGATGTCTGTGAATGACGGTTCGCCCTGATCGGGGCTAATGCCACCGGGTTAAGAGTGTCGTCAGATGGCCTCCGATATTGACCGACAGCGGCAAAACCGTCACTCTGAACCATTGCTTAATTGAAGGTCAGTGAAGCTGCGGGAGGCACCGTGATCGACGTCGAGGAGTTGAAGATTGCCGAGCCGTGCTGTGAGGACTGGGACGCCATGATCGGCGATGCCCGACGGCGCCACTGCCTGCAATGCGACAAGGACGTGGTCAATCTATCGACCATGACCGAAGGCGAGGCCCGCGCGTTTTTAAAAGAGACGAAAAACTCCTGTATTCGCTACACCTACAGCCAAGAAAATGGTCAGGTCTTTTTTCTCGACCCCCAGCTTCGGAACCAACGCCGGGGACTAAAGCAAATGGTGGCCGCGGCGGCACTGGTGATGCCATTGTCACTGAGCATGGCGGCTTGTGAGCTCGAGACTTACGACGTCGATATCGACGACCACGAGCCGGTCGCCCAACCCGCGCAGATCGAAGAGCCCGCCCAGACGGAGCCCTCTGCAGCAGACCTCGCCGAATTTCGTCCGGCCGCCGCCGTGCCTCCACCGATCGTGGAGCGCGACCGCGAGGCCAGCCTCGACGTCCCCGACAAACCCGATGCCGACGAAGAGTTGATGATGTGCCTCGATATCGAGGGCGCAGAAGAAAAACAAGAAGATCCGACGCAGCGGGGAAGACCGATCCCTGCCCCCAACAATGATCCTCCCGTCATCATGGGGCTTTGGTGAACGACGAAAGAACGACTGTTTTATTGATCATGAATGGTGAGGCCGCCGCCGATGATGAGTTGCGCGAGACCGTGGCTCATATAAGAGACCGGGGCTTTGAGATAGAGGTCCGCGTGACCTGGGAGAGCGGTGACGCTCACCGCTACGCCGCAGAATTTGGCGGCGGCAGCTCGGGGGTCGATGCCATCGTCGCCTGTGGTGGTGATGGGACGCTCAATGAGGTGATTAATGCGGTGATGAAACTCGATGAACGTCCCATGATCGGCGGGCTTCCCTACGGCACGGGCAACGATTTTCTGCGCGGGCTCGGCATTGAGCCGCGTCACGCCGTCGAGCAATTCGAGACGTGGCTCGATATCCCACCGACGGCCATCGATGTGGGATTTGCCAACGGGACGTATTTTCTGAATATGGCCAGCGCCGGGATAGCTGCCGAGGTCACGGCGGAAGCGTCGCGAGAGTTTAAGGAGGTGGCGGGAAGCTTTGCTTATTTTGTGCGGGCCATTCCCGCCGCTTTCGACATCCCCGCTCATCGGGCCAAAATAAGTGGCGGGGAGGAGCTGGACTGGACGGGAGATCTGGCATTTTGTTTCGTCGGAAACGGCCAGCAATCCGGTGGCGGCTGGCGAATCTGTCCGGCGGCCCGCCTCAACGACGGTCTGTTGGACGTGGTGATCGTCCCCTCGATGCCGCTTCGCGAGATGGCTCGCCATGGCCGCGAGATGGTCAAGGCCGAAGCCCCCGGCGATTACGGCCCGCTGGTCTATCGCCAGATTGAGGCATTTTCTGTGCAATTCGAAGAGACGGTGCCCATGAATCTAGACGGAGAGCCCGTCGACGGTGAGCGCTTTGAATTTCGCGCCATGCCGGAGGCGATTCGCTTTCTCGTCCCGCCCGCCTGAGCGCCGCTCAGCATGGGAGACGGATTTCTCACTCCGAACAATTTGCTTCGGGATGTCCACCATCGCAGGCCCGCTGAAGGAGTTTATCGGCTTTTTTAGCATCGGCCGAAACCTTTTGGCCCTCTTCATATAGGACTGCCAGATCGTAACAAAACTTATCGTATAGTTCGCAGGCCGTCTCGAATAATTTTACAGCTCGATCCACATCGCGAGCCACCGTTTCTTCATAGAGGTACAGACGTCCCCCAATGATACAGGCCTGGGGGTAGCTCTCGCCACAGGCATCAGTGAAGGCTTCCGCGGCGCGCTCCCGATCTTTTTCGACGCCCCGTCCATCGCGATATTGGTTGGCGAGATTGATACAGCCCAGCGACGATCCTCCCTCGCAGGCCTGGTCAAAATATTTGGACGCCCGTTCCGGGCGTGGGTCAATTCCCTCCTCGGTCGGATATAGAGAATACCAGCCCAGATCGCTGCACCCGTCCATTACTCCTGCCTCGCAGGCCCTGCGCATAAGACTGCGGGCATGTTTTAGATCCTGGTCGACGCCCCGTCCGTGGGCATAGCGATTGGCGGTCAGCAGGCAGGACATCTCAATCTCGATGCCTTCATCGCAGGCTTTCTCCAATTCGGCGGTATTTTCAGCCAATTGTGCCTCCTCAGCCCAGTCGAGGCCGACGCTCAACATGACGAGGGCGACAAACAACACGGCGGCAACTACAAAGAGACGTCCGTATCGCATATGCGCTATATCCAGATTGAAATCGCGGCCAAAACCCTGTTGGCTGCACCCTATCAGATGCACCGCGTTACCTCGACCGACTCGCATCCCGCCCCTTGCCAATTTGGTTGCTCCCCATCATAACTATGAGCGACGAAAAGGCCGTTGGATTTCCGGAACCTAGCGAGGACGACGATGAGCGACGCATATATTTTTGAGGCAACGCGGACCGCCGTAGGCCGGCGCGGCGGGGCATTGGCACAAACCCGCCCCGACGATCTGGCGGCGAAAAATCTGCGGTCATTGGTCTCCCGGGCCGATATCGACCCCGGCGAGGTCGAGGATATCATCATGGGCTGTGTGACCCAGGTCGATGAGCAGGGGATGAATATTGGACGCACCGCGGCGTTGATCGCCGACTTTCCAATCACCACCACGGGGACCACGGTCAATCGGATGTGCGGCTCCAGTCTGCAGACCGTCAATTTTGCCGCCCAGGCGGTGATGAGCGGGGTCCACGACCTGGTCGTCGGCGCCGGTGTGGAATCGATGACCCGGGTGGAGATGGGCTCCGATGTCGCCCCGTTAAGCGATGGCCTGACGGACCGCTTCGATATCATCAACCAGGGGCTCAGCGCGGAGCTGATCGCCGAGAAATGGGGCCTCACCAGAGAAGAGCTCGACGCCATGGGCCTTGAGAGCCATCGCCGGGCGCTGGCGGCGATCGACGAGGGCTATTTCGAGCGCGAAATCGGCCCCATCGACGTCGAGGGCGAAGACGGCGAGACGGTCAGCTTTAAGGTCGACGAGGGCCCGCGTCGGGGCACCAATATGGAGAAGATGGCAAAATTAAAGCCCGCATTTAAAGACGACGGCGTCATCACGGCCGCCACGTCGAGTCAGATCTCCGACGGCGCTGCCTCCGTGCTTATCGGCTCCAGAGAAAAGGGCGAGGCGCTGGGCCTGAAGCCGCGGGCGAAATTCCGGGCCATGGCCGTCGCCGGCGTCGATCCGACCATCATGCTCACCGGCCCGATTCCGGCCACCGAACAGGTCCTCGACAAAGCGGGCCTGACCCTGGGCGATATCGAACTCTTCGAGGTCAACGAGGCGTTCGCCTCGGTGGTCATGGCCTGGGCCGACGAGTTGGACGAAGATCGCGACTCTCTTCTGGCCCGCACCAATGTCAACGGCGGCGCCATGGCGCTCGGCCATCCCCTGGGCGGTACGGGCGCCAAGCTGGTGACCACGTTACTCCACGAGATGGAGCGCCGCGATCTGACACTCGGTCTGGTGACCTTATGCATCGGCTTCGGACAGGCCGTGGCCACGGTGATCGAGCGGACTTAATCGCCTGACTGGTGACGAGAAAGACATTTTTTGACGATACGAGGAGTTCGATATGGGTATTTTTGACGGAAAAGTAGCGCTCGTCACGGGCGCCGGAAGCGGACTTGGGCGCCAATACGCGCTGGCGCTGGCTGGCGAGGGAGCCGACGTTGTGGTCAACGATCTGGGCACCAGCCGCCACGGCGAGGGCGAGGGAGCAAAGGTGGCCGACGAGGTCGTTGCCGAAATTGAAGACGGCGGCGGCAAAGCGGTGGCCAATTACGACTCCGTCGCCGACCGCGAAGGGGCGGAGGCGATGGTCGACGCCGCCTATGATAGCTTTGACGGCCTCGATATCGTCATCAATAACGCCGGGATCTTGCGCGACAAGACCCTGGTCAATATGGAAGACGATATGTGGGATGCCGTCATCGCCGTGCATCTGACGGGCACCTTTTTGGTCAGCCGCCACGCATTGCGGCGCATGATCGACGCCGGCGATGGTGGGCGGATCATCAATACCTCCAGCTACGCCGGACTGAAGGGAAATTTCGGCCAGACCAATTACGGGGCCGCCAAAGCGGGCATCGCCGGATTTACCCGTTCGCTCGCCTTAGAGGGCCGGAAATTCGGCATCACCACCAACGCCATCGCCCCGGTGGCCAAGACGCGCATGACCGACGATATCGACATGGTGCCCGACGAATATGGCGCCGCCGACGTGGTGCCCATGGTCCTGTGGCTGTGCACGGACGACGCCGACGAGGTCACGGGCCGCGTCTTCGGCGCCCACGGCAACCATTATTTCGAGTATAATGTCGAGACCACCCCCGGCGTCGAACACGACGAGCAGTGGGGCATCGCACAGGTGGGCAAAGAATTCAGCGCCATCACCGAAAAAGCCTCCGCCGGTAGTGGTGAGGGCGGCGACGAGGTCCGCCAGCTCTTCTCGCTGCTTCCCAAGGTCTTTAAGTCGGAGGCCGCCGGAGGCTGGGCGGCTACCATCGCCTTTGAAGTCGAGGGCGCCGGCACCTATGGCGTCGATGTCGCCGACGGCAATGCCACCTTTATCGATGGAGCCCCGGACGGGGCCGACGGCAAAGTCACCTTTGACAGCGCGCAGACGATCCTCGATCTGGCCGCCGGGCAGTTGAGCCCGGAAAAAGCGTTTATGGGCGGCAAGATCAGCGCCAATAATATGGGGCTGCTCATGAAATTCGGCCAGTATTTCGACCTCGAGGAGGCCGGCAAAATGGCCGGTGGGTCTGATGAGGCCGATGAGGGCGCGTCCAGCGCGTCCTCCGCAGATCGCGGCCCCGGTCCCAACCCGGACGCCGTGGGCAAAAAATTCAAGCCGTCGGTGCGCTTTGTAAAACCCGACGAAATGGTGGCCTATGCCGAAGCGGTAGACGACGAAAACCCACGCTACGTGGGCGAAAACCCGGAGGTGGCGGCGCCACTATTTTCGGTGCGACCGCTATTCGAGGGACTGGAATCGGCGATCGCCGACAAGACGCTGGACGCCGATCTGATGCAATTGGTCCACGGCGAGCAGGAGATGGTCTTCCACGACGTGTTACGCCCCATGGATCTGGTCACCCCCCGCGCCGAGATCACCTCGGTGGTCGAGAAATCCTCGGGTTGGCTCGTCGATGTCGAGCAGTGGTTGATGCGCGATGGCGAAAGGGTGGTCGAGGCAAAAAGCGGGCTCTTCGTCCGCAATCCCGAGGCCGAAAAAGGCGATAAATCCAAATCCGCCCAAGAAGCGCCGGAGCGCGGCGAACCGCTATTTACGGACGAGCAGGTAGTGGCCGACGATCAGCCACAGCGCTACGCCGAAGCCTCGGGCGATATGAATCCCATCCACACCGATCCCAACGTGGCAAAGGCCGCCGGCCTGCCCGACGTCATCCTCCACGGGCTGTGTACCATGGCTTTTGCCGCCCGCGCCGTCGTCGACGGTGCGCTCGACGGCCACGTCGAGGATCTGGGCCGTATGAAGGTCCGATTTGCCAAGCCGGTGCTTCCCGGTTCGACGCTCACGACCCGGGTATGGGAAGGGTCGAATGCCGATTTCGAATTCGAGATGGTCGACGCCGACGGAGAGATGGTCTTAAGCCAGGGCGAAGCGGACCGAAAATAAGCGCTCACACCCGGCAGGTTTGCATGCCCGAAGGGGAGTCGATACCATCGACCTGCTCTGACGCACCTGCATGGACGGAGATGATTTAATGAAACGACTCACCCCCGGATTGGCGCTGGCCATCGTCGCCTCTTTCGCCCTGACGCTCGGCGCAGCATGCTCTGATGATGACGTCGAGGAAAACGACAATCAGGAAAGCGAAGAAGATGTGATGATCATCGAGGATACCGGTGATCTCGACGCCGACGACGATGGCGAGGTCGACGTCGAAGGCGACGATGCCGACACGGGCCCCGAGAGCGACGTCGAGGACGACGCCGACGCCGACGAGCTCCCCCCTGAATTCGATGTGGACCCCGTCGAATGCTCCTATCCGATCACCGATCCGGAATGTGAGGCCGCCCCCTTTGGTCCGGCCAGCTTTTTTAAGGACTTTCATATCGAGACGCAGGGCGAAGAAGACGCCTGCTGCTTTGATATCAACGGCGACCAATTTATCGACAATTATATCGGTGAAGACCTGGTAGCCGCCGTCGGCCAGGGCAACATCCCCGGCTTCGACGACGTCAACCAGAATATTCTGGCCTCCATTCAATCCGGAGAGCTGACCTATCTGATGGAGTCTTACGACTGGAGGCATCCGGAGTGGGAAGCCAATATGGATATGAGGGTCTATCTGGGCGGAAGCACTCAGGATTCGATGGACGACAACCTCGCCGGCGAGGGGTCGTTTAACCTGTCGCCAGACAATTTCGACGAATTCGGCGAGCCGAAATTCGGATTTGAAAATGTCGAGGTCCGCGACGGACAAATGTCGGCCGAAGACGGCTTTATCGAGGTGCAATTTCCCGGCCTCGTCGAGGCGATCGCCATCCAGTTGGGCGGCGTGCAGATGACGGCCGACGTCGTCCAGGACCCGGAGCCGGACCTGACGGGCGGCGGCGATTTCTCACTGGTCAATGGAAAACTCGGCGGCGCCATCTTGCGCGATAAATTCTTTCGCTCCATGAACGAAGAATCACTGAATTGCGACTGTCTCGAGCTCGACGACGTCGACACCACGCAGCCCAATCTGTGGGAAGACGGCCTATATACCTACGACGAGGGAAGTGGCGAATGGGACGGCGACGAATTCGTCTACGACGAAGATGGCTCGCCCGGTCAGTGGGTCTGTGACTGGAAAGCCGGCGGCGGAGACGCCTGCGAAGATCCCTCGGAACCGGTGGAATGCCAGACGCTTGGCAATCAGACTCTATGCTCACTTTTAAGCGGATTATCTGACCAGACCGACGTCTGGATCGATGGAGAACCGTCGTTTTCCATCGGTGTTCATTTCGAGACGGTTCCCACCGATATTATTGCCGTCGATCCCGATTGAGCGCTGGAATTTCCACACTTGGTATAAATATTATTCTTATCCCCCGTTTTACTAGCCGAGTCTGCCGGTGCGGATTGCCGGCCGGTGCTCACCCTGCCGAGAGGAATCTATGTGCGGAATCGTCGGATATGTAGGAACCAATCACTGTGCACAACTTCTCCTATCCGGCCTTCGCCGGCTGGAGTACCGGGGGTACGACTCGGCGGGCATCGCCATCGCCGATGAGGAGGGCGAGGTTCGCGTCTGCCGTGCCGAGGGCAAATTACAACAGCTCGAGCAGGCCTATCGCGAAGATCCCTTCGACGGCACGATTGGCCTCGGACATACCCGCTGGGCAACCCACGGGCGGCCCAGCGAACTCAACGCCCATCCCCACCGGGCGGGCCGGGTTATCGTCGCTCATAACGGAATTATTGAAAATTATCTGGAGCTCAAAAAAGAGCTCACTGCCAGGGGATGCAAATTCAGCAGCGAGACCGACACCGAGGTGGTGGCCCACCTCATCGACGAGATGTGGTCGGACTCCGACCAGAGCCTCCACGACGCCACCCGCCTGGCCCTGGATAAAATCGAGGGCTCTTATGCCCTGGCCGTGATCTCCACGGAGAATCCCGATGAATTGGTCGTCGCCCGCTACGCCTCGCCCATGGTGGTGGCTCACGGCGACAACTGCGCCTACGCCGCCTCTGACGTACCCGCCGTCCTCGACCACACCAGAAAATTTGTCTTTTTGCACGACGGCGACACCGCCGTATTGAGCCAGGAGGGCATCGCCGTATATGGCGATGATGGCCAACCGGTAGAGCGCGAGGTCAAGCGCATCCACTGGGATCCGGTCTCCGCCGAAAAACAGGGCTATAAGCATTTTATGCTCAAAGAGATCCACGAGCAGCCGGCGCGGATCACCGACACCCTTCGCGGACGGGTCAGCGTCGACCGCGGAGAGGTAAATCTGGCGGAGTTGAATCTCGATGCCGACAAGGTCGCCGATCTCGACAAGATCGTCTTTTTGGCCTGTGGCACCAGCTATTTCGCGGCCCAGATCGCCAAATATATGATCGAAGAGGTGGCCCGGATTTCCGTGGAGACCGATCTGGCCAGTGAATTTCGCTATCGAAATCCCCTGGTCAGCGATCGGACATTGGCGATCGCCATCAGCCAATCCGGCGAGACCGCCGACACATTGGCGGCGATCCGAGAGGCCGGCGAGTTGGGTGCGACGACGTTGAGCATCGTCAACGTCATCGAGTCGACGATCGCCCGGGAGACCGACGGGGTCTTATATACCCACGCCGGCCCCGAGATCGGCGTGGCCAGCACCAAGGCATTTACCACTCAACTGGCCGCCGTGGGCATGCTCGCCATCAAATTGGGCCGACTCAATGGAACCCTCGATGTGGAGGCGGCCCGCGAGCTGATCAGTGCGCTCAGGCAGGTCCCTGCCGAGCTGGAAACAATGCTTCAGGACACCAGTCAATACGAGGAAATTGCCCGCCAATACTCGCGGGCCAACTCGTTTTTATACCTGGGCCGGGGCAACCAATATCCCATCGCCATGGAGGGAGCGCTCAAGCTCAAGGAGATCAGCTATATCCATGCCGAGGGCTATGCCGCAGGCGAGATGAAACACGGACCGATCGCGCTTATCGACCGAAATCTTCCGGTCGTGGTGTTGAGCCCCCAGAATAGCGTCTACGAAAAAACGGCCTCCAATCTCGAGGAGGTCAAAGCCCGCGGCGGACGCATCATCGCCATTGGCACCGAGGGCGACGATCGCTTAGATGCCTTCTCCGACGTGGTCATCTCCCTTCCGGAGGTCCCGGAATTCGTCCAACCCCTGGTGTCGGTGCTGGCAGTTCAATTGCTCGCCTACCATATCGCCGATTTCAAGGGCACCGACGTCGACCAACCGCGGAACCTGGCCAAGAGTGTCACTGTCGAATAACGAACCGCGAAGGACGCAAAGAACGAAGCGCAAAGATCGCAAAGAAACGACACTTCTCGTATTCTGAGCTGCGCGCGATTCGACCGAATATGACGTCTTATAGGGGGGGCTGCGACGAACACCTCAAGACTCGGCATCGACGCGGTCGCTGCCGAGCTCCACCCGGCGCTTTTCTCTGTGTTTCCTTTGCGTCCTTCGCGGTTCAGAGTAGTTCGATCACACCGACGAGGGCGCTGATCTGGCGCCCCACCCGGTGCAGATGTGCCGTATCTTTGATGGCAAGTGAGGCGGGCCGCTCGAAGTATGCGCGGTGGGGATGGGCAAAGAAGCAGCCGTCGTTACTTAGTACCAGACAAAATGCAGGCGATTCGGTGGTACTGGCGTCGTCGGAAAATGCCTCCTGAAGAGTGTTGAGGCGGTCGACGACCGGCGGGGTCAGTAGCTCAGAGGCCGCCTCGGGGTCCGTGGAGATGGCGGCCAGGCCCGAAAGATTGAGTTCCAGCGCCTGTGCGCCATCCGGAGCGACGGCGGGATCCCACCAGGTCCACTGTTGATCACCCGTGGGATAGATGGCGGTATAGCCCGGGAATCCGCGCTCAAATTGAGCGACGGCGAAGAGTCCTCGAAACGAAAAATCTGGCTTTTTTCGCCATCCACGACGCCGCGCTGAACTGGCCTCGAGCTGACCGAAACGCAACTTCAGGCTGCGAATCGAGCCGTCAAAACAGCGCCGGGAAGAAAATTCGCCGACTTCTTCCGGGATAAATTGACTCTTCTCAAAATCAGACTGAGCAAGACCGTTCTTTGGACGATAAGCGATGCGCGGGTCGATAAAGTGAACCACGGGCGCCACCATATCGGGCTCGTACTCAAACGGCAGCTCCTCGGCAACCAGTCGAACCCACAGCGCGGCGTAGACAACGCCGAAGAGCAGGGCCATCGCAAAGGGCACCCCTGCCGCCGCCATGGGCTCGAAATTGGCGCCGGCCCCGTCGGTGCCGAACCACAGAGTGGTGGCACAGGTGGCGGGGATAAAGATGACGAAGAGGACGGTCAAAAGATTTCGATTGCGCCGTTTTTTACGCCAGTAAATCCTGGCCTGCGACGCCAATTTGTGGGCCAGCGGATCGTCGATAAACTCCGCCAGCTCCTCGGGAGACGGGACAGGCATAGTTTACTCGTCGGCCAGCTCGATGGTCTTGATCGCCAGCGACTGCATCTCGCGATCGATGCCGTCGCTTTCAATCGTCACCAGGTCCTCTTTTCGGGGCATCCTGCCGAGCTGGGATTCCACGAGGTGGCGGCGACCGACGGCGACGACGGGAGATGCAATATTCGGCGCCCCCCCCTCGCTGACACTGTCGTCATAGCTCAATTGCAGGGCCACGAATTCGTCTTCTTCGCCGGCATCTAAGACATTGACCTGATGGACGACGCCGGTGATCGAGATAAGCCACAGCGCTTCTGCCTCGTCGTCTGCTTTTGCGGCGTCGCCGCGCTCCTCAAATTCGGCCGTGGGCTCCGGCGATAATCCATCGTCGCTGAATTCGCCGTCGTCATCGTCGGAGGGCAACACAGAGGGGTCGGGAGCCTCCTGATGGGTATATTGGTCGGGACTCTGGGTATAGGTCAGCCAGAGCCCGGAGGCGACAAAGGCGACGATAATGGCCGTATAGATTGTCCAGCGCGTCGACTTGTCCACATCTGCTCCCGTGTGGGCGTTGAGGTTGGGATCTGTTCTCGCACGCCGTGGGCAGGTCGGTCAAAGCCCGAGCAAGCGGCGAAAGGCGTCGAGGAAAAACCCGGCGATCGCCTCGCCGGTGGAGCGATGTCGCTTTCTGGCTGATGGATTTTTCTCAAAAAAGATCGTCCCCGTGCCCTCAAAAACATCGACCACCAGCGGCTCTCGTCCCGGGTCGACCAGATATGGAAGAAAGGTCGCCGTGCGCTCGGTCTGATAGCTGAGCCGAGTATCGAAGCCGACGACGCGGGACATTCTCTTTTGCTCGCGCTCCTCGTCGAGCTGACGGCCGTGGATATCGCCGTATCCCTCCAAAATCAGAGTTCCCGTCCCGGAGAAGACGATAAAGCGCACCTGCGTGGTCGCCCAGGCATGTAGATTGGACAGCCGCCATGTCGAATCGACCTTTACGTCGCCGATGACACCGACCACGTGGCGGGCCTTTATAACGATTCCGGGATGGTCCTCGAGGTCGACGGTCATCAAATAGGCGTCCGGATCGTCGGGGGTACCCAGCATGACTCGGCGCGGCTCATCGCCCGGCGGATGGGATTTGAGATGCGTCAATAAGACGAGGCCCGTGATATAGCTTAAGTTCGGAGCCTGATTGTCGAAAAAGATCTCACTTTTTGCGCCCTGGCGATCGGATTGGATATAGCCCGGCCGCGCCAGAAGGCGACGTCCGGCGGGGACATCGATCTCGAGGGTGCGCCGGCTTTCGCCACAGACCAGGTCGGCGATCTCTTCTGAGCGGTGCTCCGGCGTGGTCGCCAGGGTAATGGGCACGGCGCGCGAGACCAGCGGCATCCCCGCGTAATACCACAGTGTTCGCCGCATATAGGGGGCGGCAAAGATCAACAACGAGACCAATAAAAGGTGCGGCCAGCGCTCGCGAAATTCGATCCACAGCCAATTTTGTGCGCGGAGCACGGCCTCTTCCTCGTGGATGCGGTCGATCTCGCGCTCCAGCTCCTGACGCTGAGCCTCCAGCTCGTCCATGGTCTCTAAAGACGACTGCAATTGCTGCTCGAATTCCGCCGTTTGCTCCTCGAGGCGCTCCTCGGCATCGCGGCGAAAGGCTTGGGCATCCTCGCGGGCCTGCTCCTGGAGGCCCTCGACGGTCTTTTCGACGGCCTCGCGCTGAGCATCGGCGCGCTTTTCCAACTCCTCTGCGCGCTGTCGAATCGTCCGGCAGGTCCACCAATTGACGGGGTTCCAGCTATCGCAATATTCGGATTCCATGCGGCTCATCGACTCCCGCATCGCCTGATGGCTGTCCTGAAGCGACGACTCGACGCGCTCGATCTGTTCGCTGGCCGCCTCGTCGATGGCCTGTAATTCCTCGTCGAGCTCTTCTCGCCAGGTGGCGCGAACATGGTCGATGCGCCCCTGCAATGCCTGCTGTCGCGCCCTGTGAGCGACAGCATCGGCCTGACGGGCGGCAATGGTGGCCGTATGCTGTTCGGCGGTCTGCTCCAACTCCTCGAGGCGGTCCGTGGTCTCGAGCCGCTCGCGAAGAGAGGGGCCGGCCTCGGCAATGGCCAGGTATCCCCCGAATAAAATGGTCATCAACACGGCGACGATCAGCGCGCTGCGCACAAGGGTCATCAATATGGCAGCGGCCAGTTGCACAGCAGGTCATCTCTCAACATCACGGGCAAATTATTAACGGGCGCTCAATTCATCGTCCTCACTGCCCGAAAGCGAGGATGTCGAGTCGTCGGCGGCGCGGGGGTCGAATCCACAGCGCCACCAGCGCCAATGAGTCGCCAGATCGAGCAGGGCCCGGCGCACGGCATTGCAGGTTGAATGACTGACGCCGCGAAGTCGAGACAAGGAGCGCTCATCACACTCGATATCCGACAATCGATAGCTCTCCAATTTTAAGCCTGCCTCCAAAAGACCTCGTTCAAGCCTGCTCCGATCGGCATTGTCGAGTTTTAGATCGGCCAGACAATAAGACAAGATCCGAGCGTCGAATAAGACGCGAATATTGGGCAATACGGGGCTGCGGCGGGCAAAGGAAAAGTCGCTGCTTGGCTCCTGGTCATCATGCCACCTTCCACGACCGGCGCACCAGCCGTAGGTGGCCATCAGATTCTGCTCGGTGCGATAGGTCATCCAGGCCAGCTTTACACGTCGGGCCGCCCGGTGATCGCCGTGAGACTCCGCCCACCGGAGCGCCTCGTCGATCGGCCGGTCGAGTTCAAGTCCCATGGCGTCGACTTCCACATCGCCGAGTAATAGTAGAGCCAGCGGATGGCCGCGCAGATCGCCTCGACAGATCAAATTTCCCCGGCCATCGATAAAAAACGGCTCGAGCACCTCGGCAATGTTCACCGGGGGATCGCCGGCGGCGAGGCCCCCCGATTTCAGAGTCATCAACTCCGTGATCTCGCATACCTCTTCGACAAAGGCGCGCTGGCCCTCATCGTCGTCGACGAGGGCGGCGATATGTGCGTGGATCGTCAGCCCGTCACAGGGTTCGGCAAAATGGCGCCACAATCCACGGCGAATTGCCAGGAGGAGTCCATTTCTCGAGATCGGACGGCGCACCGGGTCATAGCCGCATTTGGCTTCCCGACGCTGATGGCGATCGCCGGGATCGATGATCGCCCGCAGCAGAGCGAGCTCGACACGCTGCCAGATCTCTGGCTCGTCTCGGTCGGCGCGAGTAGAGAGCAGATCCCGCACGGCCACCTCGCGGCTTCGCTCCAGCCGATGTCCAAATACGACGTAGTCCTCGCCACGGTGAGTCAACGGCCAGCCGGAGTAGACGCCCGGTGTATTGCCGAGCTGTCCGGCGCGGACGACGACACCGGCGACCTCACGGGGCTCGCCGCGCGCCGGACCGGCCAGCGGATAGACAAGGCCCGTCGGATTCTCAGATCGCGGGTAATACTCCCAGACGGCGGGATGAGCGCTATTCAGCGATTGCAAAAGCTCGGTGGCTAGTGGGTCGTCGACGGCGCGCAGGATACGCTTTTGCAGGGGCTTTTTGCCGAAAATATTTCCCCCGGAGTCTCCGTAGAGCGCCGCCGGTGTCACCACGGCGGCCTGCAGCTCCTCGTCGATGAGATCGAGAAATAAACCGGCCGTCCGGCATAATTCGGTGAGCACCGAGAGTTGAGCCCGGGAGATGATCCGGTTGTGGACCTCGATGGCCCGGCGGTGGATCGCCTCCAATTTAGCGATCAACGCCTCGGTGCCCTCCTCGATATCACGGCGTCGTCGGTGAACGCACAGTGAAATGACCCCGTCATTATCCGATGCTGAGGCATTCGGCTCGGGGTCTGACCCCTCGGTGTCGCACATAGGTGATTCCTCACAAGGCTCTCTCACAACCTGCCGGCCCGAATCCAGGCCCCAAAATACCCGCTGCCCAATCTCTGCACTATTAACGATCGGGACATTTGCGAACATTCCTGCGCAACCAGATTGCAGAGGCCATCCGCCCGGTTTGACCGTCGCGGCGATAGGAATAAAAACGCTCCTCGTCACTGAAGGTACACGCATCGCCTCCGACCACTTGCCCTATGCCCACAGCGCGCAACCTTCGCCGGCACAGCTCGTAGAGATCGGCGACCCACCGCTGCTCGGGATGAAATGGCGAGGGCCGAAAACAGGCGTCGGCACCACTATCGGCCTCAACAAACGCCTGGCGAACCTCGTCGCCGACCTCAAACGTGTCGGGTCCGATGGCGGGCCCTAAAAGCGCCACCAACTCGGCAGGCTCGACCGCCATGGCGTCGATTGTCTCTTCGACGACACCCGCCACGAGGCCGCGCCAGCCGGCGTGGGCGGCGGCGACCACCGTGCCGAGCCGGTCGAAGAGCAGCACTGGCAGACAATCGGCGGTCATCACCGCGCAGGCTACATTGGCCGTGCGCGTAAAGCTGGCGTCTGCCTCGACAGACTCCACGCCAGGGACTTGAGCGGCATCGACGACGTCTATGCCATGGACCTGAGTCAGCCAGCAAAACTCGGGTTTCTCGGCAGATGACACTCTTAGAAGACGCCGATTTTTGCGCACCGCCGACGGATCATCGCCGACGTGAGTGCCCAGATTCAGCGTGTCATAGGGCGCCGAACTGACCCCTCCGCGCCGAGTGGTCGACACAATTTCCACACTCGCCGGAATCTCAACGCCCGCCGGTGGTTTAGTTGTTGACCAGTAGTGGTCTTCGATCATGGTGGTTCTCCCGTTTTGTTCAATAATCTCAAAAGCTCTCCCCCAAAATCTTAATGCGCCGCCGTTCAGGCGTCCTAAAATATACGACGGTCTGAGTTTTTACCGGCCCTCGTGGTTTCGATTTTCCGTGCATATACCGACCTTCGTCTATTTTTGGGATCTAAGATTTTGGGGGTGCCTTTTTGAGCGCTTTCGGTTTGCGGGGCGCCCTTTTTCTGAGCGCTTCCGGTTTGCTTCGATAGGAATTGGCCCGTGTTGGACTCTTCCGACACTTCGCCGTTGTTGTTACGGTAGCGCCGGACCGGACCGCATTTTAGCCACGAAGAAGAGAATTAAAGATGGCTTCTCCCGTCAAGACCGCCGTTCAAGACATACGCCGCCTGCAGAAGATCACCAGCGTGTTGACGCGCCACGGCTTCTCTGCGGTCGCCCGTCAGGCCGGGCTGGGCCGATTTTTACCCGACACCGAAAAAAAGGGGCGCTTCGAAGGCGAGGATGAGGGGGAAGATGGCAAGGAGCTGATCGGAAAAGATCGCTCGGAGACGGCGATTCGATTTCGCCGAGTCCTCGAAGATCTGGGGCCGACCTTCGTTAAACTCGGACAGGTCCTGTCCACTCGGCCCGATCTTGTGCCCAAAGAATTCATCGACGAACTCAAGAAATTGCAGGACCAGGTCGGGCCGATGGACCTCGAAAAGGTCCACCAGCAGATAAAAGACAGTCTTGGAGAGCCGGTAGACGAGCTCTTCGAGCATTTTGATAAAAAGCCCATCGCTGCCGCCAGCATCGGTCAGGTCCACCGGGCCCGCACCATGGACGGCCATGATTGCGTCGTAAAAGTCCAGCGAGTGGGAATCCTCGACCAGGTCCGATCGGATCTGGATATTTTGTATTATCTGGCGCGAATTCTCGAGGCCACCATCGAGGAAGTCGAGCTGTACTCGCCGACGGATATCGTCCGCGAGTTCGAAAAAGCAATCTTGATGGAGCTCGATTTTCGAAAAGAGGCGGAGAATCTCGAGGAATTCGCCGGCAATTTTGCGGAAGAAGAAGGGGTTTCAGTCCCCGAGGTCTACGAGGACTATACGTCGTCGAAAATTTTGACCATGGAGTTTATCGATGCCCGCAAGCTCTCCGATATCGAGGGCGGCACCGAAGAGGCAGAGCGGGTATTGAAAAATCTGCTCGACGCCATGGTCAAGATGGTGCTCTACGACGGATTTTTCCACGGCGATCCCCATCCGGGCAATATCCTGGTCCGCGACGACGAGTCGCTGGTCTTTATCGACCTGGGCCTGATGGGAAGGCTTTCGGCCTCACAGCAAGACGATTTAATTTCGTTGATTCTCAACGTCCTCGCCGGCGATGTCGACGCCATCTCCCGCGTATTGCTCAAGATGGGACGCCCCGTCGGCCGGGTCAACCTCGGCGATTTTCGCGCCGATGTGGAGCGAATTCGCGGCGAATATATCGACGCCACCGTCGAGGAAGTCAACGTCAGCAAATTCATCCAGGAGGTAATGGACGCCGCCCAGCACCATAAAATAAGGCTCAATCCCAATTATGCGGTGCTCACGAAGACGGCGGCCACCATCGAGGGCATCATGCGTCGGCTCAAGCCCGATATGGACGTCATGGAGCTGGGCATGCCCTATGCCCAGGAATTGGCGTTGCGCCGCTTTTCGGCCAAACGGGTCGCCCAGAGCGTGGTCAATACGGCGATGGGCTTTTCCAGTTTCGTCACCAAGGTCCCCCAGCAGATGGACCAGGTGTTGATGGATATGGAGAGCGGCAATCTGACGATCACGGTGCGCAACGAGTCGCTCGACCAACTGGGCGAGACGCTCAATACCATGGGAACGCGATTATTTCTGGGGGTCGTCGCCGCCGGATTGGCCGTGGCAGCGGGCATTTTATTTGCCTCCTACGACCCGCGGATATTCGGTATTCCCCTGATGCTTCTGGTGGGATTATTCGCCGCCGGCGCAGCCACGGGCTTATTCTGGTGGGCGCTGGGCTGGCATGTGGCGGCCAGCCGGAAGGGAAAAAAGCTCCGCCTGGAGCCCATCCTGCGGTTTTTCCGACGAAAATAAACGCCAGCTTCCTCGTTTAATCCAGATCCTGCTCGTGGGCCCAGGGGCGGTTTTTGGGGTCGGGAATCTCGAGGCCGCTGGGGACACTATCCAACTCCACATGCTCCAGATCGCGGGCTGAGGGACTGGTCAAGGACTTTAAAAAGGCGATCAGATCTGAGATCTCGTCATCGCTCATCTCGGGAATCGTCAATACCTGCGAGGAGATCGTCGACTCCACAGCCGCCAGCGAATCCTCGTTGTTGTGGACCTGCTGGCGAAAGATAGGACCGAGATGGGAGGAGTCGTAATTCCACAGCGACTCGATGGGATCGATTTTGTGGCGGATGACGTCTTCTAAGGTCTCGTACACTCCGTTGTGCATATAGGGGCCCGTTAACTCCACATTGCGAAGCGGCGGGGTGCGAAAATGGAAGTAGCGATCAGGGCCGGCGTGGCTTCGATGGGCGGCGCCGCGATCGAGATAGTCCAATGTCTCCGGTCCCTTCGTTTTTGGCGGCACTCCCCAGTTATATAGTTCCTGGTCGGTAAATATCTCACCGCCGTGGCAACTTGAGCAGCCGGCATCGCCATAAAAGAGCTTCGCCCCTCGGGCCTGCTCATCGGTCAATGCCTCATCGTCGCCGCGCAAAAACTCATCCCACGGGGCGTCAGTAAACGAGAAGGTGTCGATAAAAAACGCCGCCAGACCGTTGGTGGCATGAACAAAATGCAGGTCCTCGAGCTCAATCTCGGGATAGATCTCTTCGAAGAGTTCCTGATAGCCCTCAATCTCGATTAGACGGGCGATCAGCGCATTCCAGGTGCCCTCCACAGAGTGATTGGGGACGGCGGCCACCTCGTTGAACTCACCGAAGATATCGGGAATGCCGTGATGGCCTCGCAACTCGTCGCGGTCGTGGACCGGCAATAGATTTTGAGCCGCCAAAAGGTTGTCGGCTTCCTCGGGTAGAATGCGGTAATAATGGCCGTCCATCTGCGGGTAGGAGCGCTCGTGAAAGACGATGCGACCATCGTCGAGTTGTTCTACTCGGGCATCCCAGAACATGGTGCGCAGGCTTTCGTGGCCGCGGTTAAAGATGTCCGGTGAGATCCGCGGCGTAAAACTAAGCTCCGGGCCCGGCCGGCGATCGCCGTGCTCGTCGCGCACCGAGGTGGTGCCGGCGGAGATCGAAAACTCATCGGCCGTCGCCTCGTCCATCTGGTGGCAAAACGCACAATTGGCGTCTTTATTGCCACTTAAAATGGGATCGAAAAATAGATTATGTCCCAGCTCCACTTTGGCCGGATCCTGTGGCGGAGGCTCCGACAGCGGTTGCAGATCCCGTTGTTCCACAAGCTCTCGCAGCGCCTCGATGACGTCGTCTTCTTCGGAGTTATTTTCCGTGGAATTGGGCTGATTTTGATTTTGATTCTGATTCTGGTCGGGATCATTTTGCTCAGACTGATTTTCCAGCTCGGCATCCGAGCAACCGAGGACCAACAAAAGGCTCAGCCACACAAATATAACTCCATAGACGTTTGTATTCATCGATGGACTCCGTTCCAGATCTATCGACATTCAGCCACACAAATTGCGCAGAATCACCATACCAGTATGAGAAATGGGTATCCATCCCACAATACGGAAATGCGGGTTAGCAGTAGACAAAAAGAAGCGGGCCCGACGCCATTCCCCAGGGAAAAACGTCGGGCCCGCTTTGATTCCTCGCAAATACGAGGTCGCGAAACATGCCCTGAAAAGCCGGCCCTAAGACCGACTTTTCAGGACCTGAGTTTAGCGAATCCGAACGGAGCTTTCTTCAACTCCGCGTCGGCGGTTTCGAACCATGAGGGCGAAGCCGAGGAGCAGCATGATGGCAAAGCCAACGGGCTGTCCGGTTCCGGTGGCAACACAGCCGCCGCAACCACTATCGACTTCGGACTCTCCGTTCTGACCGGGACCGGTAGAATCGTCGTCGTCATCGTCATCGCCAGCATCAGGACCAGGCGTCGGACCAGCATCGGGTCCGGGCGTCGGGCCAGCATCGGGGTCGGTTGAACCGGTGTCATCGCCGGTTTCGCCGTCACATGCCGGGTGGTCCTCACAGTAGGGGTCGTCGCAGCCGGCATAGCCGTTTCCGACCGTATCCGGCTCGTCGGGCCCACAGACCTGCGTGTAGGCGAGACGCTCATTGGCGCTGAAGTCGTGGAAGACTCGCAGCTCCGTGAAGTCGTAGCTGGGAATCTCGGCGGAGAGAACAACTCGGAAGCCGTCTTCCTCCATGAGGAATTCCATCTCGTCGAGCATCAACCTCTCGGTGGCGCCCGTGTGATCGTCGGTCGCCCAGACACTTGCCTGGTAGAGGACGTCGAAGATGGTAAACGGATTGCTGTCGAGGCGGATTTTGCCTTTGCCGGACAGGTAAGTTCCGTCGTATCCGTCATCGGAGAACTTCTCGCCCATCTCCACCTGGTTGACCTCGTAGGGACTGTCTTCATTGAGAGGAGACGCCTCGAAGGGAATCTCCAACTCGATGGTGTCAGTGCCGTTGAGGCTTTCCGGATCGATGTCGATGGTCTCAAAGATTCGACCGGACTGAGCGTTGAGCGGTACCGCCGTAGCTCGCTGGACGAAGGTATGGATATTGGTGAATTCGCTTCCCGGGGCAAAGACCAGCGTCGACAAATCGTCGCTGGAGCCGTCAAAGCTAATTCCCGCATAAGGCGTCGCCGAGTTGGCGGCGTCTTCCGGATCGTAGGGATCGAGAGGATCGGTTCCGGCGTCGATTTCGGCGCCGTCGGGAATCCCGTCGTTGTCGGTGTCGGCGTTGAGGGGATGGGTGTGATACTCGTAGATCTCCTCGTAATCACTGAGGCCGTCGCCGTCGCTGTCACGCGCTTTTAAGGCCGCCTCGGAGTAGTTTTCGTGATCCGCCGGTTCCGAATCATCGGTCGGGTCGTAGCCGAAGAGAATCTGGACCATATGGGGCACCGGGTTATCGCCGGTGGTGGTTTCCAGAAGGGCCTCCCAGGTATAGTCCGCCGGATTCGCCGGGCTATCGTCATCGAGGGGATCGTAGCCGTAGGCGACCTCGATAAAGTCGGGGACGCCGTTGCCGTTGGTGTCGATGGTTATGTAGGGATAGAAGAAAACCGGGTCGTGGGGACTGAAGGGATCGCTTCCGTAGATGAAGATCTCTTCGTAGTCGGAGACGCCGTTTCCGGAGCTATCGTATTCGAGAAGCGACATCGGATAATCGGACAACTCCTCCGGCAATTCGTGATCGCTGGGGAAGGGGAAATTATCTGCATCGTAGAGCAGCTCGATGTAGTCCGGGATACCGTTTCCGCTGGTATCGGTGTCAAGCAACGTGTCTCGACGGTAGTCGTCGGCGTCCACACTGGAGTCCGGCAGGTCGGGATGCAGATCCTCGATATAATCGGGGATGCCGCTGTCGTTGGTGTCGGGGGGATCGGGTACGTACCATTCTTCCTCGCCGTCTTCCGGCCACGGACGGGGTGTGGTGGGCGTGCTATCGTCGTCGCACTCAAGAGTGATGTAGTCGTCGTCCGGCATATCCGGATCGTCGCCCTGCTCGTTGATCATCAGGGCACCGCCGGCACAGGCGGAAATCGGCTCGTCGCCGAGGACACCGGTGACACTTACCGAGGTGCGCGAGCAGCTACCGTCGGCGCATAGGCCCCAGGAGCGCTGCACGATTTCGACGATCTGTGATTCGCCGGGAGCGAGGTTGATATCGCGCTCCAATGACGGCGAAGTATACGAGCCCGGGTTGTCGGGAAGCGGGATGCAGCCGTCGATATCGTCGACTTCATCGAGGAATGCGATCGGGAAGTTATCGCCGTCGCCCTCCATGGCCGCAGAATAACCTCCGAAGCCGGAGCCCGGTTCCAGACACTTTCCTTCAGAAAGCTGGTCCACTCCTGCATTTTCTAGCTCGCAGGTATTGGCATAGGTCTCAAGATCGCAACCGCAGACGTGTTCGACTTCTTCGTCTTCGCAGTCGGCCGGTTCTTCCGGGGGCTCGATGGAATCGTCGCAATCAGCGGCGATCGCATCGTCCATCTCGTCGGGATCGAGCACCTGAGTGACCTGAAGCTCACTATCGGTATTTTTGCTGTCGATCTGGAAATTTCCGAGAAAGCTCTGATCCGTGTTGTTCGTCACTTCGTATTCGAAGACTTCCGCCTTGCCACCAATAGAGGTGCGGATGCCGTCGGCATCGAGCAGGCGCACGTCGATTTCGGCTTCTCCGTCGACGGTCGGCGATTCCTGAGCGAGGCAGATACTGTTGTCGCCGCAGGCAGCCGTAATCTCAAGGCTGGGCTGGCCGAACCACCAGTTAAACCAATTTTGCATCGACTCTATGGGAGTGATTTCCACGGTGACATCACCGCCGATCTGGCAGTCC
>SKQC01000313.1 GCA_007119175.1 Myxococcales bacterium | reverse complement strand
GTCTATGACCCGGAAGATACCGAGGACTTCTCTCATATTTACGAAGTAGAAATCATCGATCGCTCCGACGATTCGGTCATCGCCGACGCTCATGGCAGTCACTGGCACGGCCAGATCGCCCTCGACATCCAGGACGACTCCCATCGCTCACTGGGTTTTCGCTTTCTCGACTCCGAGCACAATGAGATCGACGTGCCGCTGGGCAGCACCGTCGATTACGAAATCAGCGGCTATGACGACGCTCTAATCTACCTCAACCCCCACAGTGACCACTTCCATATCCAGGGGGAAGAGGTCGGTGAAACGGAAGTGGTCTTCGAATTTTTTCATGATGACGAAAGCATTCATATGGCCGCTGAAGGCGACGGGTTAAATGTCCACGTCTATGACTCCGAAGACGAGACAGAATACCATATTCATAAACTGGAGCTCATCGATCGCAGCGACGACTCCGTCATCGCCGAGGTGCACGGAGATCACTGGCACGGACAGATTGCCCTCCTTGTCGCAGACCAAGACGAGCTATCTGTGGGCTTTCGCTTTCTCGACGGCGAAGATGAGGAAATTGACCTGCCGCTGGGTTCCGACGACTACACCTACGAACTCACCGGCTACGACGACGACATCGTTACGATCGACACCCATAGCGACCACTTCCATATCTGGGGTGACGAAGAGGGAGAGACGGAAATCATCTTCGAATTTTTCGACGACGACGAAAGCCTCTTTGAGGCTGGTGAAGGAGAAGGCGTACCCGTATCTGTCGGCGATTTCGCCACGGAGTTCGAAGTCGATGAATTCGCCCTCCTCGATCGAGCCCATGATCCTCACGCTGAGATCGCCGACGTTCACGATATTGGCGACGATCCACATTGGCATGGCGACTTCAGCGACGGCATCACCCTCTGGGAGAACACAGAGGATATCGAGCCGGGCAGCAGCGATTGGTATGAGCGAGGGGCCGCTGGAGACGAACCAGAAGCCGTCTCGCTGGGAGCCGAGATCTGGGATGATGAAGAGGAATTGATTGATCTCGATGCCAATCCCTACTTCCGACTGGAAGCCGACTACGCGAGTTCCGACGACGAGGACGTGATTTATATTACCGATTCTCACGGTGACCACGTCCACTTCGTGGGACGCGAGGTAGGCGGGCACGCCCACGTGGTCTTCCAGATCGTAGCCACCGACGATCACCCCGATCTCGACGACGGTGACGTAGTCTTCGAAACACCTGAATTCGAATTCAACGTCATCGGACCAGTCTAATATATAACGACCGCGAGAGTTGGACTCCCACCATCGGTGAATACACACCGCCGATGGTGGGAGTTTTTTTCGTCACCCCCCCTTTTCGTTTCTTTTGTGCTCAGCCCTTTTCAATCCCCATCATCGCCTCCAGCGTCGACTCAATTTCAGTGACGCTCTTCGGGCGAGTCATCATCTCTGCCATCTGTTCCGGAATCGGCACCTCCCGCTCCACCAGGGGCTCGACGATGTCGGGAAATTTCGCCGGGTGGGCCGTGGATACGACGACGGCCAACTCCGACTCAAGCGCCTCGCGGGCGACGATGGCACAGGCCGTGTGGGGATCCCAGATCTGGCCCCACTCTTCGAGGCCGCGGCGAATGGTGTCGCGAATCGTATCGTCGCTCACCGTCACTGCTGAGACCTGCTGACGCAGAGCGTCCACATCGGGCCAGTGATACAGGACGCGCTCAAAATTACTGGGGTCACCGACGTCCATTGCCGAGGCCAGCGTTTGTTTTGTCTCAAACGTCTTCCACTCGCCGGTCTTCAGATATTGAGTGATCGGCCGGTTCTCGTTGGTCGCCATCACGACCCGACCGATGGGCAGCCCCATCTCGCGAGCATATAGGCAGGCCAACACATTTCCGGCATTTCCCGTGGGCACTACGAAATCGGGCTTTTTCCCCGACTCGCGCCAGATGCGCAAACTGGCCGACGCATAGTAGGTCATCTGCGGAAGTAACCGCCCGGCGTTGATACTATTGGCCGATGACAGGCGCCGATTATTGCGCCACCAGGGGTCGGCGAAGGCAGATTTGACCATTCGCTGGCAATCATCGAAATCACCGCGCACCCGCAGGCTGGTGACATTGTCTCCCCAGCAGGTCAGCAGTTTTTCCTGACGTTTCGACACTCGGCCCCTGGGGTAGAGCACCATCACTTCACATCCTGAGCGCCCGTCGAAGGCCGCCGCCACGGCGGCTCCAGTATCCCCGGAGGTGGCCACCAGAATCGTCAGCGGCTGCTCAGCATTTGCCTCGAGCCGCTCCAGGCTGGCCGCCAAAAATGCAGCTCCGACGTCCTTAAACGCCGCCGTCGGGCCGTGAAACAATTCCAATACCTTCGTCGAATCACCTACGTCACGCAGCGGCACGGGAAATCCATAGGTGTCCTCGCAGATCGACGCCAATTGCCCGGCAAGGACATCGCCCACGAAAAACGGCTCCAGAAGTCGAGCGGCGATTTCCCGGTCGCTTTCCAGCCCCTCAAAGGCCCCAATGGCGAGCGCCGGGAGTTTTTGGGGAATATATAGGCCACCGTCCGGGGCGAGCCCCCGTTGGATCGCTTCCGAGACGCTGACCGCCTCATTTCCGTCGCGCGTACTGATAAATTTCATCGCTCACTCCACATTTTTTCAGGACCCCTCGTCGATAATCCGCGCTCCCTTCTCCCCTATCGCCCCCGACCAGATCGTCGCCTCACTTCCCGCCTCGGCAAATGCGCCATGCATTGCCGAGGCCACGGCCTCCAGATCGCCTGCCGTCACCCACGCAAATATGGTGGGACCAGCCCCGGAAATCGAACTGCCGAGCGCACCGGCCGCCCTCGCGGCCTCGCAGACCTCGTAAAATCCGGGAATCAGGGACGCCCGATGGGGCTCGATTAAAACATCTTTTAGGGAGCGACCAATCAGCTCCAGATCTCCTCGGTGACATCCGGTTATAAAACTCGCGAGATTCGCCGACTGAGCGACAAAATCGGAAACCGGCAACTCATCGGGGACGACCTCTCGGGCGCGACGGGTGTCGACGCGCCGATTCGGATAGGCGAGGACGCAGCGAATCTCGTCGGGGACGGGAATCCGCAACACCTCGACGGGCTCGATCGATCGCGTCAGCGTCAGCCCACCGAATAGACAGGGCGTCACATTGTCGGCGTGCAGATCGCCTGTCGCCGCGGACTCGCCAATCAGGGCGTATCTCAAACACTGATTGCGGCTTAGTTCCTGATCAAGAAGCTCATTCGCTGCCACCACCGAGGCCACGGCCGAGGCCGCTGATCCGCCCATTCCACTGCCCAGGGGGATGCCCTTTTCAATTGCGACCCGAAAGCCGAAATCGAGCTTCAGATCGTCGATCATCTCCAGCAATCCCACGGTCGCCGTATTGTCTGTCGCAGCCATCGGCAGGTCTGTGACCACCCCGGAAATCTCGGAGATCTCCACCTGCGGTTCATCGAGCACTTCGACACTGACCCGATCGCCGGGCGCTTCCATGGCAAAGCCCAGAATATCGAACCCCACGGCCACATTTCCCACCGATGCCGAGGCAAATGCCGTCGCCATTCGCTTTGATCTGTCGCTCATCAACTGCTCCCCAGATAGGTGGCCAGCCGCAACACATCGGCAAAGATCCCGGCGGCTGTGACATGAGGTCCAGCCCCTGGCCCCTGAACGATCAGCGGATTGTCGTGGTAGCGACGCGTGCGAAATTGAACGATATTATCGGTCAATTGTAATCCAGCGAAGGCATGAGATTGGGCATATCGCCGAATTCCCACAGAAGCCCTCCCCTCGCGATCGATGCTTCCCACGTAGCGCAGCACTTCGCCATCCGCCGATGCCTCCTCATATAGCCGCTTTACCTCGGCATCGAGCTCGTCGAGGCCGGCCAGAAATTCTTCGACCGACACGTCTTCGAGTTCCTCCGGGACCAGGCCCTGGATTTCCACGTCGCTGACATCGAGTTCTACACCCATCTCGCGGGCGAGGATCGTCATTTTCCGCCCCACGTCCATCCCCGAGAGGTCATCCCTCGGATCTGGCTCGGTAAAACCCCGCTCATTGGCGGTGCGCACGATATCGGAAAAAGGCTCTGTCCCGTCGTATTTGTTGAAGAGATAGGCAAATGTTCCCGAGAAAATCCCCTCGATGGAGTGGACTTCATCGCCGGTCTGCCCCAGATCTGCCAATGTCTGCAATACCGGCAACCCGGCGCCGACGGTCGTCTCATATAGATAGTGCATCTGCGAGTGTCGCGCCTGCCGCCGCAGCTCATTATATTCCTCAGCCGGCGCCGCACAGCCGTGTTTATTCGGCGTCACCACATGGATGCCGCGTTCGAGCCATTCGGCGTGTTTTCGCGCCACAGCCTTGCTGGCCGTACAATCGATCAACACCGCGTGGGGATGATAGTCGGTCTGAATATGCTCAATGAAGCTTGGTAAATCGGCATCTTCTCCGCCCTCCGCCAGCGCCTCGCGCCACCTACCGAGCTCGATCTGACCCTCCTCGAGGAGCATCTTTTCGCGGCCGGCGATGCCTCTTATCCGAAGGTCGATCCCATCCTGCGTCGCCAACCGCTCGACCTGCTCTGAAATCTGGTCCAATAGCGTGGCGCCCACATTTCCGGGGCCGATAACCCCCACCGACAGAGTCTGACTTGAGAGATAAAACCCGGAGTGCACGGCCCGAAGCGCCCGGGTTCGATCCTCGCTGTCGATGATCACAGAAATATTGCGCTCCGAGGCCCCCTGGGCGATGGCGCGAATATTGACGCCCGCAGAGCCGAGTGAACCGAAGAATTTTGCGGCCACTCCGGGCGCATCGGACATGCCGTCACCGACGATAGCTAAAATACTGCACCCCGTCGTCACGTCGATTCGCTGCAATTGTCCGTGATGAAACTCCGCGAAAAACTCTTTTTCCACGACTTCGCGCACATCGCCGGCATCGGATTCGGGAACGGCAAAGCAGATCGAGTACTCCGAGCTTCCCTGAGAGATCATCACCACCGAGATCCCCTGGTTGCGCAGCGCCCCGAAGAGCCGATTGGCGATCCCGGGAACGCCCATCATGCCCGCCCCTTCGAGGTTGCACAGGGCCATGGCGTCGATGGCCGCCAATCCCTTGACCGTCGACTTCGATTCGGTCTTTGAGGCCAGATGAATCCGCGTCCCCGGACTGGCCGGATTAAACGTATTTCGAATCCGCAGCGGGATATCGGCGTCCACCGCCGGCGTCATGGCGTTGGGATGAACCACGGCGGCCCCGAAATAGGCGAGCTCCATCGCCTCCTCGTAGGACAACTCCTCTAATACTTCCGCGTCGGGTACCAATCTGGGATCGGCGCTCATCACTCCGTCGACGTCGGTCCAGATGCTGACCGATTCGGCCTGCATCAGAGCTGCGAAAATAGACGCCGAATAATCACTTCCGTTGCGCCCCAGGGTCGTGGGAATTCCCTCCGAAGTTGAGGCGATAAAGCCCGTAATAATCAGATATTCCGGGTCGCGCGAGCGCATCCAGTCGTCGAGCTTCTGTTGCGAGGCCTCCCAGTCGATGACTGGACCGAGTTGTCCGGAGTCGGCAACTAATACCTGGCGGGCATCGAGCCAATCTACGGACAACCCCTTTGAGGCGAGACTGCCGGCGAGAATCTGGGCCGACCACAGCTCGCCAAACCCGGCGACCAGCTCCCGCGCCGTCTGCGACGCCGTGCCCAACAGCCAGATCGCGCGCAGGACATCTTCGATATCGCGAAAATCGTCTTTGATGACAGACGCCGTCGAAGCGGCTCCTCCCGGTCGCGCCTGCAACTCCTCGAGAACGTTGAGGTGCCGACGGCGCAATGCCGAGAGATCGTCTCGATAACCGGTCTCTCGCGCACATGCGGCATCCAGAATTCCCAGCAAGATATCGGTGACACCGCCCATTGCCGAGACGACGATCGCCTTTTTCGAACCCGGCTGCGACTCGATGATATCCACGACCTGTCGGATTCGCTTTGTTCCCTCCAGACTGGTCCCGCCGAATTTATGAACTCTCCACACCTGGTCTGTGCTCATATCGATTGCAGCCTCATCTCAAATTGCGCGCGTCCCTATTACGGGCTCAAGGGCGAATGCCTGACTGGAATGACATCGCACACAACACCGCCCATCGTCCACAGCCCACACCTCCCAGTCGCCCCCTGACGAGCGCAGCGAAGTCGGGGGGGGGGCCGAAGTCGCCGGTGCACCGAAGACCTAGAGCGGCGATCAGTTTGACGGACCGAGCTGGACCGCATTTGGAGCGGCATCCGGCAAGGAGAAGCGAGTGATGCGATGCCAGAGCATCGTCGACGATGCTTCGACACCGCCGGGGTCGATGGCAAATCGGCCCCAGCGCTGGGAGTCCACACTGATTGCCGCTCTAATTGACTACCCGCTTGCGACTCGACATTATCGTCAGTGAAAGCACCTCAATCGTTGAATAAAATCCAGGCCCTTTCGTCCACTGGACTCCGAGAGTGATGCCATTGATGAAAATTCTTGCTGTGAAGGTCGGACTTCACGTTTTTGATAAACGGATCATATTATGAAATTTCGCGCTCAAGTGGTCGTCGCTATCGCCTGCTTTGCCGTCGCCTGTAGCGGCTTTCAGCATATCGACACCGACGAGGAGAGTGACGGAAGCTGGGCTCGCATCGCTACCGGAGAGCCACAGCCCGCCCAGGCTGAGTCTTCCGACTCTCAGGGCATGCAGGCCTCCAGTGAGGTCACTGCCGAGTCGGCAAGCGACGACGACAGCTCGCTTATTACCGCAGCCCCCCAGCCAAACGCCTACGCCCTGGTCGTCGGGATCGAGGACTACCGCAGCGTCACGCCCACCCCGGGCGCCCGCGGAGATGCGGAGCGCTTTGCCGAGTTGCTCGAAACCACAATGGGCGTTCCCCACAACAATATCCGGCTTCTCACCGACGACGACGCCACGCGAAGCGATATTCTGGCCACCGTCTCCTGGCTTCAAAACAACGTCCCATCCGATGCGCGAATCTTCTTTTTCTTCAGCGGCCACGGCTCCCCCGAGGTCGAAAGTGGCGACTCCTATCTTCTGCCCTACGAGGGGCGCCCGGAGACGCTGGAATTCAGCGGAATCCCGATGGACGAAGTCCTCACCGGCCTTGAACAGACACCGGCCCGTGACGTCCTCGCCTTCGTCGACGCCTGCTTTTCCGGCTCCGGTGATCGCTCCGCACTTCCCGAGGGAACGCGCCCCCTGGTGCCCGTTCAGGACGCGACGCCGTCGCCCAGAGTCGCCCTATTCTCGTCGTCCGGGGCAAGCGAAATCTCCGGAAACGCCGCCGATGCCGAAGAAGGCTTATTTACGCGCCATATCATCGAAGCCATCGGCCAGGGTCGCGCCGACATCGACGGCGACGGACAAATAAGCCTCGCCGAGCTCGAGACCTACGTCACCCCCAGAGTCTCCCGGGAAGCTCGCCGGGCAAACCGGGAGCAAAATCCCGTCATCAACGTGGACCCCGAATTGGGTGACCCCTCCAATATCATCCTGTTATGGGGCCTTCCCCGCGATTGATCGGCCGTAAACCGAATTTTTAGCGCTTCCCTCTTTACTTAGAGCCCAAGATCGCTCTTGCCGCCG
>SKQC01000424.1 GCA_007119175.1 Myxococcales bacterium | reverse complement strand
TTCCTCAGCGGTCGGCTCGATATCGAGAGCGCGTGGATCGACGTCAGTAGCGGGTTCTGGGGCCAGATTCTCGTCGAGATCGGTCATTGCAATGCACTCATCATTGGGGGGCGAGATATTTCAAGAATGATCGAGTGGCGATGTGGCGTCCAGAATTCGATATTGGTTCCTGGAAGCGAAAAGCGTCGGTAAACGTCACAACCCGAGGACAAATGACAAGGTCTTCCACGCCGGGATCGCGGAATTGATTGGCTCAGGTCCTCAAAAGCTCCCGGAATGCTCGATCAGGATACTGCCAGAAGGGCAGGGAAGGCAAGTAATCAGAGATAAGGCAATCGTTGGCTGAAAATTGAGAACAGTGAGGCAGGTGGCCGCGCTATCGGTCTACCTCATCTGGCGTGAGCTATAGGTTGAGTTCGTCGAGGGCAGCGCGAAGTCGCTGCAATGCTTCTGCGACATCACTTTCGTCGATGATCAGCGGGGGAACAAAGCGCAAAGTGTCTCCGCCGGCGGTGTTGATCAGTAGCCCCTGTTGCCGGGCCGATTTAGCGATTGTCTTTGCCTGAGCGCCACATTCGACACCGAGCATCAGGCCCACACCTCGGACCTCTTTGAGGGCGTCAAATTCTTCGGTCAACTCTTGCAGTCCCCGGCGAAGCTGCTCGCCGCGCTGTTTGGCATTGGTCAGAAGGTCCTGTTCTTCGATGACATTGAGCACGATCTGACCGGCGCAACTAGCAAGGGGGTTTCCACCAAAGGTGGAGGCGTGACTGCCGCGCTTCCAGCCCTTCCAGACCTCTTCTGTTGCCAGAGTTGCTCCCAGTGGAACGCCGCCGCCGAGGCCTTTGGCGAGGGTCATGATATCCGGTTTGACGCCGAAATGCTCGTAGGCGAAAAGCGATCCGGTGCGGCCGACACCGGTCTGGACTTCATCGTAGATCAATAGAGCGTCGAACTGATCACAGAGCTGTCGAAGCGTGTGCAGAAATTCCTCAGAGGCCGGTCGGATTCCCCCCTCTCCTTGAATGGGCTCCACGACAATTGCGGCGACGTCGTCGTCCATTCGACGCTCGACGGCGTCGATATCGTTAAACTGAAGATATTCGAATCCCGGCGCCAGGGGGGCGAAACCGTCGTGATATTTCGGCTGTCCCGTGGCCGTGATCGAGGCCAGAGTACGCCCGTGAAAGGAAGACTTCATCGACAGGATCGTCGACTTATTGCTTCGGTCGGCGACGCGCGATTGGTAACGGCGCGCCAGCTTAAAGGCCGCCTCGTTGGCCTCGGTGCCGGAGTTGCACAAAAATACCCGATCGGCAAAGGAGCGATCGGTCAGATGCTCCATAAGCTCGATCTGCGGTTTCGTAAAATACATATTGGAGACGTGCAAAAGCTTTTCTGCCTGTGCTGAGAGGGCCGCGCTTAGCTGTGGATGGCCATGACCCAGCGAGCATACAGCGATGCCGGCGACGAAATCGAGATATCGATTCCCCTCAGAGTCGGTCAGCCAGACGCCCTGGCCGCGCTCAAAGACGATCGGTGCCGGGGCGTAATTGGGGCTGATAGTGCGTCGTCCGGTGGCGATCAGGTCATCTTTGGGTGTGCTCATAATGCAGGAGATCCCGGTCTTAAAGGTCGGTCGATTTGAGGGATTGGTCGACTCAGAGGATATAACGGCTCAGATCTTCGTCTTCGAGGATGCCCTCCAGACGCTCCTGGACGTAGTGCGAGGAGACAGTGAAGCTGTCGTCGTCGCGGTCGGGAGCGTCGAATGACAGGGCCTCAAATACTTTTTCCATGATGGTGTGCAATCGGCGGGCACCGATATTTTCCAGGGTGTCGTTGACCCGAAATGCCATCTCGGCGAGGGTTTCTATGGAGTCGTCGTCAAAGGAGACGTCAATTCCCTCGGTGCGCATCAACTCCACATATTGGCGGGTCAGGCTATTTCTGGGTTCGGTCAGGATCTGCTGAAAGTCCTTCTGGGTGAGGCTGTTGAGCTCGACTCGGATGGGAAATCGGCCCTGCAACTCGGGGATCAGATCCGAGGGCTTGGACAGGTGAAAGGCGCCAGCGGCGATAAAGAGGATATGGTCGGTCTTGACCACTCCGTGCTTGGTCGTCACTGACGAGCCCTCGACGATCGGAAGCAGGTCGCGCTGGACGCCCTCGCGGGAGACGTCGGGGCCGTGTTTTGATTCGCGCCCGGCGATTTTGTCGATCTCGTCGAGGAAGATAATTCCCGACTGCTGGGTGCGCTTAAGCGCTTCCTGGCTGATCTCGTCCATATCGATAAGACGCGATGCCTCCTCGTTGACCAGGGCCTTCATGGCGTCTTCGATTTTGACCCGCTTTCGCTTCCGGCGCTGGGGAAACATATTGCCGAAGACGCTACCCAGATCCATCTCCTCCATTCCCTGTTGGCCGGAGAAGACCTCGATGACCGGATTGTGGGAATCGGTCAGCTCAATCTCGATATACTCGTCGTCAAATTCGCCCTGTCGGAGTCGCTCCCGGAGTAGGTCGCGTTTGCTCTTGGGGGCGTCGTCGCTGGACTGAACGGTGCCGTCGTGGCCGACGATAAAGGTCTTTTTGTCGTCATCGCGGTCGTCGAGGGGAGCCCGCTCGGTGACCATTCCTTCGAGCTTGTCTAAGATGCGGTCCTCGGCAATCTCGCGGGCCCTTTCTTTGACGCGTTCTTCGGCCTCCGATTTGACGAGGTTGATCCCGAGCTCGAGAAGATCTCGGACCATGCTCTCCACGTCGCGCCCGACATAGCCGACCTCCGTGAACTTCGAGGCCTCCACTTTGAGAAAAGGGGCGCGCGCGAGATTTGCCAACCGGCGGGCAATCTCGGTCTTACCGACTCCGGTGGGGCCGATCATGATGATGTTTTTGGGCATCACCTCCTCGCGCAGCTCTTCGTCGAGCTGGCGTCGTCGCCAGCGATTTCGCAGGGCTACGGCGACGGCGCGCTTGGCGTCTTCTTGGCCGACAATATAGCGGTCGAGTGCGGCGACGATTTCCCGAGGGGTCAACTCGGCACCTCGGCGTTCGTCCTGTCTGGAAGAGTCGGTGCTCATAGGGAATCCGGGCAAAAAACAAAAAAAGAAAATAGCGAGATAAGTTGCAGCGGCTACGACGACGCGGCGGTATCGAGTTCCTCGATGGTCAGAGTGTCGTTGCTGAATACACAGATCTCGGAGGCGATATGCAGGGCATTTTCACAGATGGCGCGCGCGTCGAGTTCGGCGTAGCGATGCATGGCGCGGGCTGCCGCAAGGGCATAGGAGCCACCGGACCCGATGGCGACGATGCCCTCTTCCGGTTCGATGACGTCGCCGGTGCCGCTGATAAGTAGAGTCGTTTCGACATCGGCGGCGATCAACAGGGCCTCCAGTCGTCGCAGCATCCGGTCGGTGCGCCATTCCTTGGCCAGCTCGACGGCCGCCCGTGTCAGGTTGCCGTTATATTCCTTGAGCTTACCCTCCAATTTCTCGTAGAGGGTGATGGCGTCGGCCGTGGAGCCGGCGAAACCGCAGAGGACTCGGTCGTCGTATAGGCGGCGTACTTTTCGCGCCGAGTGCTTCATGACGACCTTTTCCCCCATTGTGACCTGGCCGTCGCCGGCGACGACGACTTTGTCGCCGAGGCGGACGCTGACGATAGTAGTTCCTCGTAAGTCCATGAATTATCCGTCGGAGTCGAGTGCGGGTTCGGGGCCGGAATGTGGCGAGCCTTTTGACGGTTCAGACGGCTCGCGAACGGCGCGCGGATGGGAAGCATCGTAAACCTCCATGAGCCTGTCAATCGAGACGTGGGTATAGCGCTGAGTGGTCGACAGATTCTGGTGACCCAACAGCTCCTGAATCCCCCGCAGATCGGCGCCGGAGTCCAGAAGATGGGTGGCAAAAGAGTGGCGCAGCCCGTGGGGAGTGATATCTGTGTCCAGATCGGCGCGCTGAAGATGCTGTTTTAGACGCCGGCGCACGGACCGGGTCGACAGCCGGCGGCCGCGGACCGTCAAAAACAGCGCACCTGCAGGAGTCTCGTCGCCGACCAATTCGTGTCGCCGGCGCAGATATCGCGCCAGCGCCCGGCAGCTCTTTTCACCCAGCGGCACCCGGCGCTCCCGATTTCCCTTTCCGATCGTGCGTACCCAGCCCTCGTCGCGGTCGATATCGTCGATATCGAGGGCCACCAACTCCGAGACCCGCAGGCCGGCACCATAGCCGACCTCCCAGATCGCCATGTCGCGCACGCCCAATACGTCGTCGCTTCGGTGGCTCTCCAACAGGTGGATGACCTCGTCGACGGCCAGAAAATTCTGCAGCGGCGTGTGAACCTTCGGCGTCGACAAAAGTGCCGCCGGGTTGTCGTCGGCCAGATCCTTTTGCACCAGAAAATTCCAAAACGATCGCATTGCCGAGATCTTGCGGGCCAGCGATGCCGTGCTGCTATCATCGAATTTCTGGGCGACGAACCCGCGCAGATGCCGAAGCGTCAACTGCTCCGGGTCGGGGTCACTCAACTCGTGGAATTGCTCTAAGAATTCGGCGAGCTGATCGAGATCGCCGCCGTAGGCGCGCACTGTCTCCTCGCTGGCGCCCCGTTCGACGCGCAGATAGGAGATGAATTGATCGATTCGACGAGCGAGCATGATGGAGAAATACCGAGGGCAGGAGGCGACTACGTGGTGGTCCGTTCGACTTTGTACACGCCTTTGATTTTTTCGATATTTTTCATGGCGCGCGTGAGCTGATCGCGGTTGTTGACCAGGACCTCGAAGGTGTTGACGGCTCGACGGTCGTCGGTCGTCACGCATTGGGCCTCGCTGATATTGACGCCGGCCGCCGAGAAAGACTGACTGATATTGGCGAGCAAACCCGGTTTGTCGGTGCAATATACGCGGATGCTCACCGGCCGCCGTGCCGAGTCGGGGACCTCCGTGTCGTTCGCCCAGCTCACGGCAATCTGGCGCTCTCTCTCCAGGTGGCTGACGCTTTTACAATCCCGGGTGTGAATCGACAGGCCACGGCCGCGGGTGACGAAGCCAATGATATTATCGCCCGGCACGGGGTTGCAGCATTTGGCGTAACTGACCATGACGTCTTCGATGCCGTCGACGACGACTCCGGTCTTTCCGCGGTCGACGATCTTGTTCCACAACTGGCCGAGGCGACTTTCTTTTTCTGCCTTCGGCTTTTGTTTGTCGTCCCCCTCTTCATCGCCGTAGATTTTTTCGACGATGGTCTCCGCCTGGGTCTTGCCGTAGCCGATATCGCCGAGCATCTCCTCGGAGGTGGCGTAGCGGCTTTTTTCGAGGGCCTCGTCGAGCTTTCCGGAGCGCTCCCAGGCGCGAATATTGGTATTGTGGTTCTTCAACTCCTTATCCAATAATTCGCGGCCCAACTCGCGACTTCGCTCCCGCTGCTCGCGCCGCACGGACTTGCGGATCTTCGTGCGCGCCCGGCCGGTCTTGACGAAGGATAACCAGTCTTTGTTGGGGCGCTGGTTTTTGTGGGTGATGATCTCGACGATATCGCCGTTTTGGACCTGGTATTTCAGGGGGACCATCTTGCCGTTGACCTTGGCGCCGGAGCAGCGCTGGCCAATTTCGGTGTGAATCGCATAGGCGAAGTCGACGGGCGTGGCGCCGGAGGGGAAGCTCAACACGTCGCCCTGCGGGGTGAAGACGTAGACCTCGTCGTGGAAGAGATCGATTTTGACGGACTCCAAAAATTCGACGGGGTCCTCGTGGTCCTGGTGCTCCTCCATGAGCTGATGAAGCCAGGCGAATTTCTCGTCGTCTCGGTCGGGGACTGCTTTTCCCTCTTTGTACAGCCAGTGGGCGGCGATGCCCTCTTCTGCCACCTTATGCATCTCCTGGGTCCGAATTTGAATCTCGATGCGCTCCTGGTAGGGGCCAATCACAGAGGTGTGAAGCGATTGGTAGCCGTTGGGTTTGGAGATGGCGATATAGTCCTTAAATCGCCCCGGTATCGGCTTCCAGAGGTTGTGGACCATGCCCAGCGATTCGTAGCACTGAGCCCGCTTGTCGACGATGATGCGAAAGGCGAGCACGTCGAAGACCTGCTCGAATTCGATCTGCTGCTCGCGCATCTTTCGATAGATGCTCCAGAAATTTTTCGGTCGGCCGTAGACTTCGGCGTCGATGCCGTTTTCGCTGAGCAGATCGTCGAGAATGCTGATGACCTCGCGGATAAAGCTCTGGCGCTGGCGTTTTTTCGATGCCACCTTCTCGGCAATATCGTAGTAGGACTCGGGGTGAAGATAGCGAAAGGCCAGATCCTCGAGCTCCGTTTTGACCCAGTACAGCCCCAGCCGGTGGGCCAGCGGGGCGTAGATATCCATGGTCTCCCGCGATTTTCGCTCCTGTCCCGACGAGGACATATATTTGAGGGTTCGCATATTGTGGAGGCGATCCGAGAGCTTGACCAATATCACGCGCAGATCGCGGGACATGGCGATGATCATCTTGCGGATATTCTCCGCCTGGGCCTCCTGGCGGGTGTTGAACTGAAATTTTGATAGCTTCGTGACCCCGTCGACCAAAAAGGCAACATCCTCGCCGAAACGGCTGCGGATTTCCTCGACGGTGGTGTCCGTATCCTCCACCGTATCGTGGAGAAGACCGGCCACCAGACTGGCCACGTCGAGGCGCAGGTCGGCGATGATGTCCATCACCTCTAAGGGATGGGTCATATAGGGCTCACCGCTTTTTCGAGACTGCCCCTCGTGCATTCTACGTGCGTACTCGTAGGCGTCGCGAAGCTGGGTGATGTTGGGGTCCGGGTGATAACTCCGGACTTTTTTGATGATGGAATCGAGGCGGCTTTCCAGTTGCATCGTGATCGCGAACTCCTGAGCCCGTGTTCAGCCTGCATTATTCATGGGAAAAACGAATGGAAAACACCATCTATTCGTCATTCGGCGAAAGGAATCGCAGGCCTCGAATTCGCAATGGCGACAGGGGCCCCGATGTCACACATGGTAACGCAGCCAGCAGGGGAAGGAAAGCCGGGGGTTATCCCATGATTTCGACGCCGACGGGCATCTCCAATTCCAGTTCGGAGACCTTGATATACTCGATGAGGTTGTCGACGTAGGAGGGGAAGGGGGGACACAGGTTCTGGCCGTCCAGGGCGTCGAGGGTATTCATGGAGTTGTAGATGGTGAGCTGGTTGAAATCGTCCATAAATTGGCGCGGATTGCGCGTAAAGCGCTCCAGGTAGGGAAATTTCATCACCAATTGGGTCAGCCGGTAAGGGAGTAATCCCACGGGCGCGCGGCGTCCGGCGCGGTGGGCGACCAGCTCGAAGACGTTGCGCGCCGATAACGGATTGGGATCGCATAAATGAAAGGTCTTCGACGCCGTATCCGGTCGCAGGCTTATCCGGTGCATCGCTCGGCAGACAAAGTCGATGGGGACCAGATTCAGCGGCTTATCGCCTTTGCCCGGCAAGGGAATGGGCAGGATGGAGGGCATATTGACGATGGCGTTTATCAGATAATAGGGACCGGCCATTCGGTCGATTTCACCGGAATGAGAATCGCCGACGATAATACTGGGACGAAAGACCGAGATCGGTAGGTGATGCATGGCCTCGCGCATCCCTTTTTCAGCTTCGAATTTCGATTCCTCGTAGGCATTTCGAAAGCTCTGGTCGTTGCTCAACTCGTCTTCCATGATGACGCCGGAGCGGTCGCCGGCGACGAAGGCCGTCGAAAAGTGGTTGAGCCGCTCCAATTGCTGCATCTCATAGGCCGTATCCAGGATGTTTCGGGCCCCCAGGACGTTGACTTCGAATGCCTGATCGCGCTCGACGCCGAGAAACCAGATACTGGCGATATGATAGATGTCGGTGACGTTGGCAATTAGCTCCAGATATTCTCGGCCGCTTAATCCTAAGTCGAGGGCGACCACGTCGCCGCTCATCAACTGGATGCGATCGCGGGGAGCATCCATGCTCTGCAATTGCCGGTCGGCTTCGTCGATAAAGTCCGGGCGCACCAGCAGGCGGAGCGTGGCGTCCGGCTCGTCCTCGACGATGGTGGCCACCAATTTTCGGGCCACAAAGGAGGGGAATCCGGTGATCAGGATATCGCGATTTTTTCGACGGGAGGTCTCGTCAGTCATGGGCATCTCGGTTAGGGCTTGGCCGTTCCGCTGGCTTCGATAGATTCGTCGATGCGTTGCTTGAGCTGCCGGACCTGCCGGCGGGTGTCGTCTAAGGTGCCGTCATTGTCGATGACATAGTCGGCGACCTCTCGTTTTTCCTTCAGCGGCATCTGGCTTGCGAGCCGCCGATCGATTTCGTCGTCGTCGAATTCGTCGCGCTCCCTCAGGCGTTCTCGCTGCGTCTGTGGCGAGCAGTCGACCACAATCAGGGCGTCCAGCATCTGGTGGGAACCGGTCTCCACAATCAGCGCTGCGTCGTAGATCACCCAGCGGTGGCCCTCACTAAATGCCTGCCGGGCGCGCTCCATCATGGCCCGGGCGATCTCGGGGTGGGTGATCTCCTCGAGCGTTCGTCGCGCCTCGTCGTCTCGGAATATAATCTCGCCCAATCGGGTACGGTTGAGTGTGCCGTCGTCGTGGAGGACGTCATCTCCGAAGGCGTCGACGATGTCGTCGAGGGCCGGCTCGCCGGGTTCGACGATCTGGCGAGCCAGATCGTCGGCGTCGATGACGACGATGCCTTCGTCCTCGAAGAATCGGCCCACCGTCGATTTTCCGGTGGCGATTCCGCCGGTCAGACCGACGATAGACCCTGGTTGGTTCGTTGACACTTTGTCGATCCTCGTATTAGCAAGTGCCCTCCATATAGCCGCATTATGGGCGGCTTGTCTTACTCCTCACAGTCCGAACCTCATACCACCAACAGGGAAGCGATGCCAAGGCCGTCGGGCCCACACAGAAGGCGAAACCGGGGCAAAAAAAAGGAATCGGCGTTCTGGAATAGGGCCTTCGATTTTGTCTCTTACCGCGCGTTCGTGGGCGTCGTCTGGCTGGTGGCCGCCGTGATCTGTTTGCTCGTCGTCGATCCCATAGCTCTGTGGGAGACCGGGCGTCACACAATTGCCGTTTCTAATCCGGAGATGGCGCGTGGGCTGGCGGTCGTTCTGGCCGTTGGAGTCGTTGGACTCAGTGGCCTCGCCGTGCGTCGTTGGAAGGGCGATGGGACGCCGGATCGCGTCGTTGAAAATCATCTTCCCGATAAGGGCCGGCAGGTATGGATGGGGCGGCTCGGCGCTTTATTGCTGATCTGCGGCGCATTTTTGGTCGTCGGTGACTGGCTTTTGTCGCATCGCGCCGCGCCGGCGGGTGAGCTTGTATTGCCGTTAAACGAAACGCGGCAGACTGTGGAAGTCACGCAGGGCGATCGCAGCGTGGACAGGATGCTCCCCCTTCGCACGACGTTGCGGGGCATCGGGTTTGGCGAGGAGCCAATTGCGGAGGTTCAATTTGCCCGGCCCGACCAGGATGGGGTCGTCCCTCGGGAATTTGTACCCGGTCAGAGCCTCGATATCGAAGGGATGCGCTTTGTTTTTAGTGGGTTTAGCGACGATAAAGTGCAATTTCGGGCCCTGATCTCAAGCGCTGCTGAAAATACGATCGAGGCCGCCGGAGTGGTGGGCGACGAAATCCAGATTTCGATCGACGGTCCGACCTACCGAATCGTCGACGTCACCGAGGACTATCTCGATATCTACGCTCCCGCCCCCGGTCTCGACCGGGAGACAACCCAGCTCGTATTGCTCTCCCAGGGGTATCCGCTCAGCGTCATGGGGCCGGGCGTTCAGCTCGAAGACGAGCGCGGTCGCTCCTTCTGGGTCTTCGAGCGGGCCACAGCGCGCGATGATATCCCGGAAGCATTGACCCTCGAACAAGTCCAGGAGGTCCCATCGGCGGTCATGACGGTCACTTCGGTGCGGCCGTTCTGGCCCTTTGCGCTGGGACTGATGCTCTTTGTGTTGGGTTGGGCGCTGATCTTCGGTTTTCCGGAGCGAGTGGTCCGCCGACGCCGAGACGGAAAAAGCGCCCTCTGGAGTCTCAACGCCATCGAAGATCGCGGAAGCGGGGATGGAGAAAGGCCCTGGAAGTGGTCGACCCTTATCGGAAGTGCCACCCAGATAACCGCCGTGGCTGCACTGGGGCTGGCCTATTTCTTCGGCGCCACTCAGGCAGCGGTGCTGGCGTTGGCGGGGGGGGTGGCCGTCGCCGCATTGCCGACGCGACTCGACGGGCAGGCGCAGCGTCGGGCGGCCATAATCGCCGCCGCTGTGCCTATTTCTGTGGTGGCGGGCAGTTTCGTGGCCTTCGGAACGCCGTTTGACGCAATGTCGATGCAATCTGAGCCGGTGTTGTGGACCGCCCATATCGGTGCCTGGCTGGCCATGGCCACCGCACTTGTCGGCGCCGGCGTCCTTGCCGAGGAGAGCCTGGAGAAGCCGACCACCGGGGGGGCAGCTACGGTGGCATTGGCTGTGTGGGCGTCGATGGCCGCCGTGGTGGCGTTGATCGTCGGTCGCGGCCGGGTAGCGGGAGTGGAGATGGGCCTGCCATTGGTCTCTGACGCCGGTGAAGCGGTGTGGGCGATACCGAATCTGGGGGCGGTCTCCGAGTTGCAGATTCCCGTCGTGGCGCCAGGGATGGACCTGGCGATGCTGGCCACTGTGGCCAGCGGACTGACAGCGCTGGGACTCGTGGGCGTCGTCATTCAAAAGGCGAGGGTGGCTCTTTTTGGCTGGATCGGCGCCTTGGTCGCGGCTGTGACGGGCCTGCTTCAGTTGGCTGGAGTAGGAAGGGGGGCCGGTGAATTCGCACTTCCCGGTGCTGCCGGATACGAGGAGATGGCGACGCGGTGGCTGCAGGCGCGCGATCTTCCGACCTGGCTGGCTGATTACGGTGAATTTCAGGTCGACGGAGCCCTGCGTCTCGATACGGCGGCGATGGCGCCGGAGCTCGCCGCTTTTATTACCGTGGCACTTCTGGCACTGGCCATGATCGCCACCACATTGGGGCGAAATTATCCCACCGGGCCACTGTCGGTGGATACGGCGCTTTCGGGACGTGACCTCTTTGTTCGCGCGGTGATATTCGGCGCCATGGGGTGGGTCCTTGGACCCGTATTGGCCTGGGAGCGGCTCGGCGCAGCGGGTATTTTGGCGCCCATGGAGTGGGTCGGCTTGAGCGTCGTATTCTTTGCGCTCGCCGTGCTCACCATCGGATGGCGGCGGGGACCGACGGTTGCCGAGAAATTCTTGCGGGCGTTCGGACCGGGCCTGGTATTGTGCTATCTGGTGGCCGCCATCGCTCTCGGCGTTGTGGGCGGTGTCTTTCCGGGCGCCAGCATCCCATTTTTCTGAAATTGGCGATATTTTCGAAGCGGACGAGGATCGAGATGGCCTGGAAGATCGAGAAAGCAGAATTCGTCACCAGCGCGGTCGAGCCGAAGGGGTATCCGCCGCCGGATCGTCCGGAGGTCGCCTTCGGGGGGCGCAGCAACGTCGGCAAGTCGAGCCTGATCAACGACCTGGTGGGGCGAAAAAAGCTGGTGAAGACCAGCAAGCGACCCGGGCGCACTCAGACCATCAACTTCTTTAATATCAACGATGAGCTATATGCCGTCGATCTGCCGGGCTACGGCTTTGCGAAGGTGCCCGACGATGTGCGCGATGCCTGGGGCCCGATGATCGAGGGCTACCTCAATCATCGTCCCAACCTTTGCGCCATGGTGGTGGTCATGGATCTGCGCCGAGGCGTCGAAGAGGATGATTTCGAGCTGATTATGGCGGCGCCATTATTCGGGATTCAGCCGATTTTGGTATTTACGAAGGCCGATAAATTCAGCCGCAATAAGCGCCAGCAGCGACGCCGCGAATTGGCCCGCGATATCGACGCCGATCCCGGAGAGCTATTGCTTTATTCGAGCACCAGGGGCTTTGGACGAGACGATTTGTGGAAACGGATCTCCTATCTGTGCGGTGTGTGATTCGATGGTTCCCGTCGCTGATAAATGGCCTCTGCGGCGGGCTGCGCGCCGCGATCTGAAGGCCCTCTGCGAGTTGCAGCGCCGCACCCAGCATCGCTTCTGGGATCTCAGCACCTGGGAGATTGAATATGAGCGCGATTCCGGGGTGATATGGGTCGTCGATGGTCCCCGTGAGGCCAAAATTATCGCCTATCTCGTCGCCTGGCGGGTGCTCGATACGGTGGAGATCGTCGATCTGGCAGTGGCGCCGGATTATCGACGGCGATCGGTGGCGTCGACGATGCTCGATACCCTGGCGGTTTTGGCCGCCGCCAGCGGCGCCTCGCAGATCGCTCTCGAGGTTGCAGAAAATAACCGGGCTGCCGTCGGGTTTTATGAAAATCGGGGATTTCAACACCAGGGGCGAAGGAGCGCGTTTTACGCCGATGGCGAAGAGGCGATTTTGATGAGTTTTGAGCTGTCGGACAGTTGATCGACTGCAGGGAGTTCTGTATTCCAGATGCGTCATCCCTTCCCTCTCCAAGCAGTCGACGGAGGCGCCGGTGAACAACGGATTGAAAGTATTCTCAGGAAGTAGTCATCCGACGTTCGCTCGCGCGGTCTGCGAGCGTCTCGGCGTCCCACTGGGCATCAGCAATACGGTCCAGTTCAGCAATGAAAATATGCTGGTGCAGATCGAGGAAAATGTGCGGGGCTGCGATGTATTCGTCATCCAGACCTCGGCAAGTCCCGTCCATGAGCACCTCTTTGAGTTGCTGATCATGATCGACGCCCTGCGCTCGGCATCGGCGGAGCGGATCACGGCGGTGATGCCCTATATCCCCTATATTCGAAGCGATAAAAAAGACCGGCCACGGATTTCGATTGCCGCCCGCCTGGTCGCCGATCTGTTGAAGACCTCCGGGGTCGATCGGGTGCTGACGATGGATCTGCATTCTCCGCAGGCCCAGGGCTTTTTCAGAATGCCCGTCGATCAGTTATTGGGCGCCGGACCGGTCTGTGAGCGACTGCGCCAGGAGGATACCTCGGACTGGGTGCTTGTGGCCGCCGACGCCGGCGAGGCCAAAGACCTGGGGCGCTATGCAAATCGGCTCGATTTGCCGATGGCGATCATCGACAAGCGGCGCGACGGCGACGACGAAAAGCCCCGGGCGGTCAGCCTTATCGGCGATGTGGAGGGAAAAGTCGGTGTCGTCATCGACGATGAGATCGCCAGTGGAGGAACCCTGGTGGAAGCGGCGAATTTTCTAAAAGAGCGCGGCGCCACGAGGGTACTCGCCGCGGCCACCCATCCAATCTTTAGTTCCAACGCCGCCGAGCGCATCGATGATGCGTTTTTGGAAAAAGTGATCGTCACCGACACGATGCCGCTTCGCGCCGATCAGCAATCGGAGAAAGTCGAAGTGATCTCGGTGGCCAAACTCTTTGCCGAGGCCATCTCTCGTATTCACGACGGAAGCTCGGTCAGTGAGTTATTCGACCAGGAAAAAGTCTCCGAGATCTTAAAATCACCGGCCTGAATTTATCCAGAGTGCTATCGCCGAGAGCGTGGATGATCCGGTGATATTCGATCGAGAAATTCGATCATCGATTCAGCGGGATCGTAGACCTTTAAAAAGGCGGGAAGCGACTTGCTGGTCGGTGGATGATCGGTGATATCGGCCCATTTTAAAAAGGGAACCAGAAATGGGCGGGCGTGCTCGACTTCGCGGTATAGAAGTTTCGCCGTGACCTCGCCTTCTGTGAGAAAACCGGAGGTCTCGTAGTATTCGAGAAGTCGCTCTCGCGGATAGGGGACCTGTCGAAAGCTGATCTCCCAATTCGACGGTGCCCCCTCGAGGAGGGCATATTGAGCGCGCCAGTCGCCGTTGAAGGGAAGGCCTACGGAGCCGACGTTGACTACGGTGCCCAGCTCTCCTTCGTATTTTAGCGGGCGATGGGTGTGGGCGCAGACCAAAATTGAGCCGTCGATGGCCCGAAGATGCGCTTTAAGGCGCCGGGTGGGCGTCCAATCACCGATGCCCTCGCTGTGGGAGTTGGGGCTTCCGTGAAAGACCTCGATTTCGGGGTCCAATTTCGATTTTCGTGAAAAGGGCAGGTCATCGATATAGGCGATGGCGTCGCCGTCGAGTTCGTCGGCCATCCACCGCGACGCCGCCCACTGCTCGGTGTGGCGCCAGGCATCGGGGATATCATCGTGACAAAATGAGAGCAGATAATCCTCGTGATTGCCGCGCAGGGCCGGCCAGCCCAACTGCTGAACTCGATGGACGACGGCACTTCCCTGAGGGCCGCGACCGACCAGGTCGCCGGCGACGATCACTTCGTCGACTCCGGCGTCGTCAATATCGGCGGCGACGGCCTGCAGAGCGAAAAGATTGGCGTGGATGTCGGCGATGATGGCGATGCGATGCATGCGGGCAACCCTACCAGTCAGAGGTCATCAGATCCACAGATAGGGCTTCCAGTCCTCGGGATGTTCATCGACGTTTCCGGCGCCCGCCGAAAAGGGCCACCAGCGAGGCTCGGTGGGGTTGTTTAGCAGAGGCATTTTCGCCTCCGACGGGGTCCGCGAGCATTTTCTTCGATTACAGGGCTGGCAACTGGTGACGATATTCGTCCAGTTCGTCGCTCCGCCCCGGCTGCGGGGAACGACGTGATCGAAGGTTAAATCGGCGCTCGAGAATCGGTCTCCGCAATACTGGCAGCGGTAATTGTCGCGGCGATAGACGTTATTTCGCGAAAAGTGCACCCGGTGTCGGGGCATTTTGACCCGGCGCTGAAGGCGCAAGACGCTGGGAAGATCAAATGTCTTAGTTGCCGAGCGAATCTGTCGAGAGTGGGCGGCCAGCATTTCTGCTTTTCCAAGAAGCAGCAACGTGATCGCCCGTTTCCAGTGGACGATCGAAAGTGGTTCATACGACGCGTTCAACAAAAGGGCGGGTTCCATACCTACTCCGCGGCAGTGGCTCTCTACGGGAACCCCGGTCCCGTAGAGAACATATTTTGCAGTCGATCCAACTTTCCCGGGGAAAGCCAAGGGAACAACCTTCGATAAGATTGAAAGTATTTCTTTATCTTTTCAATGAGTTCCGGCATACCGCCGTGTAAAAGCTTGTCTCGAAAGTGTCAGCGGCGAGACAATTTCGGAGCTCGGGCGAGGACGATGACGGCAACGTCGTCGAATCCACAGGCCAAAAGGACCTCGGCGGCGGCGTCGGCGGTGGCGCCGGTGGTCATGACGTCGTCGACGATCACGGCGGTTCCACCGTCGGCTTTCGAGCGGGCACAAAATATATCGGCCACGTTTTTTCGCCGGGCGCCGACGGGAAGGCTGGCCTGTTTTTTTGTGGGACGGGTTTTAATTAGTCGGTGGTCGACGGCGTTTGTTTGCTGATTGACCTCGACAAAACGCAAGATCAATGAGGGCAGATGAAATCCCCGACGGCGCAACTCTCGCGTGTGTGAAGGGATAGGAATCAGCGGCGAATTCGCCGGAAAATGAGAAAGGATCTGTGCAAACCAGGGCTTTGCCTCGCGACACAGGGCGCGAAGGGCCGGGAAGTCGGAGGCATATTTGATGCGTCGGATGGCGTCGGCGACGGCCCCTTCGTACTCCCAGGGCGCCCAGACCGTTTTGAAATTCGGCGGTTCGCGCCGACATCGGCTACACAGCGAGCGGCCCCTTGCCAGGCCCTCGTCGAGTTCATCCATGGGCACGCGGCATTGGTCGCAATACGGCGGGTGGAGACGAAAGGCCGCCGGGGCGCAAATTGTGCAAAATGCCTTCTTCGCAGCGGCGTCGCCGTCACACCCGGCGCAGGCCGGCGGAAAAAAAGTGGAGAAATGTCGATGAATCGAATCAAAGATGAGCGACGACATGACCAGACCTCCAGATACAGTTGATAGCATGGGGACGCTGGTTTGTTGTCGCCAGTGGGAGCAGTATGTTGCGTAGTGATGTGTAAAGACCTGAGGTAAGCGTTCAGCCCCCGGGGTCCGCGGCCAGCCTGGCCGCATTTCAGGCCGTCAGCCCGACCCTTTCAGGGCGCTTTGGCGCATGACTTCGTCACCCCACTGAACGCTTACGGACCTGAGATATCGCCAATGGATATCTACCAACCTCGGCTTTGCATCCAGCGGGGGATAACCGCTATTTCGACATAAGGGAGTTCGACCGTGAAGATTTCAGTACTGGCTGTGGGAAAGATGGGAGATCGCCGAATCGGCGGGCTGTGCAAAGAGTATCGAGAGCGACTCGCACACCACGTGCAGGTCGACGAGATAGAGGTGAGCAAGGTCAAGCGTGGCGACCCGGCTTCGATCATGGAAAAAGAGGCGAAAAACCTGCGCGCGGCGACGCCGAAAGGGGCGCTGAGCGTGGCCCTTACCGAGGAGGGAAAACAACTGCGCAGCGTCGAGCTTGCTCAGGCCGTCAATCGGTGGATGGTGGAGGGCCGAAAGGAGATCGCCTTCTACATCGGCGGGGCCCACGGACTGGCACCGGGGCTGAAAAAAGATGCTCAACGACGGTGGTCATTGTCGCCGATGACCTTTCCGCACGATATGGCGCGGATGCTGCTGTGGGAGCAGCTTTATCGGGCGATGACGATCATCCGAAACGAGCCCTACCACAAATGACAAAAGGCCCGCCGCGTCACTCAGGTCTCAAAGCGCTGAGCGTCGAAGCGTCCGTATAGCTCGGAGGGAGCATCTTCGAGCTCCAGCCGAGGGGCCTCCGACCACATACGCTCTAAGTCGTAGTCTTTTCGCGCGTCTTGATGAAAGACGTGGACGATGACGTCGCCGTAATCAAGCAGCGCCCACCGGCCGTGTTCGGTGCCCTCGGTGCCCATCGGGGGGCGGCCGGCTTCGCGCATCGCGTCGTCGATGCTGCGGGCGAGGGCGTTGACCTGCCGATCGGAGGTCCCGGTGGTGACGATGACAAAGTCCGTATAACTGACGCGACCCCGTAGATCGACGACCACCGTATTGAGCGCTTTGAGTTCCCAGGTGATGGCAGCGATATCTCGACATACTTGAATCAATTCGCGGTCGAGTTCGGCATTATCACCATGCGAAAGAATCGGCGCAGCACTGTCGGTTTTCATTCGTCTCCTGTTAAGAAGGCGTGAGGTTAACTCACGAGTTATTGGAGAGAGTGTCTCTCCATCCGGCCTCGGCTACTGCCGGGCCTGTCCACTACCTAAAACAACGAATTTGGTGGTCGTCAATTCCCGCAATCCCATCGGTCCGTAGGCATGCATCCGCGTGGTGCTGATGCCGATTTCGGCACCCAGTCCAAGTTGCCCCCCGTCGCTGAAGCGGGTCGAGGCGTTGACCATGACCACCGAGGAGTCGATCTCGTCGACAAAGCGCTGGCTCTGGGCGTAGTCGTTGGTCACGATCGCTTCCGTATGACGGGAGCCAAATCGGTCGATATGGTCGATGGCCTCGTCCAGATCTTCGACGACGCGAACGGCGAGGCGAAGGGAGAGAAATTCGGCGGCATAAGACTCGTCGTCGGCCTCCACGAAAGTGTCGATGCCGGCGGCCCGAGCCGCCTCGACACTGGTGGGGCAAAGATGAAGTTCCACATCGGCATCGTCGAGCTTTTTTAAAAGTCGCGTAAGGTGATGGTCGACGCCACTTTTTAAGACTAACAGAGTCTCCAATGCGTTGCATACCCCGGGGCGCTGGACTTTGGCATTGAGGACGATGCGGTCGACGTCGTCGGCATCTGCCGAGCCATCGACGACGATGTGACAGACGCCTTCGTCGTGCTTGATGACCGGGATCTGTGAGTGCTCGGTGACGAATTGAATCAAGCCCTTTCCGCCGCGGGGGATGATGACGTCGATAAACTCGCTCAAGCCGAGCATGGTCTGTACGGCCCTGCGATCGGTGGTGTTTACAAAGCCGACGGCGTCGACGGCCCGGTCGTCGAGATCGCTTTTTTTCAATCCGTCGCGGAGAGCGTCGACGATGGCCCGGTTGGAGCGAAAGGCATCGCTTCCCCCTTTTAATAAGATGCCGTTGCCGCTTTTAAGGCACAACGCGGCGGCGTCGCTGGTGACGTTGGGACGGGATTCGTAAATGATGCCGATGACGCCCAGCGGGATCCGGCGCCGGGCCACCTGCAATCCGTTGGGGCGGGTCCACATCCGATCGTGGCCGCCGATGGGATCGTCGAGCGTGGCGATTTCCTCGATGGCTTCGGCCATGGCATCGATGCGCTCGTCATTTAATACCAGGCGGTCGACGAAGGCATCATCGAGATCGCGGCGACGGCCGTCGGCGACATCTTGTTGGTTGGCCGATAGAATCGATGCCCGCTGCTCGCGCAGCGCGCGGGCCATCGATATCAGGGCGTCGTTGCGTGCCGCCGTCGACTGTCGAGCGAGTACCCGCGCGGCGCGGCGGATGCGTTCGGCGTTTTTTATAAGAGTTTCTGGTTCAAAAGATCTGCTCACGTCTACTCCGTAAAAGCTCCGGCGCCATCAATTGCGGTGGGACCGGCGATCGCGACACTTTCAACCCGGGGCTGCAATGGGCCGGGCTCAATGGATGCTCGAAGCCAGGACATCTATTCGACCATCTAAATGGCTAAAAAAAAAGTCGAGTGAACTCGGATTGTAAGGCACGCCACCGGTACGTCAACCACCGTCGATGGCGCCGTATTTCCGGCGAGATTGAAGGCTGACGTCCGAATTGGATCCAGGATTAGGTTTTCGTCTTGACATCGATCACGGCGTGAATAATGTACCGGGCGTTAGCACTCGGAAGAAGAGAGTGCTAATCGAGTGAAAAAGACATCCTGACAACCTCATTAACCCACAGCGAACGAGGTGAAAGATGAATATCAAGCCCCTATATGACCGCGTGTTGATCCAACGCGTCGAAAGCGACGACAAGACCGAATCGGGGATCATCATTCCCGATACGGCCAAAGAAAAGCCTCTGGAAGGAATCGTGCGCGCCACCGGCCAGGGCAAGGTCGCCGATAATGGTGAGACCATTGCCCTTCAGGTCAAAGAAGGCGACAAAATTTTGTTCGGAAAGTACTCGGGCACGGAAGTCACGATCGCCGGCGAAGAGCACCTGATCTTGCGGGAAGACGACATTCTCGCCGTGATCAACGACTGAGATCGCTGCCGATGCAATGCAACGGCCCTGGCGTCGTTGCATTAATGAGCAGATGCGACAGTGAATCGATGGACGTCAACGACGACGACACTCAATTAAAGCGAAGATAAAAAGGAGTTTAATCATGGCGAAAGAAATCATTTTCGATACCAAAGCGCGGCAAGAGATTCTCGACGGCGTGCGAACGCTGGCCGACGCAGTGCGCGTCACCCTCGGTCCGAAAGGCCGCAATGTAGTGCTGGAAAAGAGCTTCGGTGCTCCCCTGATCACCAAAGACGGTGTGACGGTTGCCAAAGAGATCGATCTGGAAAATCGCTTTCAGGACATGGGCGCCCAGATGGTCAAAGAGGTCGCTCAAAAGACCTCCGATACGGCGGGCGACGGAACGACGACGGCCACCGTGTTGGCTCAGGCAATTCTTCGCGAGGGCACCAAGCTGGTGACGGCCGGCCACAATCCCATGGAGATTAAGCGCGGCATCAACAAAGCGGTCGCCGCCGTGGTCGAACAGCTTCGCGAGATGTCGATTCAGACTCAGGAGCGAGGCCAGATCGCGCAGGTCGGTACCATCTCTGCCAATAACGACGAGGCGATCGGAAACCTGATTGCCGAGGCCATGGAAAAGGTCGGCAAAGAAGGTGTCATCACCGTCGAAGAGGCCAAGGGCTTAGAAGACGAGCTGGACTTCGTGGAAGGAATGCAATTCGACCGCGGGTATCTGTCGCCGTATTTCGTCACCGATAGCGAGCGGATGGAGACGAATTTCGATAATCCCTACATCCTGCTCTTCGACGAGAAGATCAGCAATATGAAAGATCTGCTGCCCCTTCTGGAGCAGGTCCACAACCAGGGCAACCGTCCCCTGCTGCTGATCGCCGAAGATATTGAAGGCGAAGCACTGGCGACGCTGGTGGTCAACAAATTGCGCGGCGTGCTCAATGTGGCCGCCGTCAAGGCGCCGGGCTTCGGTGACCGACGAAAGGCGATGCTCGATGATATCGCCACGTTGACCGGCGGACAGGTCATCAGCGGCGAGCGCGGCATGAAGCTCGATGCCGCCTCCCTGGGCGATCTGGGGTCGGCCGACACGGTGACCATCACCAAAGACGACACCATTATCGTCGGTGGCAAGGGAAGCAAGGACTCGATCTCCGGGCGGGTCAATCAGATCAAAGCCCAGATCAAATCGAGCACCAGCGACTACGATCGCGAAAAGCTTCAGGAGCGTCTGGCCAAATTGGTCGGAGGCGTGGCGGTCATCAAAGTCGGTGCCACCACGGAAGTGGAGATGAAAGAAAAGAAGGCCCGCGTCGAGGATGCCCTCAACGCCACTCGGGCCGCCGTCGAAGAGGGAATTGTCGCCGGAGGTGGCGTGGCCATTCTCCGGGCCGTACAGATTCTGGACGGCATGGAGTTCGACCGCGAGCAGCAGTCGGGCGCCAATATCGTGCGTCGAGCCGCCGAAGAGCCGATTCGCCAGATCGCGAAAAACGCCGGTCAGGAAGGCTCTATTGTGGTTCGCGAAGTGCTGGACAGCGACGATCCCAATTTCGGGTTCAACGCTCGCAGCGAGGTCTACGAAGACCTGACGGAAGCCGGTGTCATCGATCCGGTCAAAGTCACCCGCACGGCGCTTCAAAATGCGGCGAGCATTGCAGGACTGATGCTCACCACGGAGGCCATGATCGCCGATAAGCCCTCCGACGATGACGCCGATCTGGGAGGCGCCCCCGGTGGCGCGCCCGGCATGGGCGGCATGGGCGGAATGGGAGGCGGCATGGGTGGCATGATGTAAGCCACGCTGGGTGCTCGGCAATGAGCCTGGCGCGCGGTCTTGAAACGACGGTCTCTTCGTCGCTTAAGTCCTCGCAAAATCAGGTGAAGCACTGTTGTCGAGCTCCATCGGGCCCAGCTACGTTCGGCCCGATCCGAGCCAAAAAAACCCCGTCGCCACGCAATTTGTGGCGACGGGGTTTTTACTTGTCATTGACCCTGATTTCTCAGTGTTCCACGTTAGCGATGGCGTCGCGATATAAGACCGGGACCAGCGGCGGCGGTGCTGATCATCTCCTGGCCCCACCATCCGCGGCCGTCGGTGGCAAAGAGGTATAAATCCGGGCCTTCGGCGTTGCCGGTGGCCTCGACAAAAACGGCCTGCACCTCGGTGTGGCGGTAGATTTCACGGGCCAGGAGCTCCATCGCCTTTTGCCGCCGCCGACCCGCGGAGTCGTCGATCTGGATGCGAACCGCGGCGCGAATTCGATCGGTGGCCGTTAAAAAAGCGACGTCGCTGACCGACCAGGTGCCCGGCTTCAGGGGCCAGTCGCGATGATCGGCGAGCGTTAAAGTCCGTTCAGAGAGGTCGTCTTGGGGACGGTCCTTCGAGCGTTGATGGTGCCACCACTGCAGGCCCGCCGCCACGGCGATGATAAAAAGGCCGGCCCAGAAAAGAAGGTTCATAAACCACCGAGAGAAGGTGTTTGCGTGGAAGGTTGAAGCGCTTCGTAAACGAATGATAAGTTCATGGATGTGCCGGGTTTTTTATCCCTCGCCGCCGTGTCTGTATTGCTTGTCAGACAACTCCCGTGCCGAAACTCAACGGAACGTGATTTGAATCGACCGCGGTATTGGCCGGACCGAGCAGGGCCGACGCCTCGGCAGTTGGCCTGAAAGTCTATCAATTTCGCCGTGCGTTGCCAGCGCCCAGTGTGGGGCAACGGCAATGGCCGCCCTGATATTTGCCGACAACGAGGATCGACGATCGATGAGCCATCACTCTCTGCCGCCGTCTCTAGAAGCGATGCTCGAGGAGAAGGCGCTATTCGAGGAGAAGTACCGGCTGTTGCGCTTTCTCGGTGAGGGCAGCTTCGCCTCGGTGATCCATGCCCGCCATGAGGCGATGGACCGCGATGTGGCGCTGAAATTTTTGCGGCCCGACGTCATCAAGGCCCATCCGGAGTCCAGTGAGCGGTTTTTGACGGAGGTCCGGGTTTCGAGCCGACTGACCAGCCCCCACACGGTGACCATCTTCGACTTCGGCCAGACCGACGAAGACATCCCCTATATGGTCATGGAGTATGTCGAAGGCCGGCCACTGGACGAGGCGATCGACAAATACGGGGCCCTGGGAAAGATGCGATCGATTCGCATGACACTGCAGATATTGGAGAGCCTCGCCGAAGCTCATGCAAACCGGATCATCCATCGGGATTTGAAACCGGCCAATATTATGGTCGGCAAAAAGGTCCGAAAGAAAAAAAAGAAGCGCCTCCACGTCAAGGTCCTCGACTTCGGGGTGGCGAAGCTCGTCGAGCAGAGCGAAGAGGAGCTAAAGACGGAGTCCGGTCGGCGGTCGACCCAGTTTATCGGGACCCCGCGCTATATGAGCCCTGAGCAGATTTTGGGTCGCGAGGTCAGTCCGGCCAGCGACCTCTATAGTCTGGGGCTGATTTTTTACGAGATGTGCACCGGCGCCGAAAGCATAAGCGAGGAAAACGTCGCTCAGGTCGCGCAGGCCCACCTCTCCGAGGAGCCCTTGCAATTAGAGGCGCTCGATGAGCTTCCCGATGTGCTCGCTGATATTGTGCTCAAGGCCACGGCGCGTCATCCAGAGGAACGATATGAGGACGCCGCTCAATTCAGCGATGCCCTCAACGAGGCCATGCAGACGGGCAAGCGAAAGCATAAACGAGCAACGAGAACCGCCAGGCAGGCGACACCGGCAGAAGAAAAACGCAAGCGTCGCGAGCGCAAGGAGTGGACATCGAATGTCTTCTCCGGAGAAAGCTACGTGGAATTACCTACCGAGGAGGAGGTCGATGAGAGCCGCTCGCCGACGGGCGGAGGTGGCCTGCAACGCCCGCCAAAAT
>SKQC01000043.1 GCA_007119175.1 Myxococcales bacterium | reverse complement strand
GTGGTTATAAAAGTAGGCACGGCGGCGGTTGCCTCAATGGACCTGCCGTGATCGCCGCAGCCCACCCCCTTCAACGCGTCGCCATATATAACCCACTGATAAAATTCACTTTTTTTGTTGATTCCCCACCAACGGCGCTCACCTTTTTTTCAACGCAGCCAACGAAGCAGTCCAACCCTGACCACCCGGTGACATCGCCTCAACGCGATGCCCGATACAGGTGGAAGGTGCCGGTGGCTAAACTACGTGGAATTTTGCGAGGATAATTGTCGGTGAGATCGCGACCTCATATTGTTTATATCAGTTTTGACGGCCTGCTTGCGCCGCGGGGATATTTTCAGATCGCCCGCCTTCTGCCAGGGCTTGCCGAGGCCGGCGACTACCGGTTTACCGTGTGCAGCCTGGAGGGGGGCGGCGATCGGCAAAACGGCGATCGAGAGCGGGCCGTAGAGCGGCAGCTTCGCCGCCGCCATGTGCGCTGGCGACGCCATACCCGGTCGGGCAGCGGCCCCATTGATGGGGCGCGCAATTTGCGGGCCATGCAACAATTGGTGGCCGACGTCATCGATGGCGACGGCGCCGACATGCTTCATGCCCGGGGCTATCTGGCAGCGGCGGTGGCCCGCCGAATAGGCGACCGCCACCAGATCCCCTATCTCTTCGATACCCAGGGGTTTTGGGTCGACCAACAGATGGCCGATAGCCGCTGGTTGGGGGGAACGATTGGCGAGGCCGCCGCCCGGCGATGGGAAGCAAAATTATACGCCGATTGTGCGGCGGCGGTCACTTTGACCGAGACGGCAGCCACAGAGATTCGCCGTCAAAATTTAGGTCCGTGGAGCGCGCAGCGTCCCCTGTCGGTGATCCCGACCTGCGTGGACTACGGCAAATTTGGCCTGGGGGGGCCCAGCAGTGCCGGAAGCGATTCGAATATCCTCGCCGAGTTACGGCGAGTGCCGCTGGTGATGGGAGTCGTAGACAGCGCCGATAAGGCCGATCGTCTCGAGGCGTCATTGCGACTCTTCGATCACGTATTGGCCCGGCGCCCGCAGGCCCATCTGTTGTGCCTGACCGATCGTTCTCCGGCACTGCTGACGCATTTACAAAACCGGGGCTTTGACAGCCGCCACCTCACGGTGCGCGCCGTCACCCACGATGAGATCCCGCGCTGGATGGGATGTATCGACTGGGGCCTTATCATCGACAACGACAGCCGGGGACGGGCCGCAGAGGCGACGATGCCGGCCACCCTCGGCGCCTTTTTCGCCACCGGCGTGCGCCCCGTATACGGCGGCCAAAACGGCGAGGTGCGCCGGTGGATCGACCGCGCCGAAAGCGGGCATATCCTCGATCGGATCGACGAGCAGGCATTGCGCGAGGCCGCCGACCGGGTGGCATCGACGCCGCGCTGTCTTCACACTCTGTGGGGGGCCCGGTGGCGAACGCGCCCCCATTTTGGCCTTCGCCGGGCGGTGCAGGACTACAAAACACTCTACGATCGCCTCCTGCTGCGGCAGCGGCCGCCGCGGATGAAGGTATTATTTTTGACCGAGGGGACCACCGTGCCGGCCTCCCGGTTTCGCGTCGAGCAATTGCTGCCCCATCTCAAAGAGCGCGGCATCGGCTGTACGGTGCGTCCGGCCTACGGCGACGGCTACAACCGGTGGGCCCGGCGCAGTGCGGGACCGCTATATAAGCTCGCCTGCAGCCTGCAGCGCATCCCCTATGTCTTCGACGCCGACAAATTCGACGTATTATTTTTACAGAGGCCGGCGTTGCCATTCAGCGCCGCCCCCGAAAAGCTGGCCAACTGGCGAAATCCTCACACCATCTTCGATGTCGACGACGCCATCTTCTGCGACCCTCAGGGCGGATCGGCAACGCGCCAAAAGCAGGCCTTTGAGGAAATCGTCAAAAGCTGCGCCCACGTCATCTGCGGAAACGACTACCTGGCCTCCTTTGTGCGCCATCTGACACCGGCCTCGGTGATCCCCACCGTGGTCGATACCGATCTTTATCGCCCCGGCGACGACGGCACTAGCCGCCGGGAAATCGCGATCGGCTGGATGGGCACGGCCGCTAATTTCGACAGCTTACAGCTCGTCAGTCCCGTTTTAAAAGAATTGGTCCAGTCCTTTCCAGAAGTCGTGGTGCGCATCGTCTCTAATGCCCGATTTGAGCCCTTAGATGGTGTGGAAAAAATTGAGCAAATGCGCTGGCGGGCCGACCGGGAGATCGAGCATCTTCAGTCCTTTGATATCGGCATCATGCCCCTTTTGGACAACGCCATTAGTCGCGGAAAATGCGGCTTTAAGGCCATTCAATATATGGCCGTGGGGATTCCCGTGGTGGCCTCTCCGGTGGGCGTCAATGCCGACGTGCTGGGGCATGGCGAGGCGGGTATTCTTGCCGAGGAGCCGTCGTCATTTTCCGACGCCCTCGCCCGACTGGTGATCGACGAGGAGTTGCGCCGCACCATGGGTACTGCCGGCTTAAAACGGGTCCAAAAATACTATTCGGTCGACGCCGTCATCGACCGCTACGTGGACTTATTCGAGGCCGTCGCCCGCCGCCGACCTCATCGTCGGCCCGGTGCCGAACAATTTGAGACGACGCAGTCTGCAGGAGGGGCAATCTCGATCTGAGCGCTGGCCCCGGTGGTGATTTTTTGCGCCCGCTGTTGTTGAACGGGCGTAATTTGGGGGAAGAATCACCACCGGAGCGAGCAGGCAGATCGAAATTTGCCCCCCTGCTCCGGTGGTGATGTGTTGCTGGCTGTGCCATGACGGCGCGCCACAACAACCCGGGGGGGATCACCACCGGTGCAGGGGGGCAAATAAAGACTGCCCGGCGGAAGTTCTGAGCCGTCGTCGCCAAGAGCTGAGCGGCGAAAAGTAGTTTAAGACTTCTGTCGAGCAGTACCTGGATAAGGGGGGAGACATCGAATTGGCAGCGAACGAGGAGAGCATGGATGCTTCGCATCTGATGGTGACGGGGGGAGCCGGATTTATCGGTGCCAACCTCGTGCGGTGGCTTCATCGCCGCCATCCGCGAACGCGGATCACCGTCGTCGACAAACTCACTTATGCCGGTCACCGCCGGTATCTACAGGGGCTACTCGACACGGACGAGGTGGATCTGGTCGTTGCCGATATCGCCGACCGGGAGGCCATGGAACGGCTTTTCTCCCGGTCGGCCTTCGATGGCGTCTTTCATCTGGCCGCCGAATCCCACGTCGATCGCTCCATCGACGGACCGGAGGCCTTTATACAGACCAATATCCGCGGCACCTTCGTGCTCTTGGAGTGTCTGCGACAGCAGAGCGAAGATTGCCGATTTCTACACGTCTCCACCGACGAGGTCTACGGAAGCCTCGGCGAGCACGGTGCATTTTGCGAGACCACGGCCTACGATCCGAGCAGTCCCTACTCGGCATCGAAGGCGGCCAGCGATCACCTGGTCTGCGCCTACCACCGGACCTTTGGGGTCGACGCCGTGATCACCAATTGCTCCAATAATTTCGGCCCCTACCAATATCCCGAAAAATTGATCCCCGTCGTCATCCGCACCCTGCGCGATGGACAACAGGTGCCGGTATACGGCGACGGTGGACATGTGCGCGACTGGCTCTTTGTCGACGATCACTGCCTGGCCTTAGAACAGGTCTTTCGCAGCGGTCAGTCGGGGCGATGCTATAATATCGGCGCCGACAACGAGTGGACGAATCTACAATTGGTATACGCCATCTGCGACCGCGTGGACGCCATCTTAAAGCGGCCCGACGGCTATTCTCGCGATCAGGTGACATTTGTGGCCGACCGCCCCGGCCACGACAGACGCTACGCCATTGACGCCGGACGAATCCGCCGCGAGCTCGGCTGGCGACCGCGCGTTGATTTTGAGGCCGCCTTAGATCGCACCGTGCGGTGGTATCTGGAATATATGACGCGGATCTGGGGGATTTAGTGGCCGAACCGGCAAAATTGATCGTCTCCCTGAATATGCAGCTATATTGGGGCCTGAAAAACCGGCGTCGGCTCGACGACTGCCGCGCCGATCTGCTCGCTGCCCGGCGGGCCGTGCCGAAGTTGCTGAAATTATTCTCCAGCTACGGAGTGCGCGCGACCTGGGCACCCGTGGGATTTTTATTCTGTCGCTCAAAAGATGAACTCTTAGACAGCCTGCCGGCCCGACTTCCGGCCTATCAAGATATCGAGCGCTCTCCCTATTCACATATCGCCCGCATCGGCGACGGCGAAGACGACGATCCCTGCCACTACGCGCCGTCGCTCATCGAACGCATCGCCTCAGCACCGGGCCAGGAGATCGCCTCTCATACTTTCGCCAATTTTTATTGTCTCGAAGAGGGGCAAAGCGGCGATGAATTCGAGGCCGATCTGCGCGCCGCCGTCGACGTCGCCCGACGACGGGGGATCATCTTGCGGAGTCTGATCTTTCCGGAAAATCAGATCGAGCCGGCCTATCTCGAGATCTGCCAGCGACTGGGGATCTCCGCCTATCGCGGAAACCCGCAGCCCTGGCCCTATCAACCCGTCTCCTCAGCCCGCTCCACATCGCTGGCCGGCGACCTTCGCCGCTGGCTGCGACTGCTCGATGCCGTGGCGCCCATTACGGGCACCCGCTGCGTCAGCGCCAGGACTCCGCTGGCCGGGACGCCCGTCAATGTGCCGGCGACACGGCGGTTTCGCCCCTTTGCCGCGACCAACCGCTGGTTGAGCGCATTACAGCGCCGCCGCATCTTTGGCGAAATGGACGACGCCGCCCACCGATCGGGGCTATTTCATCTGTGGTTTCCCCTTCGCGATATGGGGCGGCGGCCGCCGGAGCAACTCGACGAGCTTCGACGGATCCTGGACCGCTTCCACGGCTGGCGACGGCTGGGGCGCATGGAGTCGGTCACCATGCACGAAGTCGTCATGGGGCGGCAGTGGACCGACGAGCCCACTCACAGCTCATCGAGCCTTCGCACGACCTCTCCCTGAAGCAGATTCCAGTATTGAAGTCGCTCTTTCATCTTCTCTGCGACTTCCGGTTTTTCGGTATATAAATCGTATTCTTCGCCGGGATCTTCGGCGATATTATACAGCCAACTTCGCTGCAGAAGCCGGTCGTAGATCAATTTATAATCGCCCTGCTGGATGCCGATCTTCGGCGAGTAGCGCTGTCCCCGAGTGCTGATGCGATGAAATTCGCGGCGAAGCTCGCGCAGATCTTCGTCGCTCTGCTGGGTATTGGCCACGAAATCAAAAAACGGTCCGCCGCGAATGCTGAACGCCTCGGTCACCAATGGCCGCTCCGGCCTATTTTCGAGCAGATAATAGACCGAATTTCCCTGGGGCATAAACGCCTCCGGCAGCGCTGCGCCCGTAAAATCATAGATGGTGGGCATCACGTCGAGCTGCATCACGCCCAGATCATCTTTTCGGCTGTCCTGTGGCAGACCGGGACCGGCGACGAACATCGGGATATGAGAGATCACATTCTGGACGTGAACATGATGGCCCCAGAAGGACTCGCCCATGATCTCCTCGCCCATCGCCTGGCCGTGATCGGCGATGAGAACCACCAGCGTATCCTCGGCAGCCGGCTGGTCGAAAAACCAGTCCATAAACTCGCCGAGGTGCTTGTCCGTATAGGCGATCTCCGATCGGTATGAACTGCGGCGATCGTCGCGGCCCTCCACCCAGGGCTCGCGCGCCTCATAGGGGCTATGCGGCTCGTAGAGGTGAACCCAGGAGAAGAAATTTTCGCCCTCGTCGACCGACGAGATCTCCTCGCGCAGATAACTGAGCCCATCCGGGCCCGTATCGTGGGCGTTGACCGGGTGATCGCGGGGGACGAAAAAATCGGTGATCGCCGTATGTTCAAACCAGCTTATATCGGGGCGGCTCAAAAATACGTGGTCGAAGCGGTCGTCGATCCCGTCGAAGAGCCGGTTTTGCCCCCAGGCCGGGGTCTGGGCGACCACCGACGGGGGCTGTCCGGCGAACATCGCCCCGTAGGCAAGAGGCGTGGCCGGGTATTGGCCGACAGCCCGCGGAAAATAGGTTCCCTGCTGTTTCCACTGGTGAAATTCCGGCGTCAATTCCGGATCGTCCCAGTAGTCAGCGCGCACCGACTCCAAAACGATGAGCAACACATTTTCCCCTCGCGGTTCGCCCTCCTCGAATTTGGATTCGTCGCCGAAAAAGGTCTCGTAATACTCTTGGAGTTCCTCGGAGGTGGCCTTATCGAAGGCGAAAATATCCTCGGGCTCCACGCGGAGCACTTCACCTAAGGGAAGCCCGGCGCTCAACGAGGCCGGAAGGTGAGAAAAGCGCTGCACATGAGTGCGCGCCGTATCCTGCTGCGGGATCGCCACAATGGCGGCCACGGCGACAATAACCGCCATTGCCGCCGCCGACTTCCAGAACTTCGGCCGCTCCCACACAGGCCGCGTCAACACCAGCACCAACGCCGCGTTATAGGCCGCGAGATAGCCGTGAAATGCCTGATACTCGACGAGCACGAAGAGGTTGAACGCCAGGCCCGCCACCAAGCCCACGGCGGCCGTCACAAGTCGTTGTATTTTCGAAAACCGCGGCGAGACCACCAGCCAGGTAAAGGCGGCGAAGACCAGGGGAAAGACGATCAAAAACCCCACCCGAATCGCCCCGAATAGCGGGTGGGCGCCAATGCCGTCGCCCTGAATCAGCGTATTCTGGGCCAGCACGCCCAACATGGCGGCACCGCCAATGAGGACCAACTCGCCGCGCGATACAAAGCGCCGGCCCAGCTCATATAGCCCCCAGGCGGGCAATACGTGGAGCAGCCACACCGCCGTGGTTATCGCTGCCAGCGACGCCAGATAAAACGGCGGCGACACATGCACGTTTTGATATAGCCCGGTGGCGAAGGTCCAGATCACTTCCACGACCAGCAAAAATAAGCCGGCGAAAAAGAGAGCCGCCAATACGGAGCGAGAAGCAGGTGCGCTGTCTGAAGATTCTTGATTCGTCATGGGAGGGATTTATACGCCACGCCAGATAAGATAGGCCCAATTCAACAGGGGCAGAGCCACGAGGGAGACCTTAAAAGCGATATCTTCAATCCGCGTCAAGTCTAGGATAAGTTTTCGGTCTCTCAAAAAGGTCCCAAAACTGGCCAGGCCCCAGGCGGCGATCAAAAAATAGATGCTCACGATCAGGGGTTGCAACGAGATGGCGGTCAAAAAATTGCCGTCCAAAAGCGACAAGGTAGCCCGTGTGGAGCCACAACTGAGACAGGGAATGCCCAGTGCGACCTTCAATCCACATGTAGCGGGCTCGTAAAACCCCTGCTCTAAAATCCACGCTCCCATGGGAAGCGCGAATAAAGGAATCATCAACAACGCCCCCACGGGAACCGTTCCCGGTCGGCGTTCGACGGTGTACAGGCGCATGGTGGGACCGCAGTAGATTAATGTGGTCGGAGGGCGACAAAAAATATAATCACCGCCGACAGCGACGTATTTCCGACGCTGCCACAACCAGCCTCGATTTTCCAGAAGAAGGCGTCAACGACTTACTACCAGGGCAGGGATGCCCTGGGGACCAATCTTTGTTTAACTCCCTGACCGTTGGTCCTCAGGCCATCCCTGGCCTGGCCGTTGCTTTTTGGTCCTCAGGCCATCCCTGGCCTGGCTGTTGTCTTACTTCCAGGGCAGGGATGCCCTGGGGACCAATC
>SKQC01000202.1 GCA_007119175.1 Myxococcales bacterium | reverse complement strand
TCGTCGCCCCGCCAATGAGCAGCGGAAGATCCATCTCGCGGCGCTCCATCTCGCCGGCGATGTGGATCATCTCGTCGAGTGATGGCGTGATAAGTCCGCTGAGGCCGATGATATCGGCGTCTTCCTCGGCGGCCCGGCGCAAGATCTCATCTCCGGGGACCATCACCCCCAGGTCGACAACGCGGTAGTCGTTGCACCGCAAGACGACGGCGACGATATTTTTGCCAATATCGTGGACGTCGCCTCGCACGGTGGCCAAAATCACGGTTCCCCGTCCCCGAGAATTTCCCGCCTCGTCGACCTCGGATTCCATATAGGGAAGCAGATAACTCACCGCCTTTTTCATGGCCCGGGCACTCTTGACGACCTGAGGCAAAAACATCTTGCCCTCGCCGAAGAGGTCGCCCACCACGCCCATCCCGTCCATCAGCGGCCCCTCGATGACGTCCAGAGGGCGCTCATGAGCTAATCGCGCCTCTTCGACGTCCTCCTCGATATATTCGACGATCCCTTTGATCAGCGCGTGACTAAGGCGCTTGTCGACCGGTTGCTGTCGCCACTCAGCCTCCTTTTTTGCCTCTTCCTCGTCGGCCTCGTAGGCCCCGGCGAATTCGAGCAGCCGCTCCGTGGCGTCACTGCGGCGATTTAAGATCACGTCCAGCACCAACTCGCGCAGCTCCGGGTCGATCTCGTCGTAGACCTCGAGGTGCCCGGCGTTGACGATCCCCATATCGAGGCCGGCTTTGATGGCGTGATATAAAAAGGCGGAGTTGACGGCCTCGCGGATCGCCGCCTGGCCGCGAAATGAAAACGACACATTGCTGATGCCGCCGATGGTCTTTACGTCGGGATAGCACTTTTTGATCTCGGCGACGGCCTCGATAAAGCCCCGGGCATAATCGTCGTGCTCGGCCATTCCCGTGGCCACGGTCAATACATTGGGATCGAAGATAATATCGCCGGGCGAAAAGCCGACCTGGTCGACGAGAATGCGATAGGCCCGATCAACGATGCGCATTCGATGCTCCAGCGTGGTCGCCTGACCCTCCTCGTCGAAGAGCATGACCACCACGCCGGCGCCGTATCGCCGGATCTGGTGGGCCTGGCTCCGAAATTGCTCCTCCCCCTCTTTGAGGCTGATGGAGTTGACCACGCCTTTTCCCTGCACGCATTGCAGCCCGGCCTCGATGACCTCAAATCGCGAGCTGTCGATCATGATCGGGATCCGGGCAATATCGGGCTCCGTGGCGATGAGTTTTAAAAAGGAACTCATCACCTCCTCGGAGTCCAACATCCCCTCGTCCATATTGACGTCCAGGATATTGGCGCCGGCCTCCACCTGCTGGCGAGCCACGGACAGAGCCGTTTCGTAATCCTCGCTCTTGATCAGCCGCTTAAAGCGGCGCGAACCGGTGACATTGGTCCGCTCGCCGACCATCGTAAAATTGCTGTCATCGCGCAAAATCAGCGGCTCCAGCCCGGAAAACCGACTCCATTTTATCGCCTCGCCGGCCCGACGCGGCTCGTGAGCCCGGGCCACCTCGGCAATTGCCTCGATATGCTCCGGCGTCGTCCCACAGCAGCCGCCGACCATATTGAGCCATCCCTGGGCGGCGAATTCGTCGAGGGTCTCCGCCATCTGCTCGGCCGTCTCGTCGTATTCGCCAAACTCATTGGGCAGCCCGGCGTTGGGATAGCAACTGACCGGCACGGGAACTCGCCGCGAAAATTCCTCGACATAAGGCGCCATCTCCGATGGGCCCAGCGCACAATTGAGGCCCACACTCACAGGGTCTGCGTGTTCTACGGAGATCCAGAAGGCGTCCAAGGTCTGCCCCGACAGCGTCCGCCCGCTGCGATCGGTGACGGTCACCGAGATCATCACCGGCCACCGCCTTCCCAGCTCACCGAAGACGTCGTCGATGGCGATCAAACAGGCTTTTAGATTGAGCGTGTCGAAGACCGTTTCCGCCAATAAAAGATCGGCTCCGCCCTCTAAAAGCCCGCGCGCCTGCTCGGCATAGGCTGCGCGAAGGGCATCGAATTCGATGGCCCGATACATCGGACGCTCCACGTCGGGCGACATCGACAAGGTCTGATTGGTGGGCCCCATCGCCCCGGCGACGAAGCATATCCGCCCCGGATCGCCGTCCTCGACGGCGTCTGCGGCCTGTCTTGCCACCTCGGCGGCGGCGCGATTAATCCCCCGGCTATGATCTTCGAGCCCATAATCGGCCAACGAGACCCGCTGAGCATTAAAGGTATTGGTCTCAATAATATCGGCGCCGGCCTCCAGATATTGCCGATGAATATCGCCGATAAGCTCCGGGCGCGTGACCGACAATAGATCGTTGCACCCGGCGAGTTCATCGGGGTGATCAGAAAATTGCTCGCCTCGAAAGTCGTCCTCACCCAGATTCTGGCGCTGGATCATGGTCCCCATCGCCCCGTCGAGCACAATAATTCGCTCCTGAAGGGCCTCTTTTAGGGCCACGCTGCGATCTCTATCCATCTTTTCTAGTCCTTGCTGTAGCGTCGCTCAAAACGAAACGAGGCGCTGGCCGATGACCAGCGCCTCGCTATCTTCGCCTTCACCTACAGAGAGTCAACCGAAGGGACTGTCCCCGTAATAGGGGTTGTCGCCTGCAGCATGGTCGGTGACGTCGATAATCTCGTTGATGTCATTGGCAAAATGCTCGCGCAACAGCCGCTCCACTCCCTGCTTTAGGGTCGCCGTCGACGCCGCACAGCCCTGGCAACCGCCGAGCATCTCGATATAGACGTTTTTGTCGAGGTAGTCGACGAGCTGAATCTCCCCGCCATGGCTGGCGACGAAGGGATTTATCTCATCGTCGATTAATTTTTGAATCTGTCGTCGCATCGTCTTTTTTCTCCCAGGTGGGACCAACATTAATGTGGCCGCATCGACCATATAGCGAACGGACGCTGATTTGCCAACATTCCTAGTGCTTCGTCACTAAAGCGGGGCGCCGTTTTCTGACATCCCAAGAACGACCAAACCCGGCGGGATCGGCGCGAGCCGATCATGCCGGGCATGGAATTACCTGCGCGTAGCCAATGCTACGCGATTAAATCACAGTCCGAAGTGTCCGCCGAATTCGGCGAGGAACACGTTTCCACCGAAATCACCGAGAGTACGGAGGAATCGAAACTGAACGAAGGGCTCGACCGGCGCATCGAGATCAAACCCGGCACCGGCGATACCATTGATTCCCAACTGAACGTCGGTTTCCGGATCGAGCTGGATTCCAAACGCCGCTCCGGGGCCTACGTAGACATCGACACCAAGGTCGAGGTCAGGGGCGACCAAGAAGTTGAGCGCCGTGTCGAGAACGAGGAAATCACCGAGAGTGGTCGGACTGACCTGAACTACCGGGTTGGCCAGCAGCTCCATTCCACCGAGATCAATCCCGATACGCGCGTCGACACCGGCGTTGAGGAAATCAATGCCATGCTCGGGGGCATTGAGCATATATCCAAGGATCAGACCAACCTTGATATCTCCACCATCATCGGCGGCGGGTGCGTCGTCCTGGGCGTGTACATCGCCGGTGAACGTCGTAAAGGTCAGTGCTGCAACACATACTGCGAACATCAAATGCTTAAACTTTTTCACGATTCCTCCTGAAAAACTGCGGAAAATCAACAAAGAACACGGCGCCACTATACTCACGATGACCGTGCTGACAACAAGAAATTTGGCTCTTCATCAAAAAGATCGCGATTTGAGCCACTTTTTTCATCAATCCGTCCAATCGCGAGGGTAGACGCCGAATTAAGACGGAGTACCCCATCTTCGTATTCAAAACAATCTCTTTTGGGCAGTCGGGCGCCCTGTTCCCGCGACGCAACCTGGAATCCGCTCCCTGTCAGGGGAGCTGGCGAGCGCAGAAAGACTGCTCAACCCCAGCTGGTGTACGCTCCCCTCCCAAGGCTGACAATGGTGCATAACTGTTCGGAATATCCCACCGCCCTCGCCTGCGGCTACTATAAGGCACCTCCGGTGGACGGGGTCGATCGAACCACATAGGAGTCACATGAAGAGTCCGCTCTCCCTTCGGGGGAGCTGTCCGCCCGGAGGGCGGGCTGTGGGGGAGATCGCTCGACCCCTGTGGTTCATCGAACCTCCCCCATTGTCTCGCCATGCTCGACATTTCCCCCGGCGGGGGAAAGGATTAGAGCCGTGAACAACCACCCCGCTTTTCGTGGAAAGCAGCCCACCTATCAGATAGAGGTCCCTGATTATTCCGGTGACTTATGCACAATTGTCAGGCCTGCCGGGAGGTAAGCTCTCGTCGAAGGGGATTTTATGCAGAAAAAAGCGCCGCCGGCCCCCCGGCGCCATCCCGGGGCGCCGGCGGCGCCTGCTCAATCAGTAATCGCCTGCGTGGATTAAATCCCGAATGAGACCCCGCCCATAAGGGTCAATGCCGTCACGGAGATTGAAAATCCCATATCGCTGAAGCTATGCCGTGTCAGCCGCATCTGAGCAAAGGCGGAGATAGCGTCCTCGATGGGAATCGTGGCACCGGCGACGAGGAGATTAAACTGCACCTCCGTATTAGAGTCGAAGTCGTCGGACGTATGAGTGATGGCCAATCCCAATCCGCCATAGGGAATGATTCCATTGTCCAGCGCAAATTGGGCGAGGACGTTGGCATCGACCTGCAAAAAGGTGCCACCGGAGACCAGATAAAAGCTAAGGGCTGGATTGACTGCCAGTCCAAAACCGGGAGCTACATCTGGAATATCGAAGCCCACACGGGCATCGGCGCCCAGAAGTGGCTCCTCAAAATCGAGATCATAACCGAAAAATCCACCGATCGACGTTCCAGCTACACTGGGCGCATCGGCTGTCGCAGCGCCATCTTCCTGCGCATGAACTTCACCCTCCAACGCCGTCAGCGCCAACATTCCCACGAATACCGCGACTATCCACTGACCGTATCTATTCACCACGCCTCCTATGCTACTCAAGTAATTCACTCAATGACCGGGCGCCAATATACAACAACGCCATATTCGAGCAACGAAAAATTAGCCGCCAAAGCCGATGCGGCGTTGCGATCGTTCTAAAACTCCCTGAAGCAAGAAAGTGCTCCCTCCAGCGAGTCCATCGCCCCCGGATTTAAGCCGGTCTGTGCAACGAAGATCTGGTGGAATGCACTATTCTATTATGAAAATCTCGGTGACAGCCGGCGATTGTTGCTTATTTTATTTGACGCACTGCCCTCGGTGACGATCCGACGGCGTCATCGAAAGCACACCCTGGAGGGGGAATGGCAATGAAAGATGCATATCTGGTGATGGTCATTGGCCTGCTGAGCGCCGTATTTCTGACGGCCTGCAATGGAAACGGAGAATGCGAGCCCGAATCCGACGCCGAGCTATGCGGCGAACGAGGATGTGGGTCGATGCTGCGGATCGACGACTGCGGCGAGGCTCGCCAGCTCGACTGCGGCCAATGCCCCGACGAGCAGGACTGCACCGACAATCAATGCCATTGCCAGGGCGAGACACCGGAGAAGTTATGCGCCGATCACGATATCGAATGCGGCCAGTCCACGGTCGTCGACGCCTGTGGCGATGAGCGTCAGATCGACTGCGGAGGCTGCCAAAACCCCGAGGTATGCATCGACAATTTATGCGGTTGCGAGAGCCCTTCGCAGGCCCAAATTTGCTTTGAAGAGGGGTTTGAGTGCGGGCCGGCCACCGTCGCCGACCCCTGCGATAATGAGCGCGAGATCCACTGCGGGTTCTGTCCCGACGGCGAGACCTGTACCGACAATGAATGCGCCTGCGACCCCGAAACGGACAGTGAATTATGCTCCGCCGAAGGGCTGGAGTGCGGCTCGGCATCGGCGACCGACCGCTGCGGTGATAGTCGCAGTCTCGACTGCGGTGACTGCTCCGGCCTCGATGAGTGCTCGGCAAACCAATGTGAATGCGTCGGCGAATCGGAGGCCGACTTATGCGACGACCTCGACGGCGCCTGCGACACCCACACAGTCGTCGACGGCTGCGGAGACGACCGTGAAATCGACTGCGGCCCCTGTCCCACCGGCGATACCACCTTCGGGGCGGTGCGCGATGGCGACAGCGGAAGCCTGATTGCTGATGCCGACGTCCGCATCTACACCTGGCCCCCGCCGGAAGGCCAGGCATTCGACTGGCAGTGGCCGGCAGGACACCGGGCCGACGATCCCGACTTTTCGACCACTACCGACTCCAGTTCTGGCGACATCAACTACGAATTCGCCACGGACGAACCGATCTGCATCGACGATCAGATCGCAAGCCTGCAGCCCCATCAGTGGTATCGCATCGTCGTCGAACACCCCGATTATAACCCGGGCATCTTCTACCGGCTCCACGAGGGCTACGACCCCGGCGACTGCCCGGAGATCTGTCCCACCGCAGGCGGCGGAGGCTGCCACCGTCAGGATTTCGAAATCTGGCCGGACGACGCCGTCTATGCCCAATATCCGAATCTACTCGTCGACAAAAGAGAGCTCGAGCAAAACGAGTGGCAATGTACCTTGATGCCTCCCGATTCGCCCCACGACCGTCTAATCGGCATTCGCGTTCGCGTCGGTGCCGCCAACGTCGGTCAGGGCGATTTTCATCTCGAGGGGGTTGACGTCGACGGCGGCCAGGTCCTTCAGCACGTCTATTACTCCGATGGAAGCACAGAGTCGCGCGTCGTGGAGAGTGGAACCTTCGAATTCTATGAAGATCACCGCCACACCCATTTTATGGACTGGTTCGGCCTTCGCTTTGTCGATCCCCGTGAGGACTGCCGAGATGTCGACAGCCGACCCTCGGACTGCGAGATCACCGACGGACTCAAAATCTCATTTTGCCTCCACGATCTCGATCTTTTCGACGGTGATGTCTCTGCTCTTTACGACGGCGTTTCGTCGCGATTTCCCGATCCTCCAGTCTGCGAAACCACCGAACAAGGCGTCACCCTGGGCTGGAAAGACACCTACAATCGCCATCTTCCCGGTCAGGTCTTAATCGTCGGCTCCCCCGCCGATGCGGCGGCCATCGACGAGGCGTGGATCGAGGCCGAAGTCGACCCCGAGCAGGTCCTCGCCGAGCAGGAGCGCCACGGAAATATCGCCCGCCATCTCGTTGATGTGCCGTCGAGTCCCGCCGATCTATGCGACGATGCGGCGACCACCCTCGACTGCAGCATGCCCCCCAGCGAATACACCTCCACCCAACAACAGCGGCAATGCCGGGATTACCTCAACCATTGATGGCGCTGTCAGCCCTGCCAACCACCGGCAGGCCAGGGTGTGATCCGCCTTAATCGGTCACTCCTCTTTTTCACTGGTCTCGATGGTATCTCTGCCATCGCGGCCGTTCACACCACGCGCCTTGCGGCGCGGCGATGGCAGGAATGCCATCGACTCCATTCCCTATTCGCCTGATTACCGACGGAGACCGATCACACCCGGCGGGCACCGTTGCTTGCCAGCCCTATTCGGGCACCTTACACTGGCGCGACTTTTCCAATCCGCGGAGTAAGGGCTCGGTATGTACAACCCTCAGAGTTTGGCCACGCAGCGGCTCTTCGCCGTGTTGGCGTGGTTCGTCTTCGTTTTTTGCTCAGTCTTTATTGTCACCGGCTTTATCGTCGGCACCACCTCCTCGTCGTCTGCCGAGGAGCCGGCCGCCGTCGAGGAAGTCGAAGAACTCGAAGATG
>SKQC01000433.1 GCA_007119175.1 Myxococcales bacterium | reverse complement strand
GCGCGCTGATCGGCGATCGCGATTAGATGCGGATGATCTCCACTCCGCGATCCGATTCCTGCTCCTCATCTTGATCGGGGCCTTCAAATTCCGGCTCCGGCCAGTAGGGAACGGGCTGCTCAATATGGACCCGCGGGCGCTCGCTTTTCTGTTTTTCGCGCCGTTTTTTAAGCTCATCGTATATGATGTAATCCGGCAGCATCGTCTTGTCCTTCGACTGGAGGAACTCGACTTCAGACTTACCAGCCGGATGTCCGGACAATCTTCATTTTGCACTGCCCGGGAAGACCCGGCTGCCTCTACATGGTACAACGTGCAGAAACCGTACCAAATTCAACGCCCCGACATTTTTTTTGTTCTGCACTGTCGATGCGCTGCCGCTCACTCTTTAAGTATAAGGGTTTGAGGGGCTGCGTCCACATTTCTTTTTTTTCACGGCTTTCTCGATTTTTCGACCGGTGGGGGACGAGTGTGACAATTTTTGTCGCTCTGGGGTGACGTTTGTCCATTGACAACCAGGTGTGAGTGCCTAGGATGCCGTACCTTAACGGTCGTTAACCTAACGGCCGTTAAAGCTCCGTCCCATCGGTCATCCGCGGTGATTTATGAGCAAATCCACTACAACTGACCACGCCCGGTTGCTGGCCGACGACTTTGTCGACGGGGGAATGAATGAGATCGCCGCCCAGATCTTGGTGGCGGCGCTCAATCTATTTGCCGAAAAGGGCTATGCCGCCACCTCGGTGCGCGAGATTGTACGCGAGGCGGAGGTCACCAATCCCATGCTCTATTATTATTTCGAGAGCAAGCGCGGGGTGTTTGTGGCGTTGATGGAACACCTGGTCGATTCTCAGGCCCAGTCGGTGGAGCAGAAGGCGGCAGTCGAGGATACGCTCGAGGGACATCTTCACGCCATCGCTCGCCTTCATTTCGATACCTGCCGCCGAGCTCCCCAGGTGGTCCGCTTTATCTACTCGGTGATGTTTGGTCCTCTGCGAAGCCGGCCGAGCTTCGATATCAGTGATACTTTCGACGAACTCGAAGAGCAGGTCGAGCGGGTGGTGCTTCGCGCCATCGACGACGGCAAATTCGTGCCCTGCGACGGATTCGATGCCGCCTTTTTGGCAAATCAATTTATGGGAATGCTCAATCACAAAATGATGTGTGTACTCACCGATTACGAGCAGGCCGAATCTTCAGCGCAGGCCGAGGCGGCATTCGACGAGCACCTCGGCGATGAGGCATTGGACAAGATGCTGGCCCTGTTTTTTCGCGGATCTGGTGTCCTGGAGGAGTAGCAGTGAATTTTCGACTCATAGTGATGATGGCGGGACTAATGCTTCTGCTGAATGCGGGGTGTGACTCCGAGGCCGCAGAGCCCGATGGCGATGAGATGGAGGTCACTCCCAGCCCGGTGGACACGTTGGTGTTGGCGTCGACAGATTTTGTCGACACCTTCGAGGTGCTGGGCTCGACAGAACCGGTGGACGCCGTCGATATCGCCTCCGATGTGCCGGGCAAGATCTTAAACGCCTATGCCGATCAGGGCGATGAGGTACAGCGCGGGGCGGTCTTATTTCGAATCGATACCGAGACCGACGAGGCCGGTCAGGAGGTGCTGCAGACCCAGGTGGAGGCCGCCCAGCGGGAGCTAGATCGGCTAGAGCGTCTGCGCGAGGAGGGATTGACCACCGAGCAAGCTGTCGACAATGCCCGCACCGAGCTTGCGCAGGCCGAAAAGAATCTGCGCCAATCAGAGGTCAGTATCGGCCGCAGCTCAGTGTCGAGTCCACTATCGGGCCATCTGGCCACGCGCTATGCCGACGCCGGTGAATTTGCCAATGCCGGCACCCCGCTGGCGGAGGTGATCGACTACTCGACGATCGTGGTCCACGCCCGGGTGCCGGAGTCGCAGATTCGCCATCTCAACGTCGATGATTCGACCTACCTCGATATTGAGTTTCCGGCGTTGGAAAAAAGCGTCGTCGGTGAGGTGGAGAAGGTGGCCCTTCGCCCGTCGGCGGCGACGCGCACCTTTCGGGTGGAGGTCCATGTAGACAATGAAGATCTGGCAATTCGCCCCGGGATGCGGGCCCGTGTGCATTTTGAGCGCGATCGCTTTGAGGAGATCGTCATGATTCCCCGTGACAGCATCCTCGAGGGCTACGAGGGAAGAGAGGCCATGGTCGTCGAGGGCGACGAGACGATGGGTCGGGCGACGACACGCAAGCTTAAGACCGGTCCGGGCACCCGCGACGAGTTGGTGGTGGAGAGCGGGCTGGAACCGGGCGATCGCTTGATTTTACGGGGCCATCGCGGGCTTATCGGCGACGCAAAAGTAGAGGTCATCGACGAAGCCCATCAGGGGCGGGAGGGCGATGACGTATGAAGATCACCGAATTTTCCATCGATCATGCCGTATCGGTCTATGTGTTGATCGCCGCGATTTTTATCGGCGGATTCTTTGCCTACAACCAGATGCCCAGGGAGGCGGCGCCGGATATTGCGATCCCCGTGGTCATCGTCTCCACCCCCTATTTCGGGGTGTCGCCGGCGGATATTGAAACTCTGATCACCCAGCCGATGGAGCGGCAATTTCAGGGGCTGCGCGATCTGGAGGAGATGACGTCGACCTCGGCGGAGAGCGCGTCGTTGATCGTGCTGGAATTCGATCCCGACGTTCAGATCGAGGATGCGCTGCAGCGGATTCGCTCCGACGTCGATCGGGTCCAGCCCGACCTGCCGGATGACGCCGAAGATCCGGAGATCATCGAGATCAATGCCAGCGACTGGCCCATTTTGATGGCCAATGTCTCCGGCGATATGGATCCGCTGCGGCTGCAGAATCTAGCCGAGGAGATGGAAGACGATATCGAGGCCATACCGGGGGTGCTGGAGGCCAGCATCGCCGGTGGGATTCAGCGCGAAATTGAGGTGCGCCTTCATCCGGAGCTATTGCGCCATCACGAAGTCTCGCCCGACGAGGTCATCGGCGCCATACAGACCGAAAACGTCAACCTCCCGGGTGGTACGCTCGATATCGGCGCTCTGACTTATATCGTGCGCCTCGCCGGTGAATTCGTCGACATCGAGCCCCTCAACCATATCGTCGTCGCCAGTCCCGACGGTGAGCCGGTTTATCTTCGCGACGTGGCCACTGTGGAGGACACTTTCGAGGAGCGCGATACCTACAGTCGGCTCACCACCTGGTCGGAGTCCGAGACAGGTGAGCCAGTGGCCACCACCCGCCCCAATATCTCGATGGCCGTCGTCAAGCGGGCCGGCGACAATATCATCGAGATTGCCGAAGACGTAAAAGAGGTCATCGACGAGTATGACCGGGCCGCCGGCGGCGATATCGAGATCACTATCGTCAACGATATGTCGGAGATGATCGAGGCCACCGTCCAGGATCTGGAGAATAATCTGATCACGGGCATGATCCTGGTCTTTTTAGTCCTATTTTTATTTATGGGCGGAGTGCGAAATGCGTTTTTCGTCGCCATCAGCGTTCCGCTGAGTATGCTGTGCTCGATATTGGTATTGGCCATGATGGGGGTGACGCTGAATATGGTGGTCCTCTTCGCTCTGGTGTTGTCGCTGGGGATGCTCGTCGATAACGCCGTGGTGGTCGTGGAAAATATCTACCGCTTTGCGTCGACTGGAAAGGACCTCAGATCGGCGGCATTGGAGGGCACCACCGAGGTGGGATGGGCGATTATTGCCGCCACATTTACCACGGTGGGTGCCTTTTTTCCGATGTTGTTCTGGCCCGGGATTATGGGTGAGTTTATGGGGTATCTGCCGCTGACCGTGGTGATCACCTTGCTCAGCTCGCTCTTTGTGGCGCTCGTCATCAATCCCACCTTATGCGCCACGTTGATGAAGGTCGGCGACGACGTGGAGTTGGAGCCGGAGTCGGTTCCCGATATCCGATTATACCGGATCTACCGGGCGACGCTGTCGTGGTGTCTCAATCATCGAATGGTACTGACCATCGTCACGGTGGCGGCTTTATTCGGCACCTTTGCAGCGTATGGAAAACTCAACCACGGCGTGGAGTTTTTCCCGCAGACCACACCGGAGCAGATCTCGGTGGAATTGACGATGCCCGACGGCACGAACCTCGATCATACCGACGGGGTTTTATCGGGGATGCAACAGCCGCTGACGGAGGCTCCCGATCTGGTGACGGCCTGGGTAACCGATGCCGGCACTCAGGGAGGTGGGCAGACCGGCGGCGGTGGCCAGGCCTCGCATTACGGGCAAATTTCGGTGGAATTAAAAGCGGTCGAAGATCAGCCGCGAAGTCCACTGGCGTTTATGGACGAATTGCGCGCCGTCTACGAGCGAATCCCGGGTGCGCAAGTGGTCATGGGCGTTCAGGATATGGGGCCGCCCACCGGCGATCCGATCTCCATCGAGGTGGCCGGTGACGATCTGACGGTGCTCTCCGAGGTCGCCCAGCAGATTCGCACGGAGATCCGCACCGTGCCCGGCGTCACCGATCTGAGCGATGATATCGAGTTGACTCGCCCGGAGATCCACGTCGAAATCGACCGCCAGCGCGCGGTCATGGAGGGATTGAGTACCGACGCGGTGGCCCGCACGGTGCGCACGGCGATCGCCGGCACGGAGGCCGGAGTCTTTCGCGAGGACGACGACGAATACGATATCATGGTCCGCCTCGACGAACCGAGCCGAGGCTCGTTGCAGGATATCCAGCAGTTAACCGTGGTCAATCAGGACGGATTTCATATCCCGCTGGAGGAAGTGGCCGCCGTGGAGGTCCGCGGCGGTAGCGGCTCGATTCGCCGAAAAGAACAGCAACGTGTGGCCACGGTGTCCGGAAATGTCATCGATGGCTATCTGGCGCCGATCGTATTGCAGGATGTCCAAGAGCGGCTCGCCGATCTGGAGCTGCCGGCGGGCTACGATATCGCCTACGCCGGCGAGCAGGAGGATATGGACGATGCCTCCGAATTTCTGGCACGCGCGCTTCTCGCGGCCATCTTTTTGATCTCTCTTATTCTGGTCACGGAGTTCAACTCCGTCGTCCAGCCATTTTTGATCCTGATAAGCGTCACCCTGAGTCTGATCGGTGTGTTGTGGAGTCTGGTTTTGACCGGGTTGCCCTTTGGAATCATCATGACAGGGATTGGAATCATCAGCCTCTCCGGAGTGGTGGTTAATAACTCCATCGTGCTCATCGATTATATCAATCAATTGCGCGATCGGGGCTACGAGCGCCGCGAGGCGATCATTCAGGGCGGTATGGTTCGCTTTCGGCCCGTGGCGCTGACGGCGATCACCACCATCCTCGGCCTGACGCCGATCGTGCTCGGCATTAGCCTGGATTTCGTCAACGCCCGGGTCGTCTTCGGCGGCACCTCCGTGGAGATGTGGGGACCCATGGCCAACGCCGTGGTCTTCGGGCTTTTGGCGGCCACGATATTGACCTTGCTCGTGGTGCCCGTGATGTATTCGCTGCTCGACGAGATCTCCCAATTTGGTCGCCGCATCGCCAGTCGAGTGGCCGGCGTGGGCCTGGTGGTATTGCTCTTGTCGATGGTGATCCCGGCGGCCCTCAATGCCCAGGAGGTCGAGGACCCGGAACTCGGCGACGAGCTGCCCGAGGAGGTCGAGGAGCTCGACGATTTTGAATTAGAGCAGGAGCTGGCCGACGAGCTCGACGAGCCGGCAGATATTGCCCGTCGCGATCTGGACGACGTCGCCGACGAGGTCGATATCGGCATTGATGTAGAGCGCACGTTGACCCTCGGAGAAGCCCGGGAGGTGGTTCACGAAGATCACTACGACGTTCAGTTGGCCACCACCCAGGTAGATATTGCCGATGCCACGATTCGCCAGGCATGGGGATCCCTATTGCCCACCTTTATGGCCAGCGGCAGTTATACGATTAACCAGGAGGAGATCACCGTCGATTTTGGTCCTCCCGACGCCCCGGACGAGGCGGTCGACGAGGTTATCGTACAGCCCGGAAGGGATTATCAGTGGTCGGTGAGTGCTACGGCGAATCTCAATTTTCGCTCCTGGCCGTTGATTCGACAGGCCCGGGTGCAGCAGCAACTTCGTGAGACGGAAGTCGACGTGGTGCGAGAAGGGATCGATGACGCCGTGATTCAGAGCTATTTCAATCTGTTGATGGTTCGGCGCACCATCGATCTCGCAGCTCAGCAATTGATCAGCGCTCAGACACTCTACGACTCGACGGAGACCCGCCGGCGACTGGGCACGGCCACCGATTTCGAGGTGACCCGTGCGGAGTTGGAGCTGCATCAGGCCATCCGGCAGTTGGAGACGGCGCGGCTTCAATTTATTCAGGTCCGCCAGGCCGTTGCCGAGCTGTTGCAGGTCGACGCCGACTTCGATGTGCAGCGGCCAGATAGCCCGGACTTGCCGCCCGATATCCACCAGAATTACCTTCAAATTGCCGAGCAGCATCGGGCGATATTTACGGCCAGTGAGCTGACCGAAGAGGTGGCCCACTGGGGTGAGCGAGATACCCTCTTCGCCTATCTTCCGACATTTTCCGGTACCTTCAGCTTCAGCGGAGGACGGAGCACGGCGCTGCAGCCGCGTGATCCGCAGTGGCGGCTGATCTTTTCCGGCGAGTGGATCCTCTGGGACGGCGGAATGCGCGGGGCGGAGCGCGATATCGCCCAGTCGCAGATGGTGGCTGCCGAGATCGAATCACAGCGCACACGCCACCAGATCGACTCCGAAATCGAGCAGGCCCTCGCCGAGGTAGAAGCGGCTGAGACGCAACTCGAGAGCGCCGAAACGGAGGTCGAACTCGCCGGTCGCGCCCTGCGTCAGGCAGAGCTCTCCTTTCGCCACGGCGTGGCCTCCCAGCTCGACGTCATCAACGCCCGCGATCAATTCCAACTGGCCCGCCTATCGCTGGTTCAGCAGCAACTGGAGGTCGATCTTTCGACCTACCGCGTGCTGGCCCTGTTGAAGGGCACCGACGCTCCCTAGAACTACAACAGCGGGGGGAACCGCAAAGGGCGCAAAGAAGAACAACGGGGAACCGCAAAGGGCGCGAAGAAAAACAACGGGGGGACCGCGCAGCGGCGGTGGGGTTGATCCGAATGACCTCGCCTTACGAGAGCATCCTCCCCTGCCAGGGGAGGTGCCGCGCAGCGGCGGTGGGGTTGATCCGAATCACCTCGCCTCACGAGAGCATCCTCCCCTGCCAGGGGAGGTGCCGCGCAGCGGCGGTGGGGTTGCTCGGATTTACCCCTCAGTCTCGCTTCGCTCGCCAGCTCCCCTGAAAGGGGAGCGGACTCTTCATGTGGGCCTGGAGTTAACCCGGTTTGGTAGACGTTCTACAACTTTGTGGTTCCTTTGCGTCCTTTGCGGTTCCCGGTTTTTGGGAAAACCCAACCGTTCTTATAATTTCGTTAATCACCCTCTGCGGACTTGTTACAACGTAGTCTTTGACGCGGGTTGATCTCATTTCCTACACTCACGTGCCGCGAAGAAGCACCGCGTTCGGGGGAATAGCCACGACGACGTAACTCGTTTTGGCTGGAGACACGAGCAGCGTAATTTGAAGCCCGAACTGACGTACACGCGCCATTACAGCGAGTGCACTGGAGTTGGTATCGTGGTACTGACGCACGTCGACATATCGACTGATGGTTCCAGGGTTGAGGAAGAGTCGTTACTGCCTCACCAATCGCATCCTTGTAGACGCGGGGCTTCGGTCTCCGTATGGCAAGGCCTCATCAAGGCATCAAGTCAGGAGAACCATCTTTCCTGGCCTTCTCGCCAGAACATGTAACACCTCCTTCCAACTTCGCCAGACTTTGTGCGATCTGGGGTCTCACCATAACAATCTTCTCCAAGGCGATGACTTCCTCAACCCCGGAACCCTCAGTCGATTATCACCACGATGCTGGTCGGTTGGCCGGGATTGTTCACAAGGCGTCGTAACGAGCCGCAGAAAAAGGGTCACCGAAGATCCCCTCCCCGTGGGGAAGATGGGCGCGACTGCAGTTGTGGGAGCGCTCGGAGAGGGCACCGGGGACCACCAGAGCATCATCGAATCCTCAACCTCTATTTTGGCGGCGATCGCCGCCGGTCTCGATTTTACCTCGTCGGAGTCACCGTGTATGCTCCGTCTTTGATCGGCGGCCAAATTTTTGCAGTCGCGCGATAAATAAGAGTGATTCGTTGTTTTTGATCAGGCTGATTCATGGTGGTTGAACGGTCATCGGTGCCGGCCAGTTGGAGGCCGGGCGCCGAGCTTCCCGCAGTTACTTCTGATGCCCTGGTGGGGGCGGTTCGACGAATTCGCAGCGCCGTGCATGTGGTTCGCGAAGCGCCGGATGGACGCATCGGCATCGGTGCCGGTGGATCCATCGATCCCGCCGGTGGCGGCCGATTTACCCACCTCGCCTCGCTTCCCCCGCTTTATCCGGAGTGGCTCGGCAATCGCGCCTTTTGTGAGGTCCACGGTCTGCGCTTTCCCTATGTGGGCGGCGCCATGGCCAACGGCATCGCCAGCCCGCAGATGGTGGTCGCCCTGGCCCGAAGCGGGATGCTCGGCATTTTGGGCACCGCCGGATTGTCGCTTCAGAAGATGAGCGACTATATCGAGGCGACAAAAACCGAATTAGAGGGCACCGGGCTTTGCTGGGGGGCGAATCTGATTCATTCGCCTCAGCAACCGGCGCTGGAGATGGCCACGGTGGAGCTATTTTTAGAGCGCGGCGTCACCCTGGCGTCGGCGTCGGCGTTTATGAACCTCACGCCGGCGGTGGCGCGCTTTGCGGCGACCGGCCTTCATCGCCGGCCCGATGGTTCGATCGGGCGGCGTCACCGAATCATCGCCAAGATCAGCCGTCCCGAGGTGGCCGCTCATTTTATGCGGCCCGTCCCCGAAAAAATACTCGCCGATCTGCTGGAGTCCGGGCATCTCACAAAAGAAGAAGCGCATCTGGCAGCTCAGGTGCCGGTCGCCGAAGATCTCACCGTGGAATCGGACTCCGGCGGCCATACGGATAATCGGCCGCTGAGCGCTTTATTTCCGGTCATCGCTCGACTCCGAGACCGCATCTGCCGAGAGCAAGAGTACCGACAGCCAATCCGACTCGGCGCCGCCGGTGGACTGGGAACTCCGGAGGCCGTGGCAGCGGCGTTTTCACTGGGCGCATCGTATGTGCTGACGGGATCGATCAATCAGGCCAGCGTGGAGGCCGCGCAGTCTCCGGCGGCCAAGAAAATGCTCGCTGAGGCACAATTTTCGGATGTCGTGATGGCCCCGGCCGGCGATATGTTCGAGATGGGCGTAGAGGTCCAGGTCTTAAAGCGTGGTACCTTATTCGCCTCGCGGGCCCGACGATTATACGAGGTTTATTCGCGCTGGGATTCCATCGAGGAGATCCCGGAAGACATTCGTGAGAAGCTCGAACAAGATATTTTCCGCGACGAGATGGAGGCCATCTGGGAGAAAACGCGGCAGTATTTCGAGACCCACGATCCCGATGAAGTAGCCCGTGCCGAGTCAGATCCGAAACATCGCCTGGCCCTGGTATGTCGCTGGTATCTGGGTCTTTCGAGCAACTGGCCGCTCGACGGCGACGAGGATCGTCGAATGGACTACCAGGTCTGGATGGGCCCCGCTCAGGGAGCGTTCAACGACTGGGTGGCCGGCACATTTTTGGAGCCCGTCGAAAATCGCCACGTGGCCCAGATAGCCTTGAACCTGATGGAAGGAGCGGCCATCATCACCCGCGCTCAGCAATTGCGGACCTACGGGGCGGCCGTGCCGTCGAGAGCCTTCGAGGTGGTGCCGCGGCCGCTGGGGTGAAAAACTTTTGTGGTTCCAAGTTGTTTTTGTTGTTGTCTGAATGAGGCTGTGTATGTCCAAGCATCCCCCGGTCGCCATCGTTGGTATGAGCGCCCTTTTTCCCGACTCCGTCGGGTGTGGATCGTTCTGGCAGAATATCGTCGACGGACGCGATCTGATCCGCGATGTGCCACCATCGCATTGGCTGATCGATGATTATTACGATCCCGAGCCCGGCGATGCGGATAAGACCTATTGCAAGCGGGGCGGGTTTTTGCCGGACGTCGACTTCGATCCGGTAGCCTACGGGATTCCGCCGAATATGATTCCCGCCACCGACACCACTCAGCTTCTGGCGCTGATCGTCGCTCGACAGGTCTTAGAGGATGCCTTTGCCGAGCAATTTTCGGCGATGGATAAAGAAAAGATGAGCATAATTCTGGGGGTGACGGCGGGCCAGGAATTGCTGATACAGGCCGCCTCCCGCCTTCAGCGTCCGCAGTGGCTGGCCGCCCTTCGCGAGGAGGGAATTCCCGAGGATGAGGCCCAGAAGATCTGCGATCGCATCGCCGATAAATACACCCCATGGCAGGAGAGCACTTTTCCGGGGTTGCTGGGCAATGTCGTCGCCGGGCGCATCGCCAATCGCTTCGATTTAGGCGGGACAAATTGCATCACCGACGCCGCCTGCGCCTCGTCTTTGTCGGCGCTGTCGATGGGGCTCAACGAGCTATATCTGGGGCATTCCGACGTCGTGCTCACCGGCGGCGTGGACTGTTTTAACGATATTTTTATGTATATGTGCTTTTCGAAAACGCCGGCGCTATCGAAGAGCGGCGACTGCCGGCCCTTCGCCGACGGGGCCGACGGAACGCTGATGGGCGAGGGCATGGGAATGTTCGCCTTAAAGCGGCTCGACGAGGCCGAAGCGGCAGGTGATGAGATTTACGCCGTCATAAAAGGGCTGGGCTCGTCGTCGGACGGCCGCTCGCTGTCGGTTTACGCGCCGCTTCCCGAGGGACAGGCAAAGGCCATCGGCCGCGCCCACGAGCGGGCCGGTGTGGCGCCGGAGACCGTGGAATTGGTCGAGGCCCACGGCACGGGCACGAAGGCCGGCGACGTCGCCGAGTTCGAGGGACTTCGCGAGGCATTCGGTGCCGACAAAGACTCCGGCGAAGGGGAGCCCTGGTGCGCCCTGGGCTCGATTAAAAGCCAGGTCGGCCATACCAAGGCGGCGGCGGGAGCGGCCGGGTTATTCAAGGTGGTCATGGCGCTGCACCACGGCATTTTGCCGCCGACGATCAAGGTCGACCGGCCAAATCCGAAATTGCCCGTCGACGAGAGTCCATTTTACGTCAATACCGAGGCGAGGCCCTGGATTCGCGGCGACGATCATCCGCGGCGCGCCGGCATTAGCTCCTTTGGTTTCGGCGGGAGTAATTTTCACGTCGTCGTCGAGGAATATCGCGGCGAGGCGGGGCGACCGGGCCGAAAGCGCACTCTTCCTTCCGAGCTATTTGCGTGGTCGGCGGCGAGCAGCGATAAGCTGCGGGATAAGCTTCTTGCCGAGGTCGAAGATCTGGGTGAAATTCCGGAGCAGCCGGGCGAAAGACGCGAGCTTCTGGCATTTGTGGCTCGCCGATCTCAGCGAGATTTCGAATCCGATAAGGCCCACCGCTTTGCGATGACCGCCGCAGATCTGGGCGAATTGGTCGACGGCCTGCTTGCTGTCACAGATCGCCTCGATGAGACCGGCGACGAGGAGTTCGAACTTCCCGGCGGTGCTTTTTATCGAAGTAAAACCAGAAGTGATGGCGACGTGGCGATGCTATTTCCGGGCCAGGGAAGCCAATATGTGGGCATGGGCGCTCAATTGGCGATGTATTTCGACGCCGCCCGGGCGGTGTGGGACGAGGCAGCACAGCTAGACTTCGATCTTCATCATCGAGTTTATCCACCGCCCGCGTTTGACGAGCAGACACGCATTGAACAGCGAGAAAATCTAACGGCCACCGAGTGGGCACAGCCGGCGCTCGGCGCCGATAGCGCCGCCCGTTTTGCCTTGCTCAAAGAGTTGGGATTGACGCCAAAATTTGCCGCCGGACACTCCTTCGGCGAGGTTTCGGCTCTTTTTGCCGCCGGAGTCTGGGATCGAAAGACGATGTTGAAGGTGGCCCGAAAGCGCGGCGAGTTGATGGCCGACGCCGCTCGATCGACGTCGGGTGCCATGACGGCCGTGCGGGCTTCTGCCGGCGATATCGCCGAATTGCTCGACGAATCCGACGCCGATGTGGTGGTGGCCAATGATAATAGCCCCGGCCAGGTCGTCGTCTCTGGCCCCCTCGACGCCATCGAGGCGGCGGAGGCGATTTTCGACGAGGAGTTATTGGCCTTTCAACGGCTTCCCGTGGACACCGCCTTTCACTCCGAGGTCGTGGCCGAAGCCACCGAGCCTTTCGCCGAATTTCTGGCAGAGATCGACATCTCCGCCCCGGAGCTCAACATCTACGCCAACGCCTCGGCAGGGAAATACGGCGAAGATCCGGAAAAAATTCGCGCCACGCTGACCTCGCAGATCGAAAATCCGGTCCGCTTTGTGGAAATGATTCAGACCATGGTGGACGACGGAGCGCAGACTTTCGTCGAGGTCGGAGCACACGATGTGTTGACCGGGCTGGCAAAGCGATGTCTGGCCGAAGAGGACGTTCAGACCGTATCTTTAGACCGGCGCAGCGCAGGCGATATGGAGAGCTTTTTCTCCGGACTTGCCGCTCTGTCGTCGCTGGGCGTGGAGCTGAATTTCGGCGCCCTGTGGCAGGGCTATGACGAGCCGGAAGATCCGCGCCAGCGCGAGAAATCAAAATTTACGGTCAAGCTAAACGGCGCCAATTACGAGCGGCCCTATCCGCCGGCCGGTGGCGCTTCTGATGTGCCCAAACCAAATATTAGCAATGAATATATCAACGGATCGACAACCCAGGAATCGACGATGAGCAGAGACGATTATAGCGCAAATGGCGCCACTCCTCCGACGGCCAATGGCCGCGCCCCGCGGGCAAATGGCCACGACCCTCATTACGAGGCGCCGCGGCAGACACCACAACCGGCGCAGCAGACTCGGCAGACGCAGCCGGCAGATCCGGCGGCGGCCCGAGCTTTCGCCGAATATCAGCGCTCGTTGGCGGAGAGCCATATGGCCTATCTGCGGGTGATGGAGCAATCTGTGACGCGAGCGCAGATGGCCTATATGGAGGCCATGGAGACCTCCTTTCGGCAGTGGTGCGGAGGCGAGCCCGCTCCGGCACCGGAGATGCCACAGCGCCAGTCGCAGCCGCAGCCCTCGGCAGGGTCCTGGCGGCCCGAGCCGGCACCGGCGCCGCGTGCTCCGGCACCGCAACAAATGCCGCCGCAACATATGGCGCCGCAACAGGCCCCGCCGGCGCCGCGCTACGAGGCTCGACAGCCCGCTGCTGCTCAACCGCCGGCGCCGCAACCCGCTGCACCGGCTCCCGTTGCTCAGCCGCAGGCGAAGGCGCCAGTCCAGCCCTCGACGCCGGCTCAGACCAACGGCGCCGCGCCACCCGCGGAGCCGACCAATGACGCCGCGCCCGCAGATCTGACGACGACCTTTATGGACGTCGTCGCTGACAAGACGGGCTATCCCGTCGATATGATCGAGGCGTCCATGGCGCTCGAGGCCGACCTCGGTATCGACTCCATCAAGCGCGTCGAGATCCTGTCTGCGGTACAAGAAGAAGTTCCGTCGCTGCCCGAGCTCGATCCGAACGCCATGGCGTCGCTGAAGACCGTCGGCGAGATCATCGGCTATCTCGAGGATAGCGGTCCCGCCGATTCGGCAGCCGTGGGAGGTCGCCTGGGAAAGTAACGACGTCGGCGGCGAAGCCTGCCGTTCCCTCGCGTTACGTGCCAGAGTTGGTGGCGACGCCGTCGGCGCAGATCAATTTATTGACCCCATCGAAAATCGATATTGTCGACGACGGTCGCGGCATCGCCGCGGCGCTGGCCAAACAACTCGCCGCGCGGGGCTACGACGCCGAAGTCGTCGACGAAATTGGCGACGCGCCACAGGTCATCGACCTGCGCGGGCTTGCGCCGGTGGAGTCTATCGACGACGCGTTGGCCGTTCAGCGAGGCGCATTTCAGAGCGCTCGGAAGCTAGGACCAAAGGCGCAGACACTGGTCGTTGTCTTCGATACCGCCGGTTCCTTCGGACTGGGCTCTGAAGATGCAGTCGCCACGGGTCCACGGGCCTGGATAGGCGGCCTGGCGGGCCTCGCAAAGACAGCCAATCTGGAGTGGGACGACGCCACACTAAAAGCCGTCGATATCGCCACTGACGGCGTCGAAATAGAGGTGGTCGCCCGACGGATCGCCGACGAGTTATGCGCCGGCGGAGCGGAAATCGAGGTGGCCTTCGATACGGACGGCCGGCGTTGGACGGTGCAGACGAAAAGTGCGGAGCCATTAGAGGAGATCGGGGATTCGGCGATCGGAGCGAAGGATGTCATCGTCGCCTCCGGCGGAGCGCGCGGCGTGACGGCCCGTTGTCTGATAAAATTGGCCCAGGATTGCGCTCCGGCGATCGTCCTTCTTGGGCGCACGCCACTTAAAGAAGAGCCCACATTTGCGGCGGCTGCCACGTCGGACACAGAATTAAAGCGCGCGCTTATCGAAGAGGCTCGTTCTCGCGGCGAGGCGCCGAACCCGAAAGAGATCGGCGAAAAAGCGGCGGCCATCGCAAAACAGCGCGAGATCCGGGCGACCGTCGATGCCATCGACGCCGCCGGTGCGTCAGTGCGCTACGTGGCTGCCGATGTGCGCGACCGCCAGGCGCTGCAATCTGCCCTCAATGAGATTCGCAGCGATTGGGGCGCTCCCACGGGCATCGTGCACGCCGCCGGTGTGTTGGCGGACAAAAAGATCGTCGATAAATCGGACGATCAATTCGACTTCGTCTTCGACACCAAAGTCGACGGTCTGCGAGCCCTTCTGGAGGTGACGGCCGACGATCCGATCGAGCATCTTTGTATATTTTCGTCCGTGGCGGCGCGCACCGGAAATGTGGGCCAGGTCGATTATTCGATGGCCAACGAAACGCTCAATAAGGTGGCCCGCGCAGAGGCGGCGAGTCGCGGGATATGCGCGACGTCGCTCAATTGGGGTCCCTGGGACGGCGGGATGGTCGACGACTCGCTGCGCGCCCATTTCGAAGCACAGGGCGTTTCACTCATCGACCTCGACGGCGGCGCCCAGTTATTTCGGCGTGAATTCACCGCCGCAGACAGCGGTAGCACGGAGATTGTGTGTGGCGACGGTTTGCCGGAGGCAACCGGAGAATTGAGAGCGTGGATTTCTTTTGATGCAACGTCACATCCCGAGCTCAGTGGCCATTCAATCGACGGTGTGGCCGTCGTTCCCGTGGCCTATATTCTCGACCATTTCGCCGGGCTTGCACGAGCAGCGAGGCCCCAGGCGCGCCTGAAACGTCTGGGCGAGTTAAAGGTGCTCAACGGCATTCGCCTGTCCGAATTCGATGATTCGACGTCGATTTCTCGCTTTCTCGCCGTCGCGTCGGCAAAAGGCGAGTCGACGGTGAAACTCGAGCTGCGTGCTGCAGACGGTGCTCTACATTATAGCGCAACTGCCGAGTTCGGCGGGGAGCTGCCGGATGTCGAGCCGCTTTCGGCCACTGGAGAAGTGAAGGAGTCGCGCTGGGATCGCGATCAGATCTACGGCGAGATTCTCTTTCACACCGATGCGTTTGCCGCCATCGACTCCGTCGAGGGAGTTGGCGGCGAATTCGCGCGAGCCGCCATTGGCGAGACGTCGCGGCGAATCGCTGTCGATGCGGGCCTGCAATTGGCCCTGGTTCAGGCCGTCGACGCCGATGGACGGATGAATCTGCCCACCGGAGTTGAATTTTTTGTAGATCTGGGAATGGACTCTCAGATCGACGGGCTCGAGATTATTGTGGAGCAGCGCAAAAGCTCGGCTCATAAAGCGGTCTTTGATGTCGATTATCGAGATCAACGGGGAGAGCTTCTGGCGGCGATTCGAGGATTGGAGATGCATTATTTCGGAGACCCCTTAGACGTCGCCACAGGGCCGTCATGACCACGCCGATTGCTATCGTTTCTCGGTCCTGTGTCTTTCCGGAGTCACTTTCTCCACAGACCCTGTGGAAAAACCTGTTGGAAAGTCGAGATCTGCTCTCGACGCCTGATAAAGCGCGGTGGCGCACCGAGCCGGCGTCGGCAATGCAAAAAGAGGGCTGGAACCATCCGGCGGGCTACGTGCGCGGCTTCGACTCCGTCTTCGACCCCGATGACTTCGAGTTGGACTCCCAATTAGTGAGGTCGCTGGACCCACTTTTTCAGTGGGTTTTGCATACCTCGAAAGAAGCTTATCACCAGATAAACCGCGCTGATCGCGGAAGTCTGGCTGTGTTGTTGGGGAATCTATCGCTGCCCTCAGAAGGGCTTGCGCGATGGACGGAGGCGGTCTGGAAAAAGAGTGAAAAACCACAACCCTTAAACCGATACATGAGCGGTCTTCCCGCCCATCTGATAGCCCGCGCGCTGGGTCGAAGAGCCGACGCTTTTGCCCTCGACGCGGCCTGTGCGTCGTCGATTTACGCCATAAAATTGGGCTGTGAAAAACTTCGCCGAAAAGAGGCGGATATCGTCCTCGCTGGCGCCGTTAATCGGGCGGATCCGCTATTTTTGCATATCGGTTTTCAGGCATTGCAGGCGTTGAGCCCGACCGGTCAGAGTCGGCCTTTTCACAGCGGCGCCGACGGCCTGGTGCCGACCGAGGGGGCGGCTTTTATCGGCCTGAAGAGGCTCGACGATGCCATCGAGCACGGCGATGAGATCGCTGGCGTAGTCCACGATGCCGGCCTGTCGAACGACGCCCGCTCCGATGGGCTATTGGTCCCCGCCGGCGAGGGGCAGGTACGGGCGATTCGCGCCGCTTACGACGAGATCGGCGTCGCCCCGGAGGATATCTCGTTTATCGAATGCCACGCCACGGGAACGCCCGTGGGTGACGGCCGTGAGATAAACAGCCTGGAAGAGGTTTTTCGGCCGGACCGCGAGATTCCAATCGGCTCTCATAAATCGAATATGGGCCACGCCATCACGGCGGCCGGGATGGCCGGGTTATTGAAGATTCTGGGGGCCATGGAGCACGCCACGATCCCGGCGACCATTCACTGTGACGATGAGATCGACGAGCTCGAAGAGGCTCCCTTTCGACTGGTCACAAAACCGGAGCCCTGGGAGGCGGAGCGCAAAATAGCGGCTCTATCGGCCTTTGGTTTCGGTGGCAATAATAGCCATCTCGTCGTCGAAGAATGGCGCGGTGAGCGCGATTTATTTGTGGGCGCCGAGCTGAGCGCGGACGCGGCGAATGACGATGGGGTAGCCGTCGTCGGTCTGGGAATTGTCAGCGGCATCGCCACCAATCGCGAAGAATTCGAAGAGGCCTTGCTAAACCCCGATAATGCCGAGGAATTTCCGCTCGACGAGGTCGAGCTATTTTTAGAAGAGCTGCGTTTTCCGCCGCGTGATTTGAGCGAGACCTTGCCACAGCAATTGGCGATTTTTCGAGCCGCCTGTGATGCCGTCGATCAGGCGGGGCGAGCCGGGCTCGATAGGGAGCGCACCGGCGTTTTTACGGGCATGCAGACCGATCCCGATATCGTGCGCCACGGCGTTCGCGCCAGGCTCGATGGCGACGAGGTGAGCCGCGATCTGGTCGCCGCTCCGCTAACGGCGGCCGCCGTCGTGGGCTCCCTCCCAAATATCGTCGCCAATCGCCTCAACTCTCATTTCGACCTCGGCGGTTTTTCTTTCGCCGTATCTGCGGAGGAGCAATCCGGCGATGTGGCGCTCCGGGAGGCATGTGCGGCGATCCGTCGGGGAGAACTCGACGGAGCGCTCGTCGGAGCGGTCGAGATGGCCACTTCCGAGCCCCACGCGGAGGCCGATTTCGGCGATGGAGCGCTGAGCGATGCGGCCGTCGTACTGGTCGTAAAACGGGAGTCGACGGCCCGCGCAGAGGGCGACGAGATACTGGCCACCATCGACGAGGCCGGCGTCTTGAGTGACGACGGCGAGCGGGGAATTGAGGTCGACCTTCCGCGGGCTCATAGCGCGCAGGGGTTGTTGCAGATCGCGGCGGCGATCGCCGTACCGGAATTTGCACTACCCAGAGGCGGCGAGGCCCGTGGAATATCACCGACGACAGAGCTGCGAACACCGGCGCTCGAAGCGCCGGATAGAATGACCGCCGTGCGGCCTCAGAGGCGGCCTATAGTGACTGGGGCGCCCCTGGTCTATCAGGTCGAATACGCCGGCCGAAAAGCGGCGATCGTGGCTAACTCGGAGTCCGAATTCGACGATAAATTCGCGCGCCTAAAAGCATCTATCGACACCGGATGCACTTTGACAGCCGGGATCTACCCTCAGCAGGAGGCGCTCGATGGGGAGGTCGCCCAGGCATTTACCGGTGCCGCCGCCGCGTATCGCGGAATGGGCCGCGCCCTATGTCTGGCGATGCCCCATCTGGTCGAGAATTTGGAGGCTCGCTTCGATAGCCTCGATATGGCCACGCAGTGGATGTTTCATCCCGACGAAGAAGCGCAGCCGACGCCGATGGACAAGTTATTGGCGGCCAGTGTCTTAAGTCAGCTCCACAGCGATTTGAGCACCGAATTTCTGGGCATCGACTTCGACGCCGCCATTGGATTTAGCAGCGGTGAGACGAACGCCCTTTTCGCCACCGGCGTGTGGCGTGATTTCGACGGGATGTTTGGTGAATTTTCTGAAAGCGGTGCCTTTACGAAGTATCTGGGAGGCTCCTTCGAGTTGTTGCGCGAGGCATGGTCTGAGCATCTTGAAGATGGCGAAATGCCGAGTTGGGAAAATTGGCGAGTCACCGGCTCGCGAAAGGCGGTACAGGAGGCGATCGCCGATGAACCGCTCGTCAAATTGATCCTCATCAATGCTCCCGACGACGTCACCATCGGCGGTCATAAACCGGCAATATGCCGAGTCTTAGACGGGCTCGATGGCTGCATTAAAAGTTATATCGACTACGATATCGCTGTGCATTGCCCGGAGGTCGAAGGCTTTCGCAGTGAGTGGCTCGACGTCCACAGCCGAGAGGTCCATTCGACGGATCTGCGATTATATAGCCACGCCTTCGGGACGTCCTATGAGCCGACGAGACAAAAGGTCGCCGAAGCGCTGCTCGGTCAGGCCCTGAATACGGTGGATTTCCCATCGCTCGTACGAGGCGCCTGGGAGGACGGCATACGGGTTTTTGTCGAGCACGGACCGCGCACGACGCTTAGCCCCTGGATATCTCAGATTTTGGCCGACCGGCCCCATCATGTGGTCTCGCTGGATAGTGGTGGTGATTCGACGCTTCGGCCGGTGGCAAATGCGATCGCTCAACTCGCCATGTGCGGCGTCGACGTCGACGTGGAGCGATATAATGACTACGTCGAAAGCCATCGGCGACGGGCGCCCGAGACGTTGGGGCGCACGATTTCTTTTCCGGCACAGCCGAAGCCGGTGGTCTTCGCCGCGGCGCCGACGGAGCCGGCAGATATTACGGTATTGCCGAAGGCTCCACCGTTGCCGCGGGTGACGGCAATGTCGGCGGGCAATCCGCCGGCCGACGACGTGCCGGCCGCTGGCTCGCACCCTGCGGCATTACCCGATTATTTTCGCCTGCAGCGCCAGGCATTCGAGCGCTATCTCGAGGTCGTCGACGCTCATAGCGACGTGCATCGCGCCTTTTTGGAGCGCTCCCGTCGCGGCTGGGAGTTGCTCGACGTGCAAGATGGCGAATCTTCGGTGGAGCCCGAGCAAAGCGCGCCACTATTTGGCCGCGAAGATCTCGAGATTCACGCCTCCGGCGATATCTCCGAGATATTCGGCCCCCTCTTTGCCGAGCAAGACCATTTTCCACGTCAGGTGCGCATGCCGGAGCCGCCGCTTTTGCTCGCCGATCGGGTCGTCGATATCGATGCCGAGCCGGGCGTCGTCGGCACGGGCACTGTGTGGACCGAGACCGATATTCGCCCCGATTCCTGGTATCTGTTCAATGGACGAATCCCGCCGGGCGTGATGATCGAAGCGGGGCAGGCCGATCTATTTTTGATCTCCTGGATGGGCGCTGATTTCGAAAATAAGGGCGAGCGCATCTATCGGCTTCTGGGCTGCGAGCTGACCTATCGCGGTGGGTTGCCGACAGCGGGGGAGACGCTGAGCTACGATATCCACATCGATGATCACGCCAAACAGGGCGATGTGCGGCTATTTTTCTTCCACTACGATTGTCGCACCGACAGTGAAGTCAGGCTGTCGGTCCGCAACGGGCAGGCGGGATTTTTTAGCGACGAAGAGCTGGCCAATTCGATGGGCATTTTGTGGACGCCGGAAAAGGCAGATTTTTGCGGCGACGCTCGCCTCGACTCTCCGCGCGTCGACACGTCATTGATTCCCGAAAAGCTCGCCGCCGACGACGTCGAGGCCTTTGCCGCCGGCAGGCCCACGGCTTGTTTCGGCGAGGGCTACGAGAGGCTGAGGTGCCATCGGCGCACGCCGAATATTCACCACGGTAAGATGTGTCTCGTAGGCGCCGTCGAGGAGCTCGACGTCGACGGCGGAGTCGACGGCCGTGGCTATCTGCGAACGCGCTATGACATCTCGCCGGAGAGCTGGTTTTTCGACGGCCATTTCAAAGACGATCCCTGCATGCCCGGAACGCTGATGTTCGAGGGCGGAATGCAGGTGATGAGTCTATATATGATCGCCATGGGGATGACGCTCGACCGCGACGGCTGGCGCTTTGAGCCGGTCAGTGACGTTCCCTATCAATTGCGTTGTCGCGGACAGGCGACGCCGTCGAATAAAAAGCTGACCTACGAGATCTTCGTCGAGGAGATCATCGATGGTCCAGAGCCGCGGTTAGTGGCCGATATTCTGGCCACCGTCGATGGGCTCAAGGCTTTTCACTGTCGGGGAATGCAGATGCGACTGGTGCCCGACACGCCGCTGGTCGAGGAGCTGATCGTCGATGGATTTCCCAAAAGAGATCGGCGGGCCCTTCGGCAGGGCGATATGATCCACGACGAGTTGGCGATGCGCGCCACCGGGGCCGGTCCGGCCTGGCTGTGCATGGGCGATCGCTACGCTCGATTTGACGGGGCGGCGCGAATGCCGCGGCTTCCCGCGGAGCCATTTCAATTTTTGAGTCGCATCGTCGAGGCCGACGGCGTACCCGGAGAGCCGGGACCGACTCCGACGGTGGTCGCCGAATACGATATTCCATCCTCGGCATGGTATTTCGAGGACGCCGCTGCCGAGGTGATGCCCTCGGCAGTGATCATGGAAGCCGCCCTTCAGGTATGCGGATGGTTGTCGCTATATTCCGGGGTTATCCTCGACGTCGACGAGCCACTTTATTATCGAAACCTCGACGGCGTGGCCACGCTGCATCGCCAGATATTACCGACCGACGAAACCCTTCAGACCCGCACGACGCTGACCCGAAATTCGAGCTCCGGCGGGATGACGATTCAGTCTTTCGAATTGCAATGCACCATCGGCGAGGAGCTGGTCTACGAGGTGGAGACCACCTTCGGATTTTTTCCGCAGGATGCCCTCGAAGATCAGGTCGGCATCGCCGTCGATGACGGTGAACGGGCGCAATTTTCGGCCGAGAGCGATTTTTACGTCGATCTGGCCTCGCCGCCCGATCCGGATCACGCGCAGTTATGGCCTGCCGAAAGCCTGCGCATGATCGACGCCGCCACTGGCCGATGGACAGAGGGCGAGGTGTTGAGGTTTCGCGCTGAAAAAGAAATTGACCCGGCAGAGTGGTTTTTTAAGGCCCATTTCTACGAAGATCCGGTCATGCCCGGCTCCCTGGGCGTCGAAGCTATGTTCCAGACATTGCGCTTTGCGCTGATCCACGAGGGCCACCACCGCCGTTTTTCCAACCCCCGCATCGATCCCATCGCCACGGGCCGCGAAATCTCCTGGACCTATCGCGGACAGGTGCTGCCCGAGAGTGATCGAGTGACAGTTATCGTCGACATCCACGAAATAAGAGAGCTGGCCGATGAAACCCTGGCCCTGGCCTCGGCAGATTTGTGGGTCGATGGGCTCAAAATCTATGCCGCCGACCAGTTGGCGATGGTCATCGGATCAGCGATTGGCCGATCGATCTGAATATGATTCAATTGGTGTAGGAGACTGACTGAAGTCTTTATTACTGCGGGAGAGAGGTCATGGGCGACTTTACGATTCAACGCGAGAAGCGGCGACGACGCAGTGAAAAGACTCAGCGGGCGCTGATCTACCAGCTTGAGCATGTTTTCTCAGAGTTCGAGATGGATCTCATCGTCCTCGCCGACCACAACGGGTTGATCGTCGCGGCCGCCGGCGACGAGCGGGCCGCCAGGGTCTTCGCCGTATATGCGAAGTCGTTGGCCAACGGCGAGGAGCCCAATGAGGCGCTGACGGCGGTGATGCCCGATCTCGATCCGGAGCGGATCGTCTGTGAGTCGATCACGCTCGATGAACTTCCCCTCTATCTATGTGCGGTGATGGATCGCGACGAGGAGAGTCTCGCCGGCTTTTCTCGCGCCCGGGTGGGATTGCAGCGCATTTATTATACGACCGGGGAATTTACGAAGGAGACATTCGAGGGCGTTTAATCATCCGGGTTCGGTGTGGATTGTCCGTATTCGTCGCTGCCCCAGCACTGCACGGTATTTCCGTCGTCGGTGGCGCAGGTGTGAAAGCCCCCTGCCGAGACCTGCTGAAATGTCCCTGAAGGGGGAGTGGCCTGGCCGAAGTCCTCGCGGAACTCGTCCTCGTCTTCTTCCTCTTCTTCGACTTCCTCATCTTCTTCGTCGTCCTCTTCGTCGTCCTCTTCCTCGTCACCTTCTCCGTTCTCGTCGTCGTTATTTTCGTCGTCGTTATTCTCGCCGTCATTTTCTTCGTCGTTTTCCTCGACTTCGGGCGGAATTCCGACACCCCAGCAGCTAATCGAGCCGGCGTCTTCGATGGCGCAGGTATGCAGGGTTCCCACGGTGATGCTGTGATAAAAGCCGACTTCAGGTGGGGTCGCCATTCCCTTGTAGTCAAAGCCCCAGCAGTCGATTTCGCCATCGGCGGTGACGGCGCAGCTATGGTAACGACCCGAGGCGACCTCAGTATAAGCCCCATCGGGGGGGCTGGCCTGACCGTAGTCCTCGTCGCCATCGTCTTCGTCGGGATCGCTTCCGAGTCCCCAGCAGACGATGCCGCCTGACTCGTC
>SKQC01000102.1 GCA_007119175.1 Myxococcales bacterium | reverse complement strand
GAGGCTGCCGGAGAATCTGACTCCTGGCCGACGCTGGTGGATCATTATCGCGAGGCCCTCCAGGAGGAGCGTGAGACCGCCGATGAGTTGCGGCTTCGCCTTCTGCTTGGACGGGTGCTCTCTGAGGAAGTCGAGCACCTCGATGCGGCGCTGACGCAATTCGAGGCCATTCTGGAAGTGGAGGAGGAAAACCTCGCCGCACTGGAAGCGATGGAGGGAATTTACCGGCGCAGTGAGCGGTGGGACGAGTTGATGAAGGTCTACCGTCACCGACTGGAATTGGAGAGCGACGTCGATGCTCGGGTCGGAATCCTGCAGGGAATGGCAGAGATCGCCGAAGTAGAAGCCGGCGATACGACGACTGCCATCGCTCGATATAACGAGGCGCTCGAACTCGATGGCCGAAACGCACAGACGCTGGCAGAACTTCACCGTTTATACAGTGATGAGGGCGACTATGCCGATCTGGCGGAGGTGATCCGTCAGGAGATCGATCTCATTGAGCGCACAGCGCGCACGGCGGCCCGACAGCGCGAGCGCCAGAGCGTCGAGCCCGCTCAGATCATCGGCAATGCCTCTACTGAGCCCGTCGATTCCGGCTTTGGTGACGAATTTACCGGCAGTGACGAGGGCGTCGATGACGTCCTTGCCGATCTGCACGACGAAGGCGAGGGCAGCGAGCCCGAAGAAGTCGTTGAGGCGGCGGACATCGAGGTCGACGAGACCTCCGACGAAGCGGCAATGGCGGATGAAATCAGCGATGTGGAGGAGGCGGACTCACAGACGGCAGATGAGGTCGGTGAAACCGATCTTGATGCCATCGATCTCGATGCGCCGGCCACCTATCGCGAAGAGGAAATCGAGACCCTCACGGCGCTTCGCTTTGAACTCGGCACAGTCTGCATCGAGCATCTCGACGAGGTGGAAGAAGCCGTCGGCGCCCTGGGTAAGGTCTTGCACTGGCGTCCCGACCACGCGGAGGCCCTCGAGGTCGTGGAGGCACTGCTGGAGGACAGCCTTTATAGCGGATTGGTAACGGATATTCTGGAGCCGGTCTACGAGGTATTCGGGCAGTGGGAGTCGTTGATCGACGTGCTCAGTATCCAGGCCGACGAAGCCGACGAGGACAGCGAGGCCCGTGAATTGCACCGCCGTATCGGAGCGCTGTTAATCGAAGAGATCGGTGACGCGCCCCGGGCATTCGATAGCTATGGAAAGGTGATCCACCTCAGTCCCGGCGACGAAGACGGTCGTGAGCAGCTATATCGCATCGCTCATGCGCTGGAGTCGTGGGATCGCTACGTTGATTTATGCGAGGAGATCACGCCCCATATCGACGATGAGGATCTTCGCGTCGACTACTATTATACACTGGCCCAGGTCAACGCCGACTATCGCCAGGAATACGGTGAAGCACAGCGCTATCTCGAGGAAGTTCATGCTCTGCGTCCAGAGGACGCCCGAGCCCTGGACGAGCTCGAGGAGTTGTTTATCAGCACCGAATCGTGGCGTGATCTGCTCGATGCGGTGGACCGCAAAATTGAGTGGTTTGATGACCCGGACGAAATCCAGCAACTTCGGTTTCGCAAGGCAAAGATCTGGGAAGAGTTGCTGGAGGATTCGCAGCGGGCCATCGAGATTTATGAAGCGATCCTGGAAGAGGATCCGGAGAATCTCGACGCCTATTTTAATCTCGATCGCATCTTTGAGCACGAGGGGATGTGGGATGAGTTGGCCCGAGATCTGGAAGCGGAGCTGGAGCTGGTCGACGAGTCGAAACGCCACGAGGTAAAGGCGCGGCTCGCCCAGGTGCTGGAAGCTCATTTAGGAAATGCGGAGCGAGCCGTCGATCTCTACGAAGAGATTCTGGAGGCCGAAAAAGACAATGAAATGGCCAATCGGGCCATGGAAGAGTTGATGCAGAAGGAGTCGGCGCCGCGCGAACGCATCAGTTGCATCATGGAGCCGCTATATGTCGAACGAGACGATGCCGAGCGACTCATTGGCGCCCTGGAGGTGCAGGTAGAGGAGCGCGTCGATCCCGAGCAGCGCACGGAGCTGCTTCACCGCATCGCCTCGTTGCATGAAGATGAGCGAGGCGACGTGGCGTCGGCCTTTCGTACTTATGCACGGGCGTTGAGCGACGATGTCGAAGGGCAGAGCACCCTTGATCACCTGTATCGTCTCGCGGCAGAAGGCGACGGTCATGCCGAGCTGGTCGGGGTCTTTGAGAGGGAAGCCGAAGAACAGATCGATCCCGACGTACAGCGCGATATGCTTCGCCGGGCGGCCGCCGTTTATATCGAGCCACTCGGTGAGTTGGATATGGCTACCGAGCGGCTTCACGCCGTGCTGGAGTTATTTCCCGCCGATCTGGAGACGGTCGAAGAATTGGAGGCCATCTATCGCGAGACCCAACAATGGGCCGATCTCGTCGATATTCTGGTGACGAAATCGGAGCTCGTCGAAGAGGATGAGGCCAGAGTAGAGCTGCTTCATCAGGCCGGGACGCTCTATGAGGATATCCTGGAGAGTCCGCAAGATGCCATCGATATCTATAATCGGACTCTGGCCATCGACGAGGCCGATAGCCACTCCATCGACCGGCTTGAGGTATTATATACCTCGCTGGAACGATGGCATGACCTGCTCGATGTCTATCGACGCAAACTCGAGCTGGCCGATGACGATGAGGGGCGAAAAGACCTTCTATTTGTGATGGGGGCGATTTATCAAGAGCATCTTGAGCAGCCGCAGGATGCCATCGAGATGTACCGCCAGATCACGGAGCTCGATCCCGAACAGCGTGGCGCCCTGGAGAAGCTCGACGAGCTGTTTGAAGCCACGGAGCAGTGGCACGAGTTGCTGGAGATCTTAGAGCGTCAGCTCGAGTTGTCCGCCGATGGCGACGAAACTGAGGCGCTGCAATATCGCGTTGGTCGACTGTGGGAGGAGCATCTGGGAGATGGGCTTCGCGCCATCGAAATATATCGTGAAATTCTGGAGCGAAACCCGGAGCACGGCGCCTCGGTATGGGCCCTTGAGGAGATGGTCGAGCGCGGTGACAACGAAGCGGAGGCCGCCCGAGTCCTTCAGCCGCTATATGAGAGCAAAGAGCAGTGGGAGAGTCTGGTCCATGTGCATCGATTGTTAATCGAGGCCAGCCATGAGCCAGAACGCAAGATCGAGTTGTACAAAGAGGTGGGCTCGATTCTCGAGGAGCAGCTTCAGGACCCTGCCGAAGCGTTTGCCTCGTATGTCGAAGCATTGGAGACGGAGCCAGGACGCCAGGAGATTTTGGAAACTCTGGAGCGCCTGGCCGTCGAACTCGACGCCTGGGAAGTGCTCATCGAGCAGATCGACGAGCGCCTCGACGATATCACCGACTTCGAGGTGGTGGCCTCGCTGAACCTGCGTGTGGCGCGAATTTACGAAGAGGAATTGCACCAGGCTCCGCCGGCGATCGAGCGCTTTCAAAAGGTGCTCGAGGTGGAACCGGGACGCAAAGAGGCGATCCTGGCTTTAGACCGGTTGTATCAACAAGAGGGTCAGTGGGAGGAGCTTGCCGAGATTCTCAAGACCCGGATCTATAACAGCGAGGATCTGGAGAAGACGCTGGAGCTTCGGCTTCGCCTGGGGACATTGTACCAGATGGCGCTCGAGCAGCCGGAATCGGCAATCGCCACCTACCAGGAAGTCTTGTTGGAGGAGCCGGAAAATCCGACGGCCATCGAGAATCTAGAGCAGATGTTTATGGAAGGACGCGCCGTGGAGCGGTGCGCCGATATTCTCGAGCCCTTTTATTTGGAGCGCGGTCAGCACGAAAAGGTCGTCGAGATCTATCTTCACCGCCTGGAGATGATCGACGACCCCTTCCAGCGCTTCGATCTGTTAATGCAGGTCGCCGGTATTTATCTCGACCAACTCGACGACGTCGATGAGGCCCTTGGAGCCTACGGCGGCGCGTTGGTGGAGCGCCCCGACGACGAACAAGTCCTGGCGGAAATCGAGCGCCTCGCCGAGGTGACACAGGACTGGGGCAAAGCGGCTGAGATCTATGCCGACGCCCTGGAGAGTCCACACAATACGGATGATACTCTCCTCGGATTGTGGATACGCCTGGCCACCGTGCTCGATGAGCGCATGGAGTCCTATCAGGATGCAGAGATGGCCTATCTGCAGGCACTGGAGTTAGACCCGACCCATGAAAAAGCGCTCAAAGCGCTGGACCGTATCTATGCCGATCAGGCGCGCTGGGAAGACCTGGCCGGCATCCTGGAGCGACGTATCGACGGGGCCTACGATGAATTCGAGGTCGTGGAACTCAACTACCAACTCGCCCAGGTCTTCCAGGATCAATTGACCGATTTTGAGCGGGCCGTCGAGACCTATGAGACGATGTTGAGCGTTCAGCCCGATCATGAACAGGCACTGGAGAGTTTGGAGCAGATTCATAGTGCTCTGGAAGCCTGGGAGCCGCTGTACGACGTATTGGAGCGGCGGGCTCAATTGACTCACGACCCGGACGAGCAGGCCGATTATTACGGTCGGATGGCGCGGATCGCCGAAGAGATGCTGGAGCGCAAATTGGACGCCGTCGATCTGTGGCAGAGAGTCACGGAGCTGCAGCCCGACAACCGGCAGGCCCTCGGGGAGTTGCGGCGGCTATATGTCGATGAGGAGCGATGGGAGGACCTGGTCGCTGTATTGCACCGGGAAGTGGAGTTGACCGTCGAACCCGACGAGCAGCTCGGCCTATATGAATCGCTGGGAACCATCTACGGCGGTTATCTCCACGATGAGGTGGCGGCTCAGGATGCCTGGAACGCCGCCCTGCAGATCAATCCCGTACATCTTGAGGCGCTGGAGTCACTCAAGGAGTTGACGACCCGTCAGGCGGACTACCAACAATTGGCTCAGATCATCGAGCGGCTCATCTCCCACGATGAAGTCGCTCAGGAGCGAAAGCTTTCGCTGTGGGAGGAGCTCGGCGAGATTCAAAGCGAGATGCTGATGAATCCGCCAGCGGCGATCGATGCCTGGAAAAATGTGCTGAGCCTCAACCCAGAACACGATCAGGCCCTCGATGAGCTAGAGCAGTTATACCTGCAGGAGGCCCATTGGGAGGAAGCGGCGCATATTCTGGGCATGAAGGCCGATCGAGCCGTCGATGATGAAACGCGGCTGATGTATCTGACCCGGGTCGCCGATCTGTGGCAGACGAAGCTGATGGAGCCCGATGAGGCTGTGCGGTATCTGCAGATGATTCTCGAGATCGACCCCACCAATATGGACGCCAGCCGTTCGCTGGAGACCATCTATCAGGAGCAGGGAAGCGAAGAGGCGATGGCCGAGTTGGCCGGCCTCTATCTCGATCGCGCCGAGATTGTGGACGATGTCTTTGCTCGCGTCGACAACCTGCGACACGCGGCCCGTATCTTCGAGGAGCATTTAGGACAGCCCGAAAATTCGCTGCTCGTCATTTTGTCGGCCGTAGATGCCGACACCCTGGACGATGAAGAGCTGATGGGGGAAGTGGAGCGGTTGACCCGCGAGACGGGACTCTGGGAGGAGGCCATCGAGCGTTTTGAAGCGGTGGTCGACGAACTCGGCGACACCCCGGAGGCCGCCGATCTCCACACCCAGATCGGCAAGTGGTACGCCAACGAACTCGACCAGCCCGACGACGGAGCATATCACCTACAGCGGGCCCGCATGATTGAGCCCGACAACCAGGAAGTGCTCCGTACCCTGGAAGAACTGTATCGGGAGTTGGCGTCGTGGCCTGAGCTGGCCCAGATTCTGCAGACACGCGTCGAATTGACCTCCGATCCGGAAGAGCAGGCCGAGTTGTGGCGAGCGCTGGGTGAACTCTTCGAGATGCAGATGGCTGATCTTGAGCAGTCCATTGCCGCTTACCGAGAGATTCTGGTCATCGATCCCACCGATATTCTGGCCATGGAGAGCCTGGAGCGGGTCTACGAGGCATTCGGCCACTGGGAAGAATTGGTTGATATCCTGGGCCGAAAAGCAGAGGCGACCTACGATCCGGATCTGATCGTTGAGATCAAGAGTCGAGCCGCCAGCATCTGGGAGGAGGAATTACAAGACGAGGCCCAGGCAATCGCCGCCTATCGCGATGTGCTGACCGTCGATCAGGCACATATTCCGTCCTTGCAGGCCCTGGAACGTCTGTACACCCAGTCCGGTGAGTGGGACGAACTGATCGACATCTATCAGCAGCAGCTCTCGCTGACCCACGAGCCCGACGAGCAGGTGCAGCTATACGGAAAGATGGCCTCTGTATTCGAGAATCACTTCGAAGATCTCGATCGGGCCGTCGAAGCCTATAACAACGTATTGATGGTCGATCCCGGGAGCACTACGGCGATTGAAAATCTGGAGCGTTTGTATCGCGATCTGGAGCGATGGTTCGAGCTGGTCGATACTCTCCAACGCCATATCGAGTTGGTCGATGACCGGGACAAGAAAGTTGGATTGTACAGCGAGTTGGGACAGTTGCAGCAACATGAAGTCGGCGATCCCCATGCGGCCATCGAGGCCTACGAGCAGGCCGTGGAGCTGGACCCGGTAAGCCCCGGTATCTGGGCGGAACTGGCGGCGCTGCATGAGGAAACCAGCAACTGGGAACGCGCCGTCGACGCCTACGAGCGGCTCGTGGAGCAGGTCGATGACGACAGCTACCGCGCCGAGGTTTATCACCGGCTGGGGGCACTTTTGGAGGGACAACTCCACGATCACGCCTCGGCGGAGGACGCGTATATGTCGGCCCTTCGCGTCGAGCCGACCCATCCCGACGTATTGGAGGCGGTTCGAGAGCTTCTGGGAACCCAGCAGCACTGGGATAGCCTGATTCGCGTATTGAAAGAAGCAGTAGAGGCCGAGCGCGACCTGGACGCCAAGGCCGCACTCCTCGCCGAGATCGGCAAGGTCTATGAGGAAAATGTGGGCGACGAAGTCAATGCCCTCAGCTATTACGAAGAGGCGCTCGAGAATAACCCTCGCCTCTCGGCGGCAGCGCTGCCGCTTATCGAGGTCTCCTTTCGCGAGCAGCGCTACGAGCGCGCCGTGCCGCTACTGGAGATGACGCTCGAGGAATATCGCAGCGCCGAAGTAGACGACGAGGAGCGCCACCGACGCCACCTGCAACTGGCTCAGGCCAACGAGGAGTTGGCCCAGCCGGAAGAGGCCTTGCAGCAATACCGAAAAGCCTACGAGCTGCTCTCCACCGACCGCGACACTCTGCAGGGCTTTGGTCGCCTATTACATGAGCGCGGAGAACTTGAGCAGGCCTCAAAAGTGCTGCAGTCGTTGCAATTGCACCACGAGGATAAGCTGGAGATGGCCCAGCTCGTCGATGTGTACTATCGGCTGGGCTCGATTCGCCAGCAGCTCAACGATATGCGCAAGGCCGGCGATTATTTCGAGCGGGCCCTGGAGATCGAACAACATCACCGGCCAACGCTCACCAAGCGTATCGAGGTCGCCGAAGCCCAGGAAAAGTGGGATGAAGTCGTCGACTATTCGCGCTGGCTGATGGAGACCGAAGAAGATCCGAAGGTTCGTTTTGCGACGATCTCTCGCGTCGGTGACCTTTTGGCCAATAAACTCGATCGTCCACCGGAAGCGGTGGCTGCCTATATTGAAGCCCTGGAAATCGAGCCCAATAGCGTGGTCGTGCTGCGCAAATTGCTCGATCTTTATACCAAGACCAAACAGTGGCATGAGGCGGTCGGGATCCTGATGCGGATCATCGAGCAGGAGGATAATCAATCCCGGATCGCCAAGTATTACTATACGGCTGCCGTCATCTACCGCGACGAGATCGAAGATCCGATGAAGGCCGTGGAGCTCTTTGAGAAGGCCCTCGATGTCGATGCGCCCAATATGCTCAAGGCATTCGAGGCCATCGACCGGATTTTGACGAAACTCAAAAGCTGGCGAGAACTGGCGCGGGCCTATCGAAAGATGCTCCACCGGGTCAACGAGCGCGACGACGAGAAAATGGAGTACGTCAAAGTCCAGTTGTGGCAGAACCTGGGCGAAGTCTATCGCACGCGGATGGGCGACTACGAGACGGCCATTGAGGCCTATAAGATCGCCGTCGGCCTCAAGGAGGATGACGAGAAGCTGCGGCTTATCCTGGCGGAGCTGTACGAAAAGGACGGGACCAACGTCAGCGGTGTCATCGAACAACACCGAGAACTCATCAAATTGGATCGATTCCGAGTCGAGAGTTATCGAAAGCTTTTCAAAAGCTATATCGAGACTAAAGAATACGACCGGGCCTGGTGTATGGCCGCTGCTCTATCCTTTTTACAGAGTGCCTCGGAGCAAGAGGAGACATTCTTTCAAAAATATCTGGGGGCCAGCCTGCCGGCGGCTCAGGGCAAATTTAACCAGGAGATGTTTAAAAAGCTCTACCACCCCGATCAGGATGTGCTCATCACCTATATCATGAGCGTTCTTGGACAGGGGCTTCGCCCGCTTTACTCCATGAAATCGATCAAGGACTGGGGAGTTCATAAGCGCAAGGACAAGCTCGATCTTCAGGAGCAGCGGCTATTTAATAAGATCTACCAATACGTCACGCAGACCACCAATTTGCTGCCCGCTCCTCAGGTCTACCTAAAGGGCGATCAGGCGCTGGGAATGCGCAACGCCAATATCGACCCTCCGACGGTCATCATCGGCGGCGACGTCCACCAGAAATCAGACGATCGCGAGCTGGCATTTATCATCGGAAAATCGCTGACCTGGATGTTGCCGCAGCACTATATGGGGTCGATCGGTCAGCCCACGGAATTTTTGAAGATGTATTTTATGGCGCTGATGGACATGACCGATCCCAGCCTGGGGCTGGCCAAGCAGATGGGCGAGCAGGGGGCGACGTGTAAACAACAGATTGCCGATATCCCCGGCCCGATGTTGGTGCAGGCACAAAAAGCGATGAAGAAGTTTTTGGATAAGGGCGAAAACCCCAACCTGTCGCAGTGGCTAAAAGCAGCGGAACATACGTCGATACGCATGGGACTTCTGCTCAGCGGTAATATTCATACCGCGGCGGCCTGCATAAAATCCGACCTGGTGCCGATCAGCAAGGCCAGCGTCAAAGATAAGATCCGCGAGATGGTGCTCTTCTCGATCAGCGAAGAATACTTTCAGCTCCGCGAGGATCTGGGGCTTGCGATCGGAAAGTGATTTCCCATCAAAATTAAAAGGCACGGAGGAAGGGGTATGCTCGTGATCTGTCCGACGCCGATCGGAAATCTCGACGATGTGACGCCGCGGCAGCGCGAAGCGCTGACGTCGGCGGATATCATCGCCTGTGAGGATACTCGGCGAGCCGGGAAATTATTGGAGTTGCTGGGGATTGCTCGAAGTGATGGCCGCCCGAAATTGTGGCGCTACGACGACCACACCGCCCGGGACCGAGCCGATGAGATCGCGGACGCCGTCGAAAACGGCAATACAGTGGTGCTGACCAGCGATGCCGGCACACCGACAATTTCCGATCCCGGCTATCGGCTTGTCCGGGCCTGTCGACAGCGCGATCTGGAGGTGACCGCACTGCCCGGTCCCGCGGCAGCGGTGGTGGCGTTAAGTGGCTCCGGGCTGGCCACGGATCGCTTTTATTTCGAGGGGTTTTTGCCAACCTCGCCCGAGCGGCGTCGACATCGTCTTGAGGAGCTCGATAGACTCCATACAACGATCGTGACCTATGAGTCCCCCCGACGCATTATAAAGGCACTCGACGACGTGATAGAGGTCTGTGGGCCGGCGCGCGAGGTATGTATCGGCCGGGAACTGACGAAACTACACGAGGAATTTGTGGTGGGGAGTGCTGAGAGGGTGCGCCAGAAATTGGAAGAGCAGGCGCCTGTACGCGGTGAGATCGTGCTGTGTATCGCCGGGCGTCCGGACACCGACAAAGACGACGGTTGGGAACAGGCAGATCGCGCCATCGTTCTATTGCACGATCAGGGAGTGCGCCGGCGAACGATCAAGGATTTCGTCGATGAGATGTTCGATATTCCCCGATCCCAGATCTACGACCGCATCGACCAATTGGTCGATTAGCAGCACTGTTGCGAGATCAGTCGATGAGTCACAATCTGTGGGAGGTTCAGAACTGCAGGGCCGTGCCCACGGCGACGTGCCAGGTGTTGTAGCGGGTGACGCGAAAGCGATCGCCCGAGTTGTCATAGGCTGGATTGTAGGTGGGATTGCGCTCCGTGCCGTCATCCATGGTCACCGCTCCTTCACCGCCGGTGGAGCCGGTACGGGCATTGGTCAGCAGGTGGGCTTGGTGGTGCGTAATGCCCCCGTTAACCCGGAATTGAAAGAGGTGGTGGGGCTGGAGATTGGCGCCCAATTCAAGGCCGAATGTGCCGTAGCTGTCGACGGTCATCAGATCAGTAAACTCAAATGAGCGATCACCGGCAGTGGTGTTGAGGTCATATTCGGCATTTCCAGTGGAGTTCGACGGCTGCTGGACGACCCACGCGCAGGCCACGTCCTCCGGGTTGGTCAAGGTGTCGCCGTCGAATTGGGGCCGGACCTCATCGAGGGTCATTCCGTTACAGCGATTGCCGGGGTCGGTCATATGGTCGAATAGCGGTGAATAATCGCGTCCCTCACTGGTGTAGCCAAAATTAAAGCTCAGATCGAGAGAGTAACGCGCTCCCTGGGCCGGATTTTCATAGGGAATGAGCTCGGTGCCGATGGAGAATAAGGCGTGCATCGGCGGGCGCTGTACCACCTGTCCCTGGCCGAAGTCCCCGCGAGGATCGACCTCGCCGAAGAGGGAATTCGAACGCGCCATAGGAAGCGTGTACTGGGCGCCAAAATAGGGTTCGATCCAGTCGAATTTTTTGGAGGCCCCGACACTCCAGGTCAATTCATGGACCCCGCGTCCAACGGAGGTATTTCCAGCTTGTTGAGCGCGGGCCACGGGCATCGTGTAGTCGACGCCGACGTGCATCGTCGCCTTGGTATCGTCGTCATAATCGCTCCAGGGCGCCCAGTGAACTCCTACGGTTGGATCGGCAAATCCGCTGCGATCGTAGGGCGAAAACTCGCTACTGAGCTCCATAAAGCGATACATCTGAAATTGGTCGAGTTCGTTGGAAAACCGGTCTGTATTATCGCTGAATACATCTTCGCCATGGTTTCGAATTCGCTGATCGGAGGGGTCGACAAAGGAGTTATTCTCGTTGACCGGGCTTTCCGTCGCCGATCGCTGGGCCTGGGCGTAGCGAAGTCCCCGGGAGGAACTAAGGACCAGAGGAAAGTTCAGACGCAACTCGATGCCGCGGGCGCCGGTGCGAAGGGTCATATCCAGGGTCGTCCGCGTTGAGCGATAGTCCATCTGGCGGCGATTGACGATGCGAGGGGTGCTGCAGCCCTGTTCATCGAATTGCACGCGGGGGTTGTTGGCGGCCAGCTCTCCGTCCTCAAATGAGTTCTCGCTGGCCACACAGGGAGCCTCCCGTGAGATCTCGGCAGTGGTGTAGTCGAAGCGAAAGCCAGGAGTGACGTAAAAATAGGGCTCCTGGGCAAAACCACGAGTGTTGAAAGTGCTCGGGCTCGTGTCCATCAGGCCTGTGCCGTCGAGCACCTCTGTGGGCTCGGAGGCCTCAGCGGCCGTCGAGAAAGACAGGATCGACAAGAGGGAAGCAACGGCAAGAAAAACGGGAATGATACGCACCAGCATCCAAACTCCTCAGTCCCAGGGTCGCCACCGTGACAGCGGTGGCCGGGAATAGAACTTCAAACTGCAGCACACGCCGCTCGGATCGGGCGGAACGGACTGGCGAAAAACCTCCTTTGAGCACTTGGTAGAGCTATCAATGGCCCCTGCTGGTGTCAAGCTTTCCGCGCTCCCGCATGCCCGAATATAACGCTTGCGGACATTCGGATAACCGAGCGCGTTGTACAAAGCGTAACGCCCCGTGAATTGACGATTCCCATCGCGATCTTGGACACTTAAAATGTCGCACCAGAAACACCGACGCGGCTCGGGTTGGTCCCCCGGGTGTGGAAAACTTTTTCTTCGCACTACTACCCGGGCAGTGTACAGTGATAACCACCAACCTTTTTTTTCCGCTCCTTGCAAAATGCTTCACAATCTGTATGAAGGGCTCGTTGTGGAGTGATGTTACACCGATTCGTCAGTGATTTGGCCGGTAGATATGTAGATTCCGGTCTCGATGGTCCCACCGGCGATTGTCAGGCTCTATTGTGGACTAATTGAAGTTAACTGAGAGGACGTAGTATGAAGTCTCCCGGGGTATTGCTCCGTGAAGCACGGGAGGAACGGGGATTGGCGCTGGATGATGTGGCGGCCATGACCAGGATTCCGCGGGGAATGCTGGAGCACCTCGAAGAAGATCGCTTTGAAGAATATGTGGCCGACGTCTTCGCTCGCGGTCATCTTCGCAATTACGCTCAGGAACTTCGCCTCGATGTCGACGAAGTGCTCCAATCATACGAGCGGCTTACCGGGCGCCGACGACAGCGCACTCACACCACACCGATGGAGCGAAAGCGCGTCGGATTGGGTCGATCTTCACAGGCGGGCGGGGCCGATACGGCAGACGAGATTGCCGGAGTAGCCCGATTTTTCGGCGACGTCCGACGGAGCCACGTCATCGCCGTGGTCCTCGTATTAGCCGGCGCCTTTATCCTATTTGGTTATCTGAGCAATAACCGGGCGACCGCTCAAGATCCGGCAGAATATCAGGAAGCAGAAGAGTCGAATTGGGAACTCGAGCAAAACGTCGAGGAGACCCGATGGCTCTTGGAACAGAGCGACGGCGACCAGTAATATATCATCTGATAAAGGTGGGGGTTTTTAGCCGGCAGACCGGTCGAGTCGATTGAAGCGCTGTGCCAGTTCGCGGGCCTCGACGATATTGTCCTCAATCGAACAATAGGTCCAGCCGCCGTAGCGCCCGATCGAATAGATCTGGGCGCAGCGAAGAGTGGCGTCCAGCTCCGCAAATTGGCGCTTGGAGTCGCCGGTGATGTGAACGTAGGCCGGATCTAAAACAACATGGTGGTCGGCGACGAGCTGATGGCCATCGACGACGCCGACAGCTTTTAGATCGCTCAGGACCTGTTGGCGCAGCGCTTCGACGTCGACGGTGGCGTCTGTGGGAAGCCCGATTTCGACATAGAGGCTCATCCGCTCTGCATTCATGATATTGTCATAAAATCCGGCCCGGTAAAACGAGACCTCCCGTTCCGGAAAATACATCCAGTGAACCCCGCGGGGCCCCTTTCGATCGAATCCCAGATTGAAGACCAGAACCTTATTGGACGTAAAAGTCGAGGGATCGTGGTCGACGCCGCTCATCTTTAAAAGACGGTCAAAGGGAGCCGACGAAATCAGATGCTCGTACGCCACACGCCGTCCGTCGGCCAGGGTGGCGATCTTTTCGGCCGGCGAGATATTGACCACCCCGGCGCCGGTCAAAAGCCTGTCGTCGTCCACCTCGCTGGCCAGCGCTTCCACGTAGCAGATGGCCCCGCCCAGCGGATAGGTAAAGGTGGAGTTGTAGGAGGCGTTGTCGGGGCGGCGCATATTGCGAATGATCTCTTCCAGATTGGCGTAGGGGAAAAACCGGCCCATGGCGTCTCTGTCGAGGCGCTCCAGATTGCAGGCATAGAGCTTTTCATTATAGGGGATAAGAAATAGCTCGCTGATGGTGCGCCCGAATTTTTCGTACAGCATTCCCTGAAAGGAATCAGCGTCGGCGGTGTCGATCTGTTCGTCTCGAAAATACAGATCGTAGAGGGCATCGATGAATTTCGATTTCGGCAGCTGATGGATATTTTTCTGAAATGGAAAATCGACGCGGTGGCCGTCGATATGAATCAGGGAGTTTTTCTCGACGGTGACGATGTCGTCGGAATCCATTCGTCGGCGCAGATAGGATTCGACGTCGGGATGTTTAAAGTGGAAAAAGTGCCCTGAGTAATCCCAGACGAAGCCGTCGCGGTGGATGGTTTTACACCATCCGCCGATCTCTTCTTCGCGCTCGACAACCAGAACGTTGTCGTCGTCAATGAAATTGGCGAAGGCAAGGCCGGTCATGCCGGCGCCGACGACGAGAAAGCGGGTCTGTAATTCGGTCATAAATAAGGCGGGGTCAGAAGCGTCCGGACAGTGAGAGGCCGACGCGGTCGGTGCCGACATCGGGGCTCACGGCGACGGAGTCTGTGTGGGCATCACCAGAGGAGCGGTCGCGCATCAAAAAGAAGACGCCCGAGCCGATGGCGACGCCGCCGACGGTGTACAGGGCGGGAACGGCCCACCGAGCCGTACTCTGAAAACCGCCCCAGTCGGCCTTTCGTTGCTCCAGACGCTGGGCATCGGCGGGATTGGTGGAGTCCGCCAGTGAGCGCAGCTCCGACTGGCGTGACAGGGCCACGGCGTGCAGGGCGATGCCAACTCCGGTGACGGCGATGCCGCCGGAGATCTGAGCCCAGGAGCGGGTCTGTGAGGAGCTCGCCGGGGCTGGCTGCACTGCTGTGGTTGTGGCGGGCTCATCGGTCGGCCCGAATCGCTGCTCCATTGCTTCCCTCAGGGCGGCGTGTTCAGCCTGGCTGTCGGCGTCGAGGTCCAGCGGCTCCAGGCTGTCCAGATGGTAAGAGGTGAGGACGGCATTTTGTTCCTCAAGGGCATTTTCAGCAAGGCGTAGATGGCATTGAATCTGGACGGATTCCACATCCTCCCGGTCTTCCGGTTCCAGCCCTTCAGTCTCCAGAAATTGGCGCGCCGGGGGAAGGGCATTTTGGCAGTCGTCGGCGCGGTACCAGGCGATCATCTCGTTGTTCAAGAGGATCGGATCGGGATACGTCTCATAGGCCTGTCGGAATTTGACGGCGCCGATCTCGAAGCGCCCGTCGGCGACGGCGTCGGCGGCTTCATTGCTCAGATCGATCATCTCCTCGTAGGCGTCGTCGGCGACGGCGACCAGAGGAACGAGCAGGACGAGCAATGCGACAACGATGGATGACCAGTGGAGACGAGACGACATGATAAACTCTTCCGTTAGAAAGTGGTGTTGATTACAGTCCCAGACGAGGCGGGCCTCGCGGCTCTTCTTCTTCCGGCTCTTCCTCGTCGTCATCGGAGGGGGCCGGATCGTCGACGCCCAGGCGCGGCGGCTGGCGTGGAGACTCGCTGGGTTCCGGTTCCGGCTGAGGGGCTGTTCGCGTTGGTCGGCGAGATGGCTGGGAGGGCTCCGGGGTTTCCTCGACAATTTCTTCTTCGGCGTCCTCGCCCTCTTCGATGTCCTCGTGTTCTTCGTCTTCCTCGTCTTCCTCGACAAATTCGACGTCGTCGACAAATTCATCGTCTTCGTCATCGACAAAAATCTCGCCGAACTCATCGTCGTCATCGTCGGAGCCGACAAATTCCTGTGAGCCGTTGTGTAAATCATCGATGCCATCGTCGCCGTCGTCCTCACCCTGCGAGCCGTGTGGGCCGGCGGCATATCTACCGATGGTCGAAAGATCTTCTTCGTCGGCCATCGAAAACGGCTCGTATTCGAGAATAATCCAGACCATAGCGGCACCGGTGAGCAGTACCACGAAGATGACTCCGAAGAGCATCTTTTTTTCTTCTGATGCAATTTTCGAGGCCAGTGCTTTGACCTCCTGGGCCCCGGTATCGAGAATTCCGGCGGTGGAGACGTCGCTTTGCTGGCCGACCAATTCCAGAGAGTCGGTTTTCTTATGCGCCGAAATGGGAGCATCCGGCGTTTTTACCTGTCCCGTTGTGGGAGCGGCTTTTTCGGTCTGTAACGGCTCTTCGACGAGATCGTCGAGTTTGTAGATCTCGCTGGCCTCGCCGGGTTCACTGGCCTCGCTCAGATCGTCATCGCCGTCGTCGACGATGATGGTGTCGCTCGGCGGTGGTGCCGAGAGCAGGGTGGGATCTGTTTCGCGGGCGTCGCCGGGAGCTCTGGCGACCTGTCCGTCTTCGGCGAGGTCATCCTCCGGGATCTCCTCGAGCATCTTGACGATCTGATCGCCGCTGTCGGGGCGGATATCTGGATCTTTGGCGAGCATCTGCAAGACGATCGATTCCAGAGCCTCCGGCACTCCGGCGCGCGTCATCGGCGGCGGCTCCTCGTTGAGGTGCATCCGCATGATCTCTACGGGAGTGTCGGCGAAAAAGGGCAGTCGCCCCTCGAGCAACTCATAAAAAATGATCCCCAGCGAATACAGATCGGTGGCCGGAGTCAGATCGCGGGCCGACTCGCATTGCTCGGGGCTCATATACGGCGGTGTACCGAAGACCTCACCGACCCGGGTGATGCGGTCGCTTTCAAAGTCGCCAGGCTCTTCGTCTCCTTCCTCGGCGGTGCCCTTCATGATCTGAGCGATGCCGAAGTCCAGCACTTTGACCATCTCGCGGCCATCGGTCATGGTGGCGAGCATGATATTTTCGGGTTTTAAATCGCGGTGCAAAATCCCGTGGTGATGGGCATGGCCCAGCGCGGAGGCCATCTGGCGGATCAATTCCACCACCCGTTTGACCGGCGGGTGTTGGTTGATCAAATCCCCCAGGGGGATGCCGTCGATAAATTCGACCACCGTATAAAAGGCGGCCATATCCTCGGAGTACCCGAAGTCGAAAAGGGTGATACAGTTGGGGTGGTTGAGGCGAGCGATCGCCTTTGCCTCGACCTCGAAGCGGGCCTGGATTTTGTCGTGGCCGGCGAAGGTGGGATGCAGCAGTTTGATGGCCACGGAACGGTCGACCATTAACTGGGTACCCCGGTAGACGGCTCCCATTGAGCCGTGACCAATCTGTTTGTCGAGACGGTATTTCTCTTCAATAACCGTCCCAACCCGGGTCCCTGAAGTCATATTCATCCCGAGCAGCGCGAACTAACGATTGACAACAGATCTGTCCAAGTGATTGCGGCGCCTATATCGGCATCGGCCGGCTCGAACATACCTTGGTTCGTTCGATCGCATAGTGGCGGTAAATCTCCGACATGCAATTAGAATTCAACGAAAGCGCAGACATCAACGCCGTAGGCCCGCTCACGGTAACATACCAAAGTCGCAAGTTGCAATTGATTGGGTGGGCAATCGGCCACTGCAATGCGCTGGCCACGGCGGAGCGGGATTGATATGACGAGGACAGTTGAGCTCTGACCCGAAGCGGTGATGACAATGGAGTTGCAGATGTGGATACGAGGCCTATTCGTGCTGTCACTGGTCTTGCTGATGGGATGCGGAAGTGGTGAGGTGCGCGATCGCCCGGAGGATTGTGATTCCCACCAATATTTCGATGAAAATCGGGAGCGCTGCCGAACCTGTCCGGCGACTTCAGAGCCGGAGTGCATGCCCGGCTGCGGGTTGGAGTCGGTACAAGACAACCGGGGATGTCCGGTGTTGCGCTGCGATCCCGGGTGCGAGGGATGCGACGAGGGTGAGACGTGGAATACCGAAGAAGAAAGCTGTGAGCCCGTCTAATCAAAATGAGCGATTATTGGAGGGGGAAGAAGGCGATTCGGCACAGCACAGCGAGCTGCGGCATTCGCTATTGGAGTGGTTCGACGCCCATAAGCGCGATCTGCCCTGGCGTCACGTCGACGATCCATACGCGGTGTGGGTCTCGGAGATGATGCTGCAGCAAACTCAGGTGACGACGGTGGTCGACTATTTCGAGCGCTGGATGGCCCGGTTTCCCGACGTCGAAGAGCTGGCCGATGCGCCGGTGGAGGAGGTCCTCGAGCTGTGGTCCGGACTCGGTTATTACCGGCGCGCGAGGTATGTCCATCGAGCGGCACAGCGGATCGTCAAAGAATATAACGCAGAGGTACCGTCGACGGTGGCGCAACTAAGAGAGCTCCCCGGAATCGGGCCCTATACGGCTGGAGCTATTGCCTCCATCGCCTTCGGCAAGAGAGAGCCGGTGGTCGATGGCAACGTCATGCGCGTCATCTCCCGATTATACGCCATCGAAGGCGATCCGAGGCGGGCTCCGGCGAAAGAGGCGATCTGGAAACGGGCCGCCGAGGTCGTCGATCCGGACAGGCCGGGCGACTTCAATCAGGGATTGATGGAGCTCGGATCGCTGGTGTGTACCACGGGCACACCGAAGTGCACGATCTGCCCGGTGCGCCAGTGGTGTAAGGGGGAGGCGATGGGCGATCCGGGGCAATTTCCCACCCCTAAAAAGCGACGGGCCCCAGAGCCGATGCGAGCGCGGTGCTGTGTGGTCCATCGCCGAGGTGAAGACGGCCGGGAATTTTTGCTTCGCCGCCGCCCCGAGGGGGGATTGCTCGGCGGATTATGGGAGTTTCCGTCCTGTGAGCGCGAGGGTAAAACCTGGCCGAAAGCCAGCCTGTTGGAGCGTCGGATAGGCGAGCCTATCGAGGTCGACGGGCCACAGATAAAGCTTGAGCGGGCGCTGGGGACGGTGGAGCATATTTTTTCTCATCGCCGCCTAAAGATGCGGATCCATGATCTGGCTGTTGAACACAGACGCTGCGGCGGCCACGACGATCAGTGGCGCTGGGTGGCTGCCGAGGAGTTATCGCAGGTGGCGTCGGCGGCATTATTGAAAAAAATCGAGACGCTATGGCGGGCAAAATCTCAGAGATAAGGGGAGAGCAGTGCGGCGGCCCCGTCGCGTAGTTCTAAGAGGCGCGAGCGGTTGTCGTACTCCTCAAGGGTCAACTCCGATGCCTCGTCGATTCGCGTCGAGAGATAGTCGTCGAGCGAGGTGGCCAGCTCCTCGTCCCAGCATTCAAGATTAAACTCAAAATTCAGTCGCAGGCTTCGTGGATCAATATTTGCCGAGCCGCATAAAAACCACATCCCGTCGACGACCATCAACTTCGAGTGATCGAAGGGGGGCGGGGTATAAAAGATGCGGCATCCCCGGTTGAGCAGCGGCCGAAGATGAGCCTTCGAGGCCCAGTTGACGATGGGCAGATTGTTGACGGCGGGCAAGATAATATCGACCTGAATACCGCGCAGGGCGGCCACCGCCAATAGGGAGACCATCGGCGGGTCGGGGATAAAATAGGGCGTCATAATCCGCACGCGATCTCGTGCCGAAGCAATCGCCCCCTTGATGGTCCATCGCAATTTGTCGAGATCTTCATCGGGGCCATCGGGAATTCCCCGCGCCAGGGTCTTTCCCACCTTTTGAAGACGGGGAAAAAATTTCTCGCCTCGCAATTCTTCGTCTGTGGAAAATTGCCAGTCGTCGGCGAATACCTCCTGGAGGTGGGCGACAACGGGCCCCTCGACTTTAAAATGCAGATCGCGGGCCGGAAATGTGGGATGACTCTCCAGCAGATGATGGGAGCGGATATTGATTCCTCCCGTAAATCCCAGCTTGCCGTCGACGACCATGATCTTGCGGTGATTGCGCAGATTCATGGTCATGATGTGGGGCGGAAATATCGATGGGAGAAAGCGCGAGGCCTGCACGTCAGCTCGCTTGAGCCGGCGCATAATAGAGGGAAAGGTATAGCGCAATCCGGCGGCGTCGATGAGAACGCGGACCTCGACGCCTCGATTGCGGGCTTTTGCCAGGGCATCGACGAAGTCGCGGCCGGCCTCGTCGTTATCGAAGATATAGCTGACGAGGTTGATCGTCTCCTGTGCTTCAGCGATGGCCTCCAGCATGGCCGGGTAGGCCTGATCGCCGTCGAAGAGGGGAGTGAGACGGGCGCCCGGCAACAGGGCCCGATTGACGACGTTGTCGACAAGAGGCTGCAGTTGGGCGAGATGGCGGCAGTCCTCCTGGAGAAATTCGGCGAGCTGATCGGTTGTGACGGGCTCGACGGCGGGCTCGCTATAATAATGCTCCTCGAAGATGTGCAGGCTTTTTACCCGGCGACGGATTCGGTTGATTCCAAAGATCAGATAGGCGACCACACCGACCAGAGGAGCCAGCCATACCAGGGCGATCCAGGCAATCGATGAGCCCGGATCGCGGCGCGACAAGATGACGTGAACGGAGGTCAATGCGGCGGCGGTGACGGCGAGGCCCGTAAAGACGATCGGAAAATAGGGCTCGATGGCCGCGTAAAGTGTGAAAAATTCGTTCAACGACATCGACGAGGCCGGCGTCCGGAAAGTGGAAAGGGCGCGATGGCAGCATATCGACAACATTAAACGAAAGACGATTTAACTGAAACATATGCCTCGCCGGCTGATTGAACCATCTTTCGGCCGATCCTCGCTTGAAGTAGCGATGCTACGCCTGCGTTCGGTTCGAACCGAACTTTGGCCCAATCATCACGCCGATACCGCGTTTCATTTAAATCACGTTCCGTCTAGGGCCCGGCAAAGGGCAGGCCAAGGCAGGGTCGGGGAAATTCACAGGCTGCTGGTGCGGGCGTTGTAACGGGAGTCGGTGATCACTATGGTGCGCACCGTTGCCGACGCAATTTGGATGATACGCCAAATTTGGTTGCCTTAGGAGATTGACGATGAGCACAGCTTTTCCGACAGAGGACCCGAGCTGGGATCTGGAGACGATTTTTGAGGGAGGTGTTGAATCGGAGGCGTTTTCCGAGGAGGTCGACGCCCTCGAAGATGAGATCGAAGCTCTGAACGCCGCGATCGAGGACCGAAAGGCGCCCCGAGAAGTTGGGGGCGATGAATTGGGAGATTGGCGCGAGCTATTCGACCGCTTTTTTGAGTTGGAAATGAGGGTCTCCGAGGCGCGGTCATTCGGATTTGGTCTGGCCTCGGCGCATACCGACATTCCGGCAGCGCTTCGAATGCCCTCGCGTCTCGACGATGCGCTTACCGGTATCCGCCAGGCACGGGTGGGATTGATCGGCTTATTTCGCGACATCTCTGACGACGACTTTCAGGCCTTTTTGGATAGTGAGCGCTTCGGCGATATGACCCTGTGGCTCCAGGAGCTTCGGCGGGATGCGACGAGGTCGATGAAACCGGAGATGGAGGCGCTGGCCGTCGAGCTGAACCGCGATGGATTCCACGCCTGGGGACGGCTTTATAGTGAAGTCTCAGGCCGATTGGAGGTCGGCGTCGAGACCGATGACGGCGTCAAGACTTATTCGGTGGGACAGGCGAAAAATCTTCTGGATAGCTCCGAGCGAAAGACTCGACGGGCGGCCCATAATGGACTGCAGAAGGCGTGGGGCGAGGTGGCGCCGATCTGTGCCTCCGCACTGAATGCGATTCGCGGCACGGAGCAGACATTTTATAAGCGCCGCGGCGGCGATTGCTTGACGAAGGCCCTCAATGTCAATCGCGTGGAGCGCCAGACGGTGGAGGCCATGTTCGAGGCATCGGCGGAATTTTGGCCCGTGCTGGTTCGCTATCTTCAGGCGAAGGCAAAATGGCTCGGGTTGGAGCGCCTCGATTGGTACGATCTGAGGGCTCCCGTCGGCGACGATGACACAGAGATTTCCTATGCCGATGCGCAGCGATTTATCGTCGAGCAGGCGGAGAGTTTTTCGCCGAAAATTGCCGATTTCTGCCGCCATGCCCTGGTCAATCAGTGGGTGGAGGCCGAGGACCGCTCCGGCAAGCGTCAGGGCGGATATTGTACGTCGCTGCCCGTATCACAGGAGATCCGAATCTTTATGACCTATGGCGGCACTAACACCGGGGTGACGACGTTGGCTCACGAATTGGGTCACGGTTATCACGCCGCGGTCATGAAAGAGCTGCCCCACAGCGAGCGGGGGGTGCCGATGGGGCTTGCGGAGACGGCGAGCACATTTTTGGAAGCCATCGTCGAGCAGGCGGCGCTGCGAAAAGCGAGCGGCGAAACGGAGCTGGCGTTATTAGACGACAGGCTTAGTCGAGCGGTGGGGTTTATGATGAATATCCCGGCGCGCTACGAGTTGGAAAAAAAGATGCACTCGCATCGCTCTGAGCAGTCTCTTCACGAGGATCTGCTCCGGGAGATGACAAAAGAGGCCTTCGAAGAAGCCTATGGTGAGGGCGTGGCATCGGTGGATGAGCTGTTCTGGGCCTCGAAGCTGCATTTCTTTCTTGCAGGTCTGCCATTTTATAATTTTCCGTACACCTTCGGCTATCTCTTTTCGCGGGCCGTATATACGCGGGCCATGCAGGAGGGCGAGGCATTCGTCTCCAAGATCGACGATCTCCTCCTGGATACGGGTCGGATGACCTCGGAAGAGGTGGCCCGGAAGCATCTCGGCGCCGACCTCGGCGATCCGGAGTTTTGGATCGATGCTGCGGGAACCCTCGTCGACGATGTCGAAAGATACGAAACACTCGTAAGTCAGTAATACGACGCAGTAAAGTGAGCAGGGTATGACAGAAACCAGTCGAAATATCGCCGTGATCGGCGCAGGACAGGCCAGTCTTTACGCCACGGAAGTGCTCGCGGAGGCGGGTCACCAGGTGGTGATTCTAAATCGCGACATCAAGCCCGGGGGCCTTGCAGAATTCGGGATCTATCCGACGAAATATCGGATGAAGACGGGACTTCGGCGCTATTTTGAGCGAATTCTGGACCGAGATAATGTCGACTATTTCGGAAATGTCACCGTCGGCGATGCCGGTGAGGTGAGCCTCGACGAGGTGCGGGCGTTGGGATTCGACGCCACGGTGGTGGCCGTCGGCGCTCAGGGAACCAAATGGCTGGGGCTTCCCGGAGAGGAGGCTGATGCGGTCTTCCACGCCAAGGATCTGGTCTACCACTACAACGATTTGCCACCGTTTAGTGAGCGGGAATTCCCGGTCGGCCGGCGAGTCGCCGTGGTGGGATTGGGCAATGTCTGCCTCGATATTGTGCATTGGATGGTCTGCGAAAAGCAGGTGGCTTCGGTGACGGCCGTGGCCCGGCGCGGGCCGGGGGAGCGAAAATTTACCAGAAAAGAATACCGGCTCGTCAGCGGCGCTCTCGATACGGAGGCTCTCGAAGCGGAATTTGACCGGGTGAGCCCGGCGATGGAGGCAATCGGCCAGGATGTTGAGGCCGAGCAAAAAGCATTATTTCGATTCGTCGATCATTCGCTGGAAAAGGAGAGCGAGACGGCGTTTCGGATGCGCTTTTTGCGAAGTCCGGTGCGCATCGAGCTCGACGATCACGGAAATGTGACGGGGCTGGTCTGCGAAAAGACCCGGCTTGTCGAACCGGCCGAGGACTCGGATCGGGTCGGATTGGATTATCTGGATGAATTCGAAACCATCCCCTGTGATACCGTGGTATTTGCCATCGGCGACGCCATCGAGCAGTCGCTTGGGCTTCCACTGTCGCCCGATGGAAGCGATACCTTCGCCACCGTACCCGAGCCCTGGGAAGACAATCCCGACCGGCCCCGCTATATGGTCCACGAGCCAGAAAAGGGCGAGCCCATGTGGGATACCTTCGTGGTCGGCTGGGCGCGAAAGGCGTCGGACGGACTCGTCGGTAAAGCCCGGGCCGATGCGGTGCAGGGATGCGACGAGATCATGGCCTTTCTCGACGGTGAGTTTCCGGTGGCGCCGAAGTCGCCGCGACCGGTCGAAGAGATCGTCGGCGAGTTACAAGTGCTTCTCGAGGCTCGCGGCGTCGACGCCGTCAACTACGACGAGGTCAAAAAGCTTGCTGAGATGGAAGCCGAGGAGGCCGAGCGCCGGGATATTCCCGAATATAAATTCGCCAGTTGCGATGAGATGTTGCGGCGGCTTGGTCGCGAAAACTAAAGCTGCCGTGCTAAACTGTCGATAATAATCGTGGGTTCGCGTTGAGACGGGAGTGCAGCGATGAAATGTCCGGCTTGTCAGGCAGATATGAAGCATAGCCATCCGAAGGGAGTGGAGATCGATGTCTGTACCGGTTGCCGCGGGGTGTGGCTCGACGCGACGGAGCTCGACGGACTTCTGGGAATCGAAGACGACAAAAGCGTAGAAGCTGGACTTGAAAAGATCGCCGACTCTCCCGAGGTCTGTCGCTATTGCGGAGAGAAGCTAGAGGAAGCCGAGATCTGTGGCGAGTGTGGGCATGCCGGCGAATTGGCGTGTCCGCGCGACGGCGAGCCGATGTATCTCGTGGAAGCAATAGGGCTGGAGCTGGATCGATGTCCGGCATGTCGCGGATTGTGGGTCGACGGATTCGAGCGCTGCAAATTGAGCAAGATGCGCCGCCAGCTTGCCGAGCAGGCTGTGGCGGTCGAAAGTGGCGGCGATGTCGGCGACGAGGCGTTCGTCATGGGGGCGATGATGGCCGGTGGCCTCGCCGGTGAGGACAATGCGCTGGCGGAGGCATTTGGCGTCGCCGGCGAGGGCGGTGAGGAGCAAGGACAACAAGAAAAAGCGGTCGATTCACCGACGAAGGCCGACCGGGTGCGCCGGCGCCGAGAAGCGGAACGGGCCGATAAAGCAGCGGTCGAGTCATCCGGTGGAAAGACCACCATGCGAGAATATATCGATAAATACGGCAATCTCGAGATCGTGTGTTGCGAATGCGCCGTGGTACTGACCCGCTATACGGCCTGGGAGCGCGACGGAGATTTTTTATGCATGTCCTGTGGAAGTGATATAGGCTCCAGTCTGGATCGGGCGATGAAGTACAAGGGGCCTCCTGCCGACTATTGGCACGACGAAAAACACCTCGTGGATGCCCTGAAATGGCTGGTGGGAGGCATTATCCCGTGGAAGAAATAAGGACAGTGATATGAGACAGTCAGCATGGATCGCCGCCGTTGCGAGCGCGGCGGTGTTGTTTTTTTCGCTCACCGCCTGTTCGTCGGGTCCCGATCTTCGCGAAGACGATCGCGACTCCGGGCCCGACGAGGTGCTCGGCGCGCCGCCGGAAGAGGGCAGCGAGGACTACGAATTTGCTCCGCCGCCGCGCAATCCGGCGACGCCACCGAAGGCCGAGGGCGAACCGCCCGCGGGGGAATGGGATTCCAGCGCCGAGGTTATCGATCGCTATTATCTCGAGCAGCTTGAGCAATTCGGCCCCGCGGTCGTCTTACAGCACGTCGACACGGCTCCCGTCCACGACGAAGACGGCTTTGTGGGATTTGAAATCGTCGAGCTTTCGGCGACGGCGAGCCATTATGTAGAGCCGCGCCTTCAGGTCGGAGACGTGGTCACTCACGTCAATTTAGTGCGGCTTGAGAAGCCGGATGACTACCGCGAGGCCTGGGATACCCTGGCTGACGCCGAAGAGCTGCGCGTCGATATCGAGCGCAATGGCGAGTCCGAAGAAATTTTGTGGGCGGTCGAGTAGACGATGGCCAAAGAGGAGACGGCGGAGTCGGCGCGCGATGAGGAGGCGGCCTTCGGGCGAGCGCGAAGGCTTCGTCTGTGGTCGATCCTCTTCGTCGTCGTCGCCGTCAGTCTCTGGATTCAGTGGCTGGGGCCGGGAATCCTTGCCGAGGCTCGAAGTGAAGACGGCTCGGAATTTGTGGCCGCTCTGCACTCGTTGCCCTTTTTCGCCGTCGCCGTCGGTGTTATCTGGCGTCACCCGGCCATTTTATTGGGCCTGGTGCCGGTGAGTTTTTTGCCGGGGCTGGCGATGTTGCCGGACGCCGAATTAGAGGCTTTGGCCTCGCCGGGGGCGCTGATCGTGTCATTGGCGACATTTGCTCTTTATCTGGTGGTCGCCGCCGGCGCTCCCGATTGGCGCGCCGTGCGAGGGGAGGTGCGCGGCGATATCGACGGAAGAGGTCGAAAAGATGGCCACGCCGATATCTTTCGGCGCTTTGTGATATTGCGCTTTTCGGCGATGGGCTTGTTATTCGCGGCTATCTCCTATGCCCTGTTTTTTGATCCAGCGACCAGCGAGGCATTGGCGAGCCTCGACGATGAGTCGGCGATGCGCACGCAGCACGTCTTTACTGTGGTCGCTATGTATTTCGCGTGGATGATCGCCGTGTATATCGGGGCGATTTTGCCGGCTCTAAACTGGGAGCACCACCGGCGTGGGTCGGGAATGTCCGCCGACCTCAAGAGGTTGATCGCCAGGCCCGATCGGCTGGTTCGACGAGTCCTGTTGTGGCTCGGCTGCCTATTTGTCACGACGCTTTTCTTGTTTTTCTTTATGCTCTAAAGCGAGCGGATGCGAGCACGAATCTACGATATGGTCGGGTTGGGATTTATCCTCGGCAGCGGCTATTTCTTTTATCGCACCGTCGAGTTTTTGGCGGGCGCCGATTATGTGGCCGGTCTGATGGGCCTGGTCGTAGCTTTATTTGTGGTGCGCGCCGGAGTCGATATCTCGCGGCTGGCCGTAGCGGTTCGCGAAGAGGGTTCGAGATGAAGCCTGTGATGGGGTCATTATTAGCTGTGGGGATTTTGATAGTCGCCGTTGGTTGTGAAAGCGAGGTCGTCGTCGAGCATCCGCAGGGCGATGAGGCCTGGGAGATGGCGCATCGCGCTGAGGTCGATGAAGAAGAAGTGGTCGCGCGAGTCGACGGGCAGCCGATCACCCGAGGCGATGTCGAGGAGGCATGGCGCCACGATCCGGAGAAAAGCACCCAGGAGGTGCTCGAAAGACTGGTGGAGCGCGAAATTCTGGCGCAGCTCGCACGAGAAGAGGGCTATCACGAGCGTCCGGAAGTGGCGTTTTCCAGAAAACAGGGGATGGTCGCGGCATTATTGGCCGACGAGGTGGAGGCGAAAGCTGAGCCGGATTGGTCGCGGCGCGACGGCTTTTTAGAGCAGGTCGAACAGACCCGCCGGGCTCCCGAGGGGCTGCGCGCAAGCCATCTGGTCGTGCTCGTGCCCAATGAGATCGAAGACGACGAGGGCGAGACGGTGCGATTGCGTGGTGACGATCGAGAACCCTATTACGAACAGGGCCGCGAATACGTAAAAGAGGCATTGCTGAGATTAGATGGCCAGGTCGACGATGATGCGCTGAGAAGAGTGGCCAGGGAACTCGAAGAGGAGGTCTTTGATGGCGACTTCGATGTGGCCGTCGACGAGCATATTCGCTTTCCGCGCGCCGGCGAGTCCTATGATTCCGATCACCTTCCCCGGGGCTGGATGGGAGTCGTCCAAGATTTTGCCGAGGGCGCCGAGTCTGTGGCTACACAAGAGCGGATCGGTGAGTTGTCGGAGCCGGTTCGAACTCGGTTTGGCTGGCATTTGATCCGCGTGATGGAGGTCATTCCCGAGCGGCCGGTCGATGCAGATGCCGCAAAAGCCTTTGTGGACCACGAGCTTCGCGTTCGCGCTCAAGAGGAGATATTTTACGAACAACTCGAGCAGTGGGCCGACGGTGTCAGCTACCAGATCTATCCCGAGCGGCTCGGCTCGGCATTCGACGAGAGCAGTCGATGACGAGATGAATTTTTCCTTTTCCACAAAAGAATCTTATGGCCATTGAGCCTCATAGCAACGAGACACAGACGAAGTGGGATCACGGCGAATTTCAGGTGATGATCAAATCACCTCGGTCGCGCAATCCAATCGGCTTTTGCGACGGCGATAAGGCCGACGAAGCTCAGATCCACGAGCGGGCCATGCGCGAGGGCACGGAGGTGACGATCGACAAAAAATTGTTGAAGACCGGTCGTGAAATCTGGACGGTGCGCCCCACGTAAACGGTTCCCGTCCGGAAACCCCATGAATGTCGCAGGTGGCGGCTGAAATCGCGATCTGGCCATTCGCTCAACACTTGAAATAACCTACGGATATCCCTTCGGTTTTGCGATATGGCCATCTCGTCGATTTCATCTCGCCTCTGCTCCAAATCGGAATTTCCGGACGGGAACTAAATAAGCTGCATTCTGCAGGGGGGGATCATCGGCTTCGGTAGGTGATATATGCCCCCTCGCGAGGGCCGGGGAGGTCTATGGCGTGGATGCCCACGTAGATGCATTGGCCGATAATATGGGGGTTTTGGGCGACCAGCTCAGGGCCGAGGGCGATGCGCTTTTTTGTGTCGTAACTGATGTCGTTGCCGATGACCGTCATGGGATTGTTGGGATGGGCCGGGCAGGTGCGGTCGATATTCGGCGGCGCCGCCCGGAGTGTGAAATTGATCCGGGCTGCCGCGTCGTCGGGCTGTGCCGACAGGCCCGGCTCGTCCCATGCGAAGAGGGCGACAATCTCGCTGGTGTCGGCAGGCGTCGGTGGAATGCCGAGCCGGCGCCAGATGACGGTCTCGTCGTCGATGGTCATGGTGCCTAAAGCCCATGAAAAAGGTGAATCGAGGGTCGACCCCTCGCCGAGCAATCGCTGGACGTGGAGTCTGCCGGCACCCCAGATTCGGGAAAAACCACGGCGGCGGCGATAGTCGTCGGTGGGGCGCGAGGCGTATTGGTCGAGGGGGTCTACAGCTCTTCGCGAGGCAAATTCGCCGGTAAAATCACCGCCGAGCAACATCATGACGTAGAGGAGAGTCGGGTCGTCGTAGATGGCGAGACCGCGCCGGTAGCCCCAGTCTCGGAGGCTGACCGCGGCGGCGGCCACTTTGGGGGCGGCGTGGCTGGAGCCGCAGCAAACCTGCTGGTAGTCGTTGTCGCCGCGACCGGTGCGAACGGCGGAGAAGCGTCGGCCTGAAGGCGCTGTCAGGTCGACGACTGAGCGCACTCGCGGGCGGAGTTTATCGCCGACGAAAAGATCGCCGCCGCCTTCTGCCGAGGAGTAGCATCGATCTTCATTCCACGATAATTGCTCGCCGGGACAGCGATCGGATGCCTGCAGGTCTGTGATTGAGGCCCAGGACAATGGGGCGGAGTCGTAGCGCCACTGACTCATCAGGGTTTGGCGCGTATCGGCGAATCCACCGACGACGAGGGAGTCGCTGCGGCTGGCCAGACCGGTCGTGGTGCAGGACGAGCGGTGGCGCTCCACGGAATTTCCGGTGATCTGTACGGCGAGTAGCCCGCGGTCGTAGGCGGTGTCCATGGCCGCCGTCCAGGGCACCCAGCGTCCGCGTGGGTCATCACAGCCGTTGGTGGAGGCCGAATAACCCCAGATATCGGCGGTGGTCCGGCCGTCGTGTAGTCTCGCGGCTTCTTCCAGGGCGCTCAGGGCGGCGTTGCCGGAGTCGTCGGTATCGTAGAGGTGAAGTCCGGCCTCGAAGGCGCCGTAGGAGCGCTGGCGCCGCGCCGACTGGTTGGTAAGGTCCGGATCCTGGCCGTCTAATATGGACTGAAAACCACCGATGACTCTGGAGCCGTGGCTCAGCGGTGTGCCCTGATCGGGGGCACTCCAGCAGGACTGGGCGTCGCAGCGCTCCAGGGTGCGAACCCGGGATCGAAATGTGCAGAATCGACCGATGCAGGTCGGTTCGCGCTCGAAGAACGCCGGGTGGCGATTGGTCTGGTAAAACCCCTTTGGATCGGCGTAGGCCACGGTGATTTCGTCGCGACCGGTCAGCGGTGAGGGCTGAGCGCCAGTTCGGGCGTCGGTGCCGTTGAGATAGGCGTTCAAGGCGCTGCCGGAGCGGTCGCGGAATGCCGATCCGTCGCCGATGACTGGTTTTTCGTCGAGATATACGCCGGCCACAAATTCGGGTCGTTCATCGATCAGTTGGGTGAGCTCATGGGGCACACATTCGATGACGGCGCCGTTGGCGAATGAATAGGGGCGAAGCCAGCGGCAAATACCGAGTTTGTCGAAACGGGTGCGGCTCGTTTTGTGGCCGGCATTTATTCGGCGCTCGTGTTCAAGCTGGAGTTTTTTGGCGACCAGTTTTGGATCGTCGACATCGAACCAATTTACGGAATGTTTGCTGACGGGGCGGGTATGCGGAGAAAATAAAACGCCGACCGTGACCGACTGGTCGTCGTCCATTGTTGAGAGTCGCTTTCTGGCTCGCGCCCAGCTTCTCTCGTGGGCGCTGTCGTAGGAGCGCTCTCGCGCGTCGACGATCGTCTCCTTCGATTCGGCGGCATAGACCCGAATCGCTCGGCGCGTGCAGATGCCGTCAGCGCAGGACGTCTCGCCATCGGAGATGCTCACCGATCTGCCGAGGGCGCGGCTCAGCGAGCGAGGTGATGCCTCGTCGAATAGAAGCTGCCAGTCGATGTCTTGGAGGCGCTCATCGGTGTTCGGGCTGACATCGAGGGGCACATCTAGCTGCCAGTCCTCGCAGTCTGTGTCGTCGCCGCTGCCGCAGGAGCGCGTTTTTTTGGCCAATACGATCGAGGAGGGACGTTTTTTGGGGTTTTTGACCTCGTCGAATCTGCGATCGACGAGCTGACGCACCAATGCAGCTCGGGAGTTCGGTGCGTCGAAGGCGAAGATACGTGATGGTGCGGGTCTTTCGTTGACGTTCGCAGAGCGCTCCGAGTCCGCGGCACAGCCCCACATCGCAGCGAAGATGAAAAGTGCGCCAGATACGAAGATACGATGCTTCGGTGGAGTCGACGTCGCCATCGCCATCGCTGGTGCCCCCCGGTGGAGGTCGGGTCAAAAAAAAGGAGTCGGCCGAACCGCGTGGTTCAGCTCCCGTAGGTGGTGATGGAGGCGATAATAGGGCCGAAAAGCACGTCGGCCAGCAAATCACTGCCCCTTTAATCCGTCGTGCGCACTACCGATTCCAGGGGATCGCGGGGCGGATCGGGGATCTCTTCTGGTTGGCCGACCCAGACAAAGGCGATGATCTCCTCTTCGTCGGGATCGATATCGAGCATCTCGTAGGTCGATTCGTGGCGCGACATCTGGCCGGTGCTCCACTTCGAGCCCACGTCTTCGCCCCATAAGGACAGGCAGAAATTCTGAATGGCGCAGGCCGCGGCGGCGTAGTCCTCGCGGCGACGGAAGGGATCGTCGTTGAGAATCTGGCTGACGGCGACCAATTCCGCCGGATTGCCGTATTTCTGGCGCAGATAATCGCGGAATTTCGGGGTGAATTTATTTTTCTTGGCGCATTTTAGCTCGATGCCCAACTCGGTGAGCTTTTTGCGGACTTCGGGGCCGACGCGGGTAAAGCGCCAGGGATTGGTCAGCTTGTGATTCGGCGCCCGGATCGCCGCCTCTAAGGCGCGTTCGATGGCCCCCTCCGGGATCGGATCGGCGGTATAATTGTGGATGGTGCGTCGGGTCAGGAGGGCTTTTTGTAGCTCCATGGCGGCTCCGGTGGCGAAAGGAATCGGTTTCGGCGGCGAGGGTAGGGGTAAACGCGCAGATGGGGCAAAGGAAAACTAGGGTGTGTCTGAAAACCGCTTCGGTCGCAGTTGGCGGCTGATTTTCACACCATTTCCGTCGAAAATACTCGATATAGCGCTGCTAAACCTGCGTTTTTCGATCAAAAATGGTGCCAAAATCATCTAGCCCTGCGCCCTGAGCGAAGCGAAGAAGTGCCCTCGGGGTGCTCGGTTAGCAGTTCTCAGACACACCCTGAGCCAGCCGTGCACTCCGCCGTATTGCGTGTGTCATGGGGCCCGGTTATAGTTCGCCCAGAAAGTGACGAGGTAGCGTTCTCTACGGCTCGGGCTGTCAGACCGAAAGGCGGCCAGGCTGGCCGCGGGCCCCAGGGACTGAACCCGGGCCCCAGGAGCTGAACGCTTACAGTGATGATTCATCGATAAATTGCATTCGACCAGGAGTCTTATCGTGAAGATCGGCGTGCCGACAGAGATTAAGAGCAATGAGTACCGCGTCGGGCTGATACCGGCCGGGGTCAGTGAATATGTGCGAAACGGACATGAGGTCGTCGTGCAGAGCGGAGCCGGCCAGGGCAGTGCGATTCCCGACGAGGACTATGAGGCGGTGGGGGCGACGATCCTGGATACAGCCGAAGAGGTGTGGGCGAGCTCGGAGATGATCGTAAAGGTCAAAGAGCCGCTACAGCCGGAATATGAGCTGATGGAACGCGGCCAGATTGTATACACCTATTTTCATCTGGCGGCGGTGCCGGATCTTGCCGAGGCGTTGCTGGAGCGGGAAGTGGCCGCCGTGGCCTATGAGACCATTCAACTCGACGACGGCCGGCTTCCGCTACTGGAGCCGATGAGCGAGGTGGCCGGCCGGATGTCGGTGCAGGTCGGTGCTCGCTGCCTGGAGCGCGAAGAAGGTGGAAAGGGCATTCTTCTGGGCGGTGTGCCCGGCGTAAAGCGGGCCAAGGTCGTGATTATCGGCGGCGGTGTGGTGGGAACCAACGCCGCCAAGATCGCCGTCGGAATGGGCGCGCGTGTCACTCTGCTGGATGTCGATCTATATCGGCTTCGCTATCTGGACGATATTTTCGGCAATTCCATCGACACTCAATATTCGAGTCGCGAGATGATCGCCCAGGAGGTCTGCGATGCCGATCTGGTGGTGGGAGCGGTGCTGATTCCCGGGGCGAAGGCCCCCCATCTGGTAACTCGAGAGCATATCTCACAGATGCCCGAGGGAAGCGTCGTCGTCGATGTCTCCGTCGACCAGGGTGGATGTATCGAAACTTGCCGGCCCACCACTCACGAGGCGCCGACCTACGAGGTCGATGGCGTCGTCCACTATTGTGTGGCCAATATGCCGGGGGCCGTGGCGCAGACCTCGACCTATGCGTTAAATAACACCACGCTTCCCTACGGATTGGCGATTGCCAATCAGGGACTCGAAGAAGCGGTGGCCGGCGATCCGCCGTTGAAATTGGGCGTCAATACCTATCGCGGGCAATGCGTGCATAAAGTGGTGGCAGACAGCCTACAGCTTGCCTACACGCCCATCGAGGAGTTACTCGGCTGAGCCGAATTGACGGCGATCTTCTGGGTAGGCTCACGGTAACATTTTAATTTAAATGAAATAGAATTGCCGGCGTCTAAAGTTTTAGACCCGAGCGGTTCGAAAAACCCGGCACTCGTAAAGGTCGAATAGAGGCTCTTTCGCGAAGTAAACCTGAGAGACAACAGGGGCTGACGCTGATGTTCAACAAAAAGAATAAAATGAATTCGCAAGAGCGGAAAGCTTTCCAAGAGGAAGCGGTTCCGCACATCGACGCTCTTTATGGCACGGCCCTTCGCCTCACGAAGAGTGAAAGCGATGCCGAGGACCTGATTCAGGAGACGATGCTCAAAGCTTTCCGATATTTCGATAAATACGAAAACGGTACCAACTGTAAGGCATGGTTGTTCAAGATCATGCACAACACGTTTATCAACCGGTATCGAAAAAAGAAGAAACGAAAAGAATACCTCATCGACGACGACTATCGTCCGCTTCAAGAGCGGGCGGAGGCGCCGGAGCACACCCCGTTTCATGAGAATTTCGAGTCGGAAGAACAGCTTTATTTCAAGATGTTCGGCGACGAGGTCAAAGAGGCGCTCAAGCAGGTTCCCGTCGATTTTCGGATGGTGGTGCTGCTCGCCGACCTGCAGGATTTTGCCTACAAAGAAATCGCGGAGATCATGGATTGCCCGATCGGCACCGTGATGAGCCGACTTTATCGCGGGCGGCGCATGCTCCAGGGACAACTGGCAGAATACGCCCTTTCCGAGGGATATATCTCGGATGAGGACGAGGACGCCGGCGTCGAGGAAGAGGAAGAAAAGACGACGAGCCTCGAGGAGTATCGCGAAAAAAAGCAGGCTCAGGCCGGATGAGACGAGTAATAAGAGTTTCGCCGTGGCGAGGTAAACGTGGGTGATATGGCACGAAAAATTGAGTCGAAGTGTGAGGACTTCGAGCCCTTTATCGATGCCTATATCGATGAGGAGTTCGGGGAGCGAGAGCGGGCCGATATGGAGGCCCACTTAAGCGTCTGCGACTGCTGTCGCAAACAGGTCCGAGCACAGGTGAAGTTCAAGGAACATCTCCAGCAGCATCTGGGCTGTGAGAAGGCGCCCGATTCGCTGCGAGAGCAGATCCTCGAGGGATTGGAGTGCATCGAGGTCGATCGCTGCGAAGAAAAATCAGAGGGCGGCTGGCGCTCGAAGGTCCATGTGGGATGGATCGCTGGACCGCTGGCAGCCATGGTGGCTCTGGCGGTGGTGGTGCCGGAATTGACCGTGGTGGCACCGGCTGCGAGCAGTCCGGCATCGATGATCGATTCTACTGTCGACTGGCATCAGGGCAATTTCCCACTCGAGGTGACCACCGCCGATCGCGCTGAAGCCCAGGAGTGGTTTGACGATAAGGTCGATTTTTCGGTCCGCCTCCCCAATTTCGAAGACGATCGGGTCAATCTATTGGGTGGTCGCATCGCCCATATCGAAGATCGGCGAGCGGCGTTTTTGCTCTATGAAGTCGACGGTGCGCGGATGAGCACGATCTTATTCGACGGCGATGGCGTAAAAGTTCCCCGCGAGCATCTTCGCAGGGTTCACGACCGCGAAATTGCCTGGCTCAATCAGAAGGGATACGGTGTGGCCGTCGTGCAGGATAGCGGCGTCACCTATACGATGATCAGCGACCTTTCCGAGGATCGATTCTTAAACCTGGTATCGGATTCGGTGAAAAACTGATCGCAAAGCACCCGGTAATCTACGAATTTTGGAAAAACCGCCGCCGTACGCGGCGGTTTTTTGTATTTAATGCATTGATGAGGGATGGATGGATTCCGACAAGATGATCGTCATTTCGGCGGCTGACGATGTCGCCGAGGCGCGCTCGACCTGGGAGCGAACCCCGACATCGGTGGTGGCCTGGCCAGCGGATTTAAACGAGGCCTCCGACGTACTCGAGGAATCGTTCGACGATGGTTGCGAGGGCTTTATCGTGGCCGGAGGCGACGACCTGGTCGGCCAGGTCGTCACGGCTTATTGGCGACGGAGTTCGCTGGGCGTCGATCCCCTTCGGCTGTGGCCCGTCGACGGCGGCGAGACCCTGGTCGCCGATCACGGCGATGGAGTGATCTCGGCGGCGCGGGCAGCGCGGCAGATGCGCCGCGGTGTGTCTGATTGGCGACAGGAACAGGTGGGAACAATCAAGGTGACATCGTCGACGGAGCGCGCCGCCTGGTATGGATTTAGTTTCGCCGCCGGGTGGCTATATCGGGCCGCGCAGGCCCGTCGGCAGGCCCGGGGTGGGGCGGGAAATCTCGTCTCGGCAGTCGGCCAACTGGCCACTGATACTCTTAGCGAAGACGATGACACGCCGGTGGCGATGCGGGTGGCCATCGATCACGAGCCCACTGACGCCCGGGGGGGCTCGATGATGGTATCGACGCTCAAACAGACCTATTTCGGTCTGGGGACAGACGGCGACGGAGCCGTGTTGTGGGAAAAATTGTCGACGCCCGAGCTGTTGCGCCACGCTGTGACGCCCGGTGTTTTAAAGCGCAAAGGACGGCGGGCGCGGCGCTTTGAGAGCCTTCACCTCGATACACCACAGGGCTGGTTGCTCGATGGACGCCTCCATGGCGGCGAGGAATCGTGCGTCGTGCAGGTCGTACCGGGACCGACGGTCACTCTGCTCCGTCCGGCGAAGGGACTCAGGGCGATGGCCGGGCGTTTTGGCAGTCGCCGTTGAATCGATGGGAGTTGCTCGCTACATTCCAGCACGACTCGTGGTCGATGAATTAATCCAGACGGGATGGTGACCGATGAACGCAGGGCAGAGCAGGCTGCAGGCAGGGGGATATGGCGGTTCAGGGGGCCAGGGTGGCGGAAGCATCTGGAAGAAGCTCTTTTTGATCACGGGACTCGGCTGTGCCGTGCTCGTTCTCGTCGGGGCTTTGCTGATGGGACTCGGTGTCTTTCGCGTCGCCACCTGCTGCATCGAACACGGCGAAAAGCAGGAGTATATGCGCACGGCGACCTATGAGTTTGCCCAGTCGCTGCACGGCGGCGACTACGACGGCGCCTATGAGATGCTCCACGAGTCGACACAGCAGCGGGTCACGAAACCGGAATTTATCAGCGAGTTTGAGGAACTTTCGTTGGCTGACACGCCGCCGCTTCCGGTCTACGGAATCCACCACACCGACCGGGAAGATGAAAATCGCTGGCGGGCCTCCGTCGACTTTGCCGAACCCCGGTCTGCCGAGGTGATCGCCCTGACAGTCCACGTCCAGGATAGCTCTATCGACCCCGAAGCCGGGAGCGCCGGGCTTGATGTCGACGAGTGGGAGATCGAGCATCGGGTGCGGGATATCGAACACGATCGCTATAGTGAAGCGGCGATGAATTTCCATCGAATATTGCGTCAGCGCAATTTTGAGGGCGCGCGGTTTCGGGTCTCGCGAAATGCCGGTTGGCGAGGGGCTTCAGTGGAACAATTTGCCGAGGAGATGGAACCGCTCGTCACAGAGCTGGAGGCAATGCAGCGCGCTGAGGTCTATGGTCTGTATCCGGAGGATATACATCGGGTGCGCGTCGAAGTCCTGCTCAGTGACGCCGCCGGAGAGACGTATTTTATCGACTATTACGTGGAGGCCTTCGTTCAGGGGATCAATAGCATCTCCGAGATTCGGCCCGCCTATGATGTGGAACCGAGGTCTACTCCTCAGGATGACGACCCTCCGGTTGAACTCTTCGATGAGCCCGACGAGGCTGACGACGAAGATCCGGAAGGCGACCAGGAAGCCGACGGGGAAGACCAGCAGGTCGACGAAGATACCGAGGAAAGTGAGGAAACGGCCGATGAATGATGGCCAAAGGTTGAGGGCGCGGCACTGAGTCTGGCCACGTTTGAATTCAATTTTTCGATGATGATAAATCGATTGGTAATCGGGAGAGTCGACGATGAGCAAAGAGCCGGAATCGCCAGATATTGTGGGGAAGGGAAGCCAGGATACGACAAGTGTCGATGATCGTGGTTTGCAGTTTTATAAAACCCATCTCGCTCAGCTCTCCGACGCTCAGGAGCAGGTGCCTCTTAAAGACCACGTGCGTCTGATATTGAGCGAGCCCAAAAACGAGGTCATCGTCAATTTTCCAGTTCGTATGGACAACGGGAGTTACGAACTATTTACGGGCTATCGGATCCAACACAATAATATTTTGGGTCCCTATAAAGGGGGGATGCGCTACCACCACGACGTGACCCTCGATGAGGTCAAGGCGCTGGCAGCGCTGATGACCTATAAATGCGCTCTTCTGGAGGTTCCCTTCGGCGGAGCAAAGGGTGGTATTCGCATCAACGGCCGCAAATATACCCCGGGCGAGCAGGAGGCGATTACGCGGCGATTTACCCATGATCTGGGCAATAATATCGGTCCGGACTACGATATCCCGGGACCCGATATGGGGACCAATAGCCAGACCATGGTGTGGATGATGGACACCTATATGAATATGCAGGGAGCGGTGGATAAAAACGCCAAACGCCGCATCGTCACCGGCAAGAGCATCACCTCCGGGGGCAGTCGTGGACGGGAGAAGGCCACCGGCCAGGGCGTAATATATTGCATCCAGGAGTGGGCCAATGAGCGAGGCGTTCGCCTCGATGGCGCGGAGTTTATCGTCCAGGGGTACGGAAATGTGGGCAGCAATGCCGCCCAGATTCTCAATCGCCTCGGCGCCGTTTTGACCGCCGTTCAAGACCACACCGGCTCGATCTACAACGCCGATGGGCTCTATCCGCGAAAACTGGCGCAGTGGGTTGAGGAAAACGGCGGTGTCGCCGGCTATCCGGGCTCAGAGGCCATCGACGACAGCGCGTTCTGGGGCGTCAGTTGTGATATCTGCATTCCCGCCGCGCTGGAGCTACAGATCGATGCCGAGGTAGCCCAATCGCTCGATTGCAAGGTGGTCGCCGAAGGGGCGAATGGGCCGACGACGGTGGAGGGGGCAGAAGTGATGAGGGAGCGGGGCATCGACGTCATTCCCGACATTATGGCCAACGCCGGCGGCGTGGTGGTCTCGTATTTCGAGTGGATTCAAAATAAGCGCTCCGAGACCTGGCAGTTGCAGGAGGTGGACAGCCGGCTGCATATGAAGATGAAGCGGGCTTATTACGAGATGCGTGCATTTGCCCGAGAGCACGATATCGACAATCGATCTGCAGCACTGGCCGTGGCGTTGCGGCGGATCAACGAGGTCTATGTCGAGCGCGGGGTCTTTCCGTGACGCCTGTTATGCGCAACAGGCTATTAGACCGCAATCGCGATAGATGAGGGGCGATGAGCATGGACGACGAAGAAATTCGTATCGGTGTCGATACGGGGGGGACGTTTACGGACGTGATAATGCAGGGGAGCAACGGATCTGTGCGGGTCCACAAATTATTGTCGACCCCCGGCGATCCATCGCGGGCCATCGGTGACGGCGTGCGAGCTGTTTTCGAAAAACGGGAAACGATGGGCGGCGAGGTGATCCACGGAACGACGGTGGCGACGAATGCACTGCTGGAAAGGCAGGGCGGAAAGGTTGCCTTCGTCACCACTGAGGGATTTGAAGACTTGCTGTGGATGCGGCGTCAAAACCGCCCCGAATTATACGCCTTAAATATCGAATTGCCCTCCGCATTGGTCGACGAAGGGGTTTGTTTTGGCGTTCGTGAGCGACTCGATGCCGAGGGCGAGGTCATTGAGGCGCTAAGCGATGAAGCCGTCGAGCAGGTGGTGGGTGAAGTGGCGGCTGTGGATCCCGACGCCGTCGTGATCTGCCTGTTGCACTCGTATGCCAACCGAGAACACGAGGAGCGGCTCGCGGCGGCGTTTCGGTCCAGTGGCAGAGACTGGCATGTCACTGCTTCAACCGAGGTGACGGCCACGTTTCGGGAGTATGAACGGGCGTCGACGACGACGGTCAATGGCTATGTGGGCCCGGTGATGGGGCGTTATCTTCAGCGACTTGGGGAGAGGCTAAAGGACGTCGATCGCCTCGAGGTCTTGCAGTCACACGGAGGCAGGGCCGATGCCGGTCACGCTGCTCGTCTGCCGGTCCACACCGTATTGTCCGGGCCGGCCGGAGGTGTTGTGGGGGCGGTGGAGACGGCGAAGAGCCTGAGTGTCGAACAGGTCATTTCCTTCGATATGGGCGGCACGTCGACCGATGTCAGTCTTGCTGACGGGGAAGCGACGTTGACCGATGAGGGGCAGATCGGTGGGATGCCGCTGCAGGTGCCGGTCATCGACATTTATACTGTTGGGGCCGGCGGGGGCTCGATAGCGTATGTCGACGCCGGTGGGGCGCTTCGGGTGGGGCCGCGAAGCGCCGGCGCTGATCCGGGGCCGGCGGCCTATGGGCGCGGAGGATCGCAGCCGACGGTGACCGACGCCCACGTGGTCTTAGGGAGTCTTCGACCGGAGCAATTCCTGGGCGGCCGGATGAAACTCGACGTTGAGGCCGCCGGGGCAGCCGTCGATAAATTAGGCGAGAAATTGGGGACGAGTCGACCGGAGACGGCCCGTGGTATTCTGGATGTGGCCGATGCGGCGATGGCGCGGGCGATCAAAGTGATATCGTTGGAGCGCGGTCATGATCCTCGGGGCTATGCGTTGGTGGCCTTCGGCGGAGCAGGAGGATTGCACGCCTGTCGCCTGGCGCAGGCGCTCGAGATGTCGACGGTGGTCGTGCCGAGCTTTCCCGGTCTGTTGTCGGCGGTGGGGATGCTTCGCTCAGATCCACGGCGGTTGTACTCGCGTACTGTGCTGCGGCCTGTCCGGGAGTGTCTCGATAGTCCGGGTCAGCAGGAGGTGCGCGAGGTGATGAGGCCAGCCGAGGAGCGGGCCTGCCGAGAGATGGGAGAGCCTGAACCGGAGCTTAACTGGACGGTGTCGCTTCGTTACCAGGGACAGAGTTATGCCATCTCCGTCGATGTGGACTGGGGCGCCGACAAGACGGCCTGGACAGATCCGAGCCCGGCCTTCGAGCGCGAACACGATCGCCTCTACGGATATATTGCCGAGGGACGTCCCATCGAGTTAGTCGACCTGCGCCTTGAGGCGCGGCGCAGTGGGGCCGGTTGGTCTGGCGCGAAAGCGACCGAACACGTGTCTGATGGCGAAATCGAGGGTGAGATGATGACGATAGACCTCGGCGCCGGACCGACACCGGTGGAAGTCATCGCTCGAGCTGCTCTTAGCGAGGGCGCTGAGGTACCCGGGCCGGCGGTGATCACTGAGTATAGCGGGACATCAATTGTCCTCGACGGGTGGAGCGCGACCGTCGAAAGTGGCCATCTTTTGATTCAAAATCAGGGGACGTCATGAATCCCATTGAATTGGAGGTCTTTCGCCATCTCTTCGCCTCGATTGCCGAGGAGATGGGAGTGGTTTTGATGCGCTCGTCGTTTTCGCCAAATATCAAAGAGCGCCGCGACTTCTCCTGTGCCATCTTTGATGCCTCAGCAGAGATGGTGGCCCAGGCGGCTCATATCCCGGTTCATCTGGGCTCAACGCCCATGAGCGTCGCTGCTGCTCGCCAGGCCGTTGAGATGAGCTCCGGCGATCATGTGGTCTTAAACGACCCCTACGCCGGAGGGACTCATCTGCCGGATATTACCTTCGTATCGCCGGTATGTGACGGCGAGGGTAAGCCCATCTTTTATGTGGCCAACCGGGCTCACCACGCCGACGTCGGGGGAAAGACGCCGGGCAGTCTCCCCCTGTCGAAGTCGATCGATGAGGAGGGGATCCGCATTTCGCCCAGGAGGTGGGATTCCGAGATAGAGGAGCAGATCCTCGATGCCAGCCGCACGCCCGAGGAGCGGCGCGGAGACCTGATGGCCCAGATTGCGGCCAACCGACGGGGCATCGACCGGCTCAGCGAGGAGCTTCGACGCCGTGGAGATACTTTGCTCAGCGCCGCGACCGCTCTTCAGGACCACAGTGAGCGATTTATGGCGTCGACCTTGGAGGAGATGCCCGATGGATCGTGGAGTTTCGAAGATCAATTGGAAGATGATGGATTTGGCACGGAGTCCATCGCCATTCACGCCGATATCACTATCGAGGGCGGAAGGGCTGTCGTCGATTTCTCAGATAGCGCTCCTCAGGTCACCGGGCCGGTCAATGTACCCCGGGCGGTGACGGTGTCGGCGACGCTCTACGCCTTTCGCTGTCTCGCCGATCGTCAACTGCCGTCGAATGGTGGGTATATGCGCTGCATCGAGGTTTTGACCGACAAGGGTACCGTCGTCGACGCCGAAGCTCCGGCGCCGGTGGCGATTGGAAATGTGGAGACCAGCCAGCGAATTACGGACGTGGTCTTCGGGGCGCTTGCCCAGGCGTTGCCGGAGCGGATTCCCGCTGCATCCTGTGGAACCATGAATAATCTGACCATCGGCGGCGATGACGTTCGCCGGGGAGGACAGCCCTACGCCTATTACGAGACCATCGCCGGCGGCAGCGGTGCCGGACCTGGATTCGACGGGGCTTCGGCAGTCCATACCCATATGACGAATACGCTCAACACACCGGTGGAGGCTTTAGAGCACGCCTATCCGTTTCGCGTCGAGCGCTACGGATTGCGCCGGGGTTCAGGGGGGAGCGGCCGTTATCGCGGCGGTGACGGCGTGATTCGCAGCTATTTTTTCGACACTCCGGCCACAATTACCGTGATGACGGAGCGCCGCGCCGTGGGGCCCTACGGATTGGCCGGGGGTGATGCCGGGAAACCCGGTGTAAACCGGGTTATTCGCGCCGACGGAGTAGACGAAAATCTGGCAGCAAAGCAGGTCGTCGACGTCGAAGCCGGCGACCGGCTGGTCATTGAAACTCCCGGCGGTGGTGGCTGGGGAGAGCTTAAAAACGGAGTCGAAAGCCGAGATTGTTGAGCCCCACGGTGGGCTCGAGTTGCAGTCGTTGTGCGTCTTTGGAATACGGCGAATTGTCGTCATCGGCGGCCGGGCCGGAGGGAGAGCCGGAGAAATATAGCAGCATGCCGGTCAGCAATACGGTGGCCCCTGCAGCGGTGGTGATGGTCCCCCAGGTGCGCTGAGTGTGGGCGCTGTCGAGATGGCTTCGCCGTCGCTCGTCGTAGTCGCTCAGATCGGAAAAGTCGTCCTCTTCGAGGGAGCGGGCCGTCGAATTATTGTGGGCCGACATCACCAGAAGAGCCCCTCCGGCGGCGCCGATTCCGAGCCCGGTGGTTGCCGTCCATACACCGGCGCGGCGCCGGCGGTGCTCCGAGACACTGAGCCCCGATGATTCGGAGACGAGTCGTCCGTCGACCTCGCTCGACTCGTCCGGGCTGGCTGTGACGTTGACCACTCGCGGGTGATAGTGCTCGTCGTCGAAGACAAATTCGTATTCACCCTCGCGAAGTTCGATTTGCATCGGTGTCGAACCAATCGCGTATAGCTCACCGTTGCCGAGGACGACGTAGACCGTGGTATCGGAGGGAGCGCTGTGCAGCGATAACTCGCTTCCTTCGGCCTGAATTGTTTCTTCGAGTTGCGCAACCCGGCTGCGAATCCGGTCTGCACCGGAGGGGACTTCGTCGCCGTCGAGAAATTTGTGATAGGCGTTCATGGCCGGGGCGTAGAGGCCGAGTTCATGAAGGGAGCGGCCAATTCCGCCGAAGAGAAATTGATCACCACTTAAGGCAAATGCCCGGGTATAATAAGTCAGCGCCCAATCATATTGCCCGGCCTCAAAACAGGCCACACCGTGGAGGGTCAGAGTCTGCGGATTATCTCGGTCGTCTGGCGCAATATACGTAGGGCATTCATCGCCGGTGGCTTCATCGGCAAGGGGCTCGCTCGCATTGAGAATCGACGGTATGCACAGCAAATAGCCCAGGGAAATGACGGCCCAGATAAGTAGCCAGAACGAACGCGTAGGGTTGTAGATGCGGCTACAAAAATTCATCGCTAGGTGACTCGAACCGGGTCGGGTCGATTAGAGTAGCACAATGTAGTGTGCCTTCAGGTATGTGACAACCGGGCCCGACCGAATGCCAATTCAGAGTTTGTGGGCCCGCTGATATTGTCGGCCCGTGGTCGCGGATGACGGCGGAGCTGGTGAATGTTAAGTTTGTTTGCTCGTCGATTGTTTCCTGTCGGAGATTCGCGACTTGGCTCGATGAGGGAGCACTAAAGTGAAGATTTTCGATAATAGCTGGTGTTGATCGCGCGGACATGCGATCAGGGGATAGTGGCGGACAATGGGGACGTGTTCAGTCATAATTAAACAAGACAAGCTCCTCAACCGGAGTATGACGACGGCGTGGCCGATTCCAATCCACAAGCAGAGGCGGGTGAAAAAAAGGACAAGACCTGCTGGCAGTGTGGTCGAACATTTAAAACGGCCATGGATGTCTGTCCCGACGACGGGGCTCGTCTTATTGAGACCGGGTTTGAAGATCAGGAAGACCCGTTGCTGGGAACCGTCTTCGATGGCCGGTTTCAGATATTGAAAAAACTCGGCGAAGGGGGAATGGGCACCGTTTACAGTGCTCAGCGCCTGGATTTTGAGACGGAAGTGGCGCTGAAATTATTGAAACTCGATTTCGCCCGCGACGACGGGATTCGAAAACGCTTTATGTACGAAGCGCGGGTGATATCGAATCTCAAACATCCCCATGCAGTACGGCTTTTTGACTTCGGTCAAACCTCTGAGGGCCATGTATATATGGTCATGGAGTTGTTATCCGGAGAGAGTTTGGCCGACCGTCTGGCCTATCGATTCGTCAGTTATCGGGAAGTCTTCGATATTATCACGCCTGTATGCGGTGTGCTCGGCGAGGCTCATCTGCGGGATGTGATTCACCGCGATCTTAAACCGGAGAATATCTATCTTCTGGAGGTCGACGGAAACGAGGAATTTCCGAAATTGCTGGATTTCGGCATCGCCAAGCACAAGCGCGAAGAGACGATGACGAAGTCGGGAACACTGTGGGGGACGCCGGCCTATATGAGTCCGGAGCAGGCGCAGGGTAATCCCGTCGGCGCCGCGGCAGATATCTACGGCATCGGCATTATGCTCTATGAATTGATCAGTGGAAATCTGCCGTTTCATGCGTCGACGCAGATGGGCTATGCGGTCAAGCATATCAATGAGCCGGTACGTCCGCTGTCGTCGATTCCGGGGCTGGAAAGCGTGCCCGAGGAGTTGGATGACTTTCTGGTGCGCATGCTGGCGAAAGCGCCGGAGAAAAGACCGGAGTCGATGGAAGAAGTGGCGACGACGCTGAGTCGGATCTGTGAGGAGTGTTTCGACGACGAATTGCTCGACTCCGTGCCCGCCCAGGAGATCGATCCCATCGGTTTGCAGCGATGGATAAACGAAGCGCCGGATATCACCGGGGAGTTGGAATCGCCGATCAACAATCTGGCGTCGACCGTCGTCGGAGAGACCGGGGACGAGAAAGTCCAGAGTTCGAAGTCGATGGCGGGAGATGACGGTACCGATACGTCGAAACGGGATATCACGGAGATGGAAACCCTGGCGGCTCCGCCGTCGGATCTACTGACGAAATCGCGTGGGGAACGGAAGCAAACCAGGCAGATGGCCGGCGATGAGGACGCTCCCGAGATGGAGGAACCATGGGCGCGAGCCGCGCTCGATCTGGGCGGGCGAATTCCTCCGGCGGCCCTGATCGGCGGGCTGGGCATTGTTCTTGTCTTTGGCGGGCTAATGTGGGCACTATTTTCCGACCCCGATGATTCGACGGGGGTCGGTACGGATCTGGTGGTCTCACCGGACTTGCCGATGCAGGCCGGGGAAGAGGTGGGGACGAGTTCGGTGCCCGCCGACGGGGGAAATGTGGTCGCCGTCGGTGCCAGTCGCGCCCTGATGGTGGTCTTCGAGGCTCATGGCGTGGTGCAGGCAATGCAGCCCGACGAGATGGATGGCGAATTGGAGCCCGATTTTGAATTTCTGCACGACCATCCGACCGATGAAAGCGAAGATGAAGAGGACGACTCCGAAGAACTTCGCGAAGCGCTGGAGCGCACGTTTTAATATCTCGACGATCCCCATCGTCAGCGCAATGGATTGTCCCATTCGCCGTCTCGGCTAAAGTCGACGGCGACGCTTCCTGTGGGAATGTCAAAATGGCAGGTGCCACCGATTGCCCAGGGGATCAGCGAGGAACTCGCGACGCGGCTGGCGGTCTGTGACAGATCCGAGAGACGAAGCGAAATCGGTACGTCCACATCGGTACTGCTATTGGCGGCGATTTCGGCATCGGGCTGCGCCCGACCGTCGGCGACGGATGTGTCAAATAATGACAATCCCCAGTCGATGGCCTCGACGGGAATCGAAAATTCATTGGGGTTTTTCAAATCCAGCGTCAATCCCACGTCCAATTGTTGCAGGGTGAGACTTCGCAGATCAGCACTTCTGACCTCTGCGGTGGGCGCGGTGCAGCCCACCCATAACAGTCCGATGGTGGCCATTGCTATCGCCGCAAATTTCACTTTTTTAGTCATCGCTCGCCCTCTCCGACCAGGTCTGGTGTCTTTGGCTAAAAGTCCCTCAGAGAATTATCGACGGATTGGCAGCACAATGCCAGAGGAGTTGTTTCCGCCCTGGCTGCCTCCTTCGTCTTGCAAGTTAGCGCGAACGTCGACTAGGCTCGGCCCGATCTGATCATCAATTGAACGCGGCGCTGTCGAGGTAATGCGATGCTTGTACCGTTTCAAAGAGTGGATGGGGTTTTCCAGCGAATCATAGCGGTTTTCATTCTTGTATTGGTGCTCGGGACATCGGCCTGTGATTGCGGCGACGAAGTCGACGATGTGCCGGAGCCCGGTGAGGTGGCCGAGCGCGACCGATCTGCGGAGATTCCCAAACCGGAGATCGCTGGTGCTGTGCGCGATGATTTCGACCCGGATGACAAAGCGCGTATCGTCGATCCGGAGCGCTGGGATGTGGCGATGCGGGCCGTCGGTAAGCCGGGGGCTGTACCTTCGGGGTTGGTGGCTGTCGTCGATCGTTCCGTCGTGCGTCGAGGCCATCCACAGATCGGACCGGGGACGGTGATCACGATCACTGATGAGGCCGGCAATACAGTCGATGTCGACCGGCCCAATCTAACGGACAACCACACCGTCTTCCGCATTGAATTCGACGGTGAGCTAAAGCCGGCAGAGAGCTACGATGTCGAGTTTGAGGTCATCGAATTTGTATTCGGTGAGAGCGACGATGGAGACGAAGACGTGGAGCTCGTGGAATTCGACGAGTCACCTGCAACGACATTTGAGACGCCACCGCTGGAGTTGGTCGATATCTCGGCAGCAAGGCCGGTCGGTGCATTTGCTCACGTCGAGCTGCGGTTTTCGGCGCCCGTCGATGTCGCCGCCGTAGAAGATCAACTTTCGTGGGCCCTGGACGGCGCTTTGCTGGAAAGCGTCGCCTACAGCCAACGCGACGATCGCGTCATCGACGTGCGCCTGCGCTCGCTCTCCATTGACTTCGCAGGAGCCGTCGACGGAATTCACCTCAGCGGCGGGTCTCAATTGACGTCGACACTGGGGGGCGATCCGATGGATGAGGTCGATGAGTCGATCCAGGTTGGCACGGATACGGAGACCCTCGAGATTCGCGCAGTCGGGCTCTATGAACGCGGCGGAAGTCCGACGGTGCGCGTCTTGTGTCACGACCCGGCCGTTGCCGAGACCAGGCGCAGCTATTGGGACCGTGAAATCAGGAGCAGTATTCGTGATGTCTCGCGCCGCTGTGACGTCGACTCTCAGCGAGCGCTGGAGCTCGTCGAACTCGACGTCGACGCCGGCGTCTCGGTCGTCGACCATCAGCATGGCTTTGATCTGGTACTCGACCTCGACGGGGTGCGCGGACCGGTCGGTCTCGCTCTGCGCACTGGCGATTGGGGCGAGCATTCTGCCGAACTCTATGAGGGACGCGAAGAGCTCCTGGAGCCGAGGGCGCCATCGCCGGAATTGGCCATCGATGCCGATGGACGATATCTGGAGCGCTCCGATTGGGCGCGAGTTCCAATTCGCCATCGAGACGTGGAGATGGCCCGGGTCGTGGTTCGCCATGCAGCGGGGCATCACTTTACGTTCTGGCTCTCCGGAGGCGACGCGATGGGCGGAGCTGCTTCCTTTGCGATTGCCGAGAAATACCTGGAGCTCGATCCGGGCCCCGAAGAGGTTCAACACTCCTATATCGATCTGATGGAACTCGTCGGCGAGCCGCAACCGGGCGCCTATCAGATCGAGGTTTCGGCCCCATTTCAGGGAGGACTCAACGATAGTCATCGCTTCATCGTCAGCGATCTGCAATTAATCGCCAAGCGCGCCAGCCACGTCGAATCCGAGGTTGATGAGGTCTGGGTTTGGACGATCGATGCCGACTCCGCACAGCCGATCGCCGATGTGAATCTAGAATTGGTGCGCCAGAACGGACGCGTGTTGGCGGAATGCGCAACTGACGGCGGCGGCCATTGCGCGTTGAGCGGAAATTGGGGCGATCTGGAAAATGAGCCGCCTTTTGCCGTCGTCGCCGAGGGCGTCGACGAGTTGGCCTATGTCGACTGGGAGGATACGAAAACGGAGGTCGTCGAGGGTTCGATCGGCGGACGAGATTATGGCGATGATCCACCCTATCGGGGCGCTCTGAGCGGGGAGCGGACGCTATATCGGCCCGGCGAGGAGATGAAATTTGCCGGATTTATTCGCGGTGATCAATACCGCGCGGAGGCGGGACTGCCCGTGGGCATCGAACTCACTGATGCCCGGCGCCAGGAGGTCTTTAGTACAGTGGCCCAGACCGACGAGGTGGGTGCCTTCGAATTCACCTATGAGATTCCCGAGATGGCCTCCACCGGGAGCTGGAGCGTCGAGATATTTTCGGGAGACGAGGAGCTCGTCAGCCAACAAATCTCGGTCGAGGAATTCGTGCCGGAGCGAATCGATGTCGATGTCGATGTCGACGATATCATCGTCTATGACGGCGGAGGATTCGGCGGCGATATCGAGGCAGAGTATTTCTTCGGTACGCCGGCCGCCGACGCTGAATTCGAGGTGGAGTGCCGCTTCGAGGCGGCACAGCCGTTTCAGGATCGGTGGCCGGAATACGATTTTGGGCCGTTTTCGGACAAGATCGAATCGACGACGGCGCGCACCGACGGGCGGCTCGATGCCAATGGGCTCGCTGAGTTTCGCTGCGAGCCTTCTGACTTCGACGATCGGGCGATCTACGGTGTCGACGTGGAGGTCGCCGTCTTTGAGGCCGGCAGCGGACGGGCCTCACGCGCCGAGGAGCAGACGACGTTGCTGCCCGGCGACAGGTTAGTCGGACTGCGTTCGCCCGACGATCGGGTCGATGCAAGCGACGGTGCCCGACTCGAAGGCATCGTCGTCGGCTCCGACGGGCGCGTTGCCGACGGCGTCGACAGCGTCGATCTCGAACTCGGCGCCATCCGCTACAGCTCGACGCGAATTTATCGCCAGGGCCGAACTCAGTGGGAGCGTGAGCGCCACGAGAGCGTCGATGAACGCCGACAGGTCGATGTGGCCGACGGTCGTTTTTCGATGCGGGCAGAGCCGCGTGGAACGTCTGTCGGCCTTTATTTTCGCGCCCAGGCTCAGGGAGCCGTCTCCGAGCTGGAGGTCGCCTCCCCGCGGCGATTCTGGGGGTGGGGACAGCGCGATACGGACCCGCGGCCCGACGATCCGGCCCATCTCGATATTGGCGGACCGGACGAGATCACCGTCGGTGAAACGGCTGAGTTTTCCTTCGACGCCCCTGCCGACGGCCGGGCGTTGGTGGCCGTGGAGACGGCCCGCGTTGACTCCTGGGAGTGGCTCGATGTGGAGGCCGGAGAAAATAGCTGGGAGGTCGAAGTGGAGTATTTTGATCCCAATATCTATGTCTCGGCGCTGTATGTGCCGGCCGGTGATGACGCTCCTGAGGGGCTGGACCGGGCATTTGGCGTCTCGCGCGTCAATGTCGCCCGAGACCGCTGGAGAGCCGACGTCGACTTGAACGTGCCCGAGGAGCTGGAGCCCGGCGACACGTTGAGCGTGGAGGTCACCAGTGAGACGGCCGGCCCCGATGCGAGGGTCGCCGTCGCCGCCGTCGACCGCGGCATCCTGACGATGGCGAGCCATGAATTCGAGGATCCACTGGAGCAGTTGTTCAGCATACGGGCGCTTGGTGTGGAGACCTTCGATACGGTCGGCTGGTACGCCGATGTCTCGCCGCAGCGATTCGGGGGTGGGGCGTATGCACCACCGGCTCCGGCGCCGCCGGCGATAATGCCCGTCGATCCGACGGCGATGTGGTCTGGACTTGTCGACCTCGACGACGAAGGACGGGCCACTGTCGACTTTGATATCCCCGATTTTCGCGGTGAACTCGAGATCTCGGCAGTTGTCGTCGACGGGGCGCGGCTCGGCGAAGCCACAGACCATACGGTGATTCGCGATCCCCTGGCATTGCAGGCGACGGCGCCGCGGTTTGCGACTCACGGCGATCGCTTTCAGGTACCGCTGTCGGTGACGAATACCACCGAGACTACGGTGGACGTCGACCTTCGCGCCGTGACCTTGCCGGATATGAGCTTGATGGAAGACGACACCGCGGAGTTGGAAATTGTCGGTGACGATACGGGCTCACTCCAGCTCGCCCCTGACCAGCGCGGCCAGGTCAACTTTGAAGTCGAGGTGGTCGGCCGTGCCGGTGCACCACAGCTTTTATTCGAGGCGTCCGGAAATGGTGAAAATTCGCGCCATACGGCGAGAGTCCCGATTTATCCCGACGGGCCGACGGAAGTGGAGTTTGAGCATCACTCCGTGGACAGCCGCGAATTCGATGTGCTTTCAGAGCTCGACGGGTGGCTTCCCACAAGTGAGACCACCGAGTTATGGGTGACGTCCATCCCACGGGCTCCGGCATTTGTGCATCTCGAACACGTGCTTCGCTATCCGCTGCTTCGTCTGGGGACCAATCTCTACAATACGGTGGCCAGAATTCGACCCGTCGCCTACCTCGACAGACTTTTGAAGGCCGCCGATCCGGAGGCCAGTACAAGGGGTGCAGATTGGCGTATCAGACGGGGAATCCGCGGTGTGGAGCGGCTGCAGCGCTCGTCCGGGCAATTTGCCTACTGGGCTGGTGGGAGCGCCACCGTCGGCCCCTGGGGACAGGCCTACGTCCTCGATATGCTGACCACGGCCGACGAGGCCGGCCATGACGTACCGGCGTGGGTTCTTCGAGACGGCCTCGACTGGCTCGATCGCCGTGTTCAGCGCCGCTACGGGGTCGAAGATCTCGATCTCGCGGTCTGGGTCCTGGCCAGGCAGGGCCGCCCGAATCGACGGGCCGCCCGGGCGCTTTTAAGCGAGTTGCCCGATGACCCGTCGGGTCGTGACCATGAGCGAGCGCTACTGGCGACCGCTGCGCTTCACCTGGCCGGCGACGAGACGGTTGGAGATGATCTGCGGGCGTTGATACGTGAGCCGGAATTCGACGAGAGCACTTTCCGGTTTTTTGGCGATCACTACACTCCCGCCCGCCATGAAGGACTGATCTTGGAGGTGGCCATCGAGGTCTTCGGTGCCGATCACGAGTTGCTCGAAGATCTCGTCGAACGCGTCGCCGATCGCCTCGTCGATGCCGAGGTCGGCGAGTTGAATCTCCACGAATTGGGATGGTCCATCGCCGCCCTCGGCAGGTGGGCCGAAGAGCGGAGTGGCAGCATTCCCGATGCCCGTCTTGTGGCGGCCGGATCGACTGTGGAGCCGGAGGTCGTTGGCGACGACGGCTCTCGTTCGTGGCGGCTGCATCGGGCCTCCGAATACCCCGAAGTAAGGCTTGTGTTTGACGAAGATCCCGAGGGTCCTGTGTCGGTATTTCGCCGCACTGAGGGTGTGCATTCTCAGGCTCAGCCAGAATTTGGAAGCGAAGGGCTCCGGTTGCAGCGTCGGGTCCGCGACGTCGACGGCAACCCCGTTTCGCTTCAGCGAGTAGAGGTCGGCGATCTGGTATATGTGGAGTTGCAGGCGAGCCACAGCGAGGAGACGACGATGCAGAACCTCGCCCTCGTCGATCGTTTGCCCGGCGGGTTTGAAGTCGAGGACCCGCGTCCCGATGGCGATGTGCGCCCCGACTGGTTTGATAGCTCCGATGAGTGGAGCGTCGACCATTTCGACGTGCGCGACGACCGAATCGAGGCCTTCGGGTCGATCCGCGAAGACCAGACGGTGCGCTTTGTCTACAGTATGCGGGCGACTACTGCGGGGACCTTCGATACGCCGCCGGCGGAGTTGACGTCGATGTATCAGAAACACCGCTGGGCTCGAATCGCCGGCGACCAGGTCCGGGTTATCAGGCCGTGAAATTCTTATCGCTCCTCGGAAGGTGCGGGGAATGGTTTCGCAGATTGTTGCGATGGCGACTGGTCATTGCGCTCGGCGCACTGGTCGCGCTGGGCGGTGTCGGTGCCCTGGTGGCGGCCCACGTGATTCCGCTTCCGGAGCGGCTGGATTACGGCGATTCCGTCGTCGCCACCTATCACGACGGGCGTCCGGCCCATGCCCTGTTGTCAGACGATGAGCGATGGCGGTTTCCCACCAGTCTCGACGATGTCGATCCGGCTTATGTCGAAGCGCTTTTGGCGCTCGAGGACAAGCGCTTTTATCGCCATCCCGGCGTCGATCCCATCGCCATCTGCCGGGCCTTTTTTGAGAATATACGGGCCGGATCTGCGGTCTCCGGGGCGTCGACGATCACCATGCAATTGGTCCGTCTTTTGGAGCCCCGACCGCGAACATTGCGCTCCAAATCAGTGGAGGCATTGCGGGCGTTGCAGCTTGAGCGGCATCTGTCGAAAGAGGAGATCTTAGAGGCCTATCTTCGCTTCGTTCCCTACGGAGGCAATTTCGAGGGGATCGAGGTGGCAACTCTGTCCTTCTGGGGTCGGTCTCCGTCGGGATTGAGCGCTGCCGAAATCGCGACCTTACTTGCGATTCCGCAAAATCCCGGGGCCCGTGGACCATCGGAGCGAAACCGCGAAAATCTGCGCCAGTCACGCGACCAGATCGCCATTCGGCTCGCCGGGGAGGGCGCGATTCCCATGGCCGCCAGGCCAGATGAGCTGCAGGCAATGCTCGATGAGACCGAAGTGCCCGTCGAGATCGCCGGTCCCCCGCGCGAGATTCCCCACGTCATTCGCTGGCTGAAAACCCATCGCCCACAGGCTTTTGAGCGCCAGGAAACGGGGCGCGCACAGCCGGCAGTGCGCATTGAGACCACGCTTGAGAGGAGCACCCAGCAGCGAGTCACTGAGATTGTCGGCGAGCATCGCGCCCGCTTGCAGGCCACCGGCGCTCCCCACGCGGCGGTGGTGGTGATGGAATCTGAGACCGGCGAGATTCGCGCGATCGTGGGAAATCTCACATTTGACGCTCACACGGCTGGCAGTCATCTGCCGGCCTTCGCCTCGCCGCGCTCCACCGGCTCGCTGCTCAAGCCGGTGGTCTACGCCGCGGCGCTCGACGAGGGCGTTCTCGCTCCGTCGCATATGCTCGCCGACGTGCCCATGGTACGCGGTGATTATCGGCCCGAGAATTTCGATCGCCAATATCGGGGCCTCGTTGAGGCCGAGCGAGCTCTGGCGCTGTCGCTGAATATTCCGTTTGTGCGGCTTATCGAGAAATTAGGCGTCGATGAGTTTGTGCAGGCAATGTTTCGCTTTGAATTAGAGGGGCCGGTTCGTCGGGCGGGAGACGGCGGCCTGGAACTCGTCGTCGGCGGCATGCCCGCTTCGACGCTCGAGGTGGCGTCATTATACGCCGGGTTTGCCCGGGGCGGCCGTACGCTGCCGCCGGCGATCTACGACGTGGACTCCGGGGACGGTGTAACGCTCAACGAACAGGCCATCGCCGGAGGTGAGTTGATCCATCACTTTCTGGGAGTCTCGGCCAAAACGGGTGGTGATGTGAGCGGCGACGCACAGGCGATCTCGCCGGCGGCCTCCTGGTTGACGAAGCGGGCACTTATGCGCAGGCCCCGCCCGTGGGTCGACGTTGGATCCCGCCGCGCACGCGACGAGGGAATCGTCTGGAAAACGGGCACAAGCTATGCCTATCACGACGCCTGGACCGCCGGATTTGGCGAAAATTATACGGTCGCCGTCTGGGCCGGTGATCTGGATTTTAAGCGCCATCCCGAGCTGGTCGGCGCCTACGTCGCCGCACCGCTGTTTTTCGAGATTGTCGAGGCCATCGACGGTCCGGTGCCGCTGCGGGCGACGAAGCCCGTCGACGAACTCGCCGAAATCGAGGTCTGTTCGCGCTCTGGACGCCGTCCGGGCTCCTATTGTGAAAATACGACGACCGTGGAGGCACCGGCCAGAAGCGCGGCTCCCGAGAGATGCGATATTCACGTCCAGATCGATATTGACGTCGACTCCGGCAGGCGCTTGCCCGATGGATGTCGGCCCGACGGCGTCGACGACATCGAAAAGCGCATCGTCGAGCGCCTTCCCTCGGCCGTCGCCAGCTTCGAGCGCGCTCGTGGCCGCCGCGCCGGAAGTATGCCGCCAATTCACCCCGATTGTCGTTCCGAAGACGACGCCACTCTCTCCATCACCTCTCCGCGTGAGGAGTCCACGGTGGTCCTGGAGACGACCCGTCCTGCCGATCGGCAAATGGTGCGCCTTGAGGCATATTCTTCGACCGGTTCCGAGGTCCACTGGTACGTCGACGGTCGACACCTCGCCTCGGAGGACCCCGACGAGGCGGTGTACTGGGTTCCAGAACCCGGCAATTGGACAATCGCCGCCGTCGACGACCGGGGTAACCGCGATATCGTGGAGCTCTCTGTCGACGGCAATGCTGCCCCACCAGATAGCGAAGCCCCCTGACATCACTCGAGGTTCGAGCGTGCTTTTCAAAGGGCCGGTTTTTCTATTAGGCTGCGCATTCGTCTATTGAAGGTCGGGAGGAAATTGTCCTCTCTTATCTGTATTCAAGGAGTTTGAAGATGCGATGGATAGCAAAATTTGCCGTATTGGCGATGGCATTATTTTTATTCGCCGGGTGCGGTGACGATGACGATAACGGAAACGGAAACGGAAACGGCAACGGAAGCGGCGTAGAGGTCACTGATAGTTGTATGGAGGCCGCTGCAACGGATCGTTCCTGCGATGATTCCGATGATTGCCCGCCGATTCTGTGCTTTTGTGAGGATGGCGAAACCGGTGGCAACTCGCGAATTTGTGTCATGGGAAGCTGTGGTGAACCGGAATCCCACTGTTCGGATATGTGCCCGTCGCTGGGTCACGGCGAGTGGACCGGCGATTGCGAATCCACTGAGACTGAGTAGGCGTCATTGACATTATCACGGGCCACCGATTCGGCCGGCGTCTTTTTTACGGAGATTAAATTGGCTGAAAACGTGGCAGAAAAAATCGAGATCGAGAAACTCGCCCAGGGGGGGGACGGTCTCGGTCATCTCTCCGACGGTCGCGTCGTCTTTGTAAGAGGAGCCGTACCCGGTGATGTGGTCGACGTCGAGCTTGAGACCGACAAAAAGCGGTGGGCGCGAGGTCGTGTCAGCGCCCGCCGCGAATCCTCGCAGGCCCGTACTTCCGTGGAATGCGAGGCATTTGAGCGCGGCTGCGGCGGCTGCCAGTACTGGGGCGTAGACTACGAGAGCGAAATTAAATGGAAAGCCGATGCGGCCCGCGAGGCCATCGAGCGTATCAGTGGACTCGATTTGCCTCGCCCCGAGGTCGTTGCCGCACCGTCGGTGTGGGATTATCGCAGCCGAGTGACCCTGCATCAGCGCCGGGTCGATGATTCGATTCAGAGCGGATTTTACGAAGCTGGAAGCCGACGGATCGTGGAGCTCGATCGCTGCCCGGTTGCGCGATCGGAGATCGACGGCGCCATCGCTGAATTCAGTGGTGTCCTTTCGATCCTCGGCAACGCCGATATCGGCATTGAAACCACAGGTGATGGGGGTGCCGTGTTATTGATCGAATTGGGCAGCGGCGAGCGTATCAAGCGCCCTCATCTCGAGGAGATAGCCCGGCATATCGACCAGGGAACGGGTGTGCGCGGTGCCGAGTTGCTCG
>SKQC01000460.1 GCA_007119175.1 Myxococcales bacterium | reverse complement strand
TTATTTGCCCTCGTTCCCTGGGAGGGATGTGGCATCTCCGAGCAGGACGTCGATCCACAGCAGATCACTATTTTGCCCTGAGCGATTGAGGGGTAGAAAGAAAAAGCGCCGGCTCCTTTTTTAAAAGGGCCGGCGCTTTTTTATCTGTGCAGCATCCAGGCGTCGCTCTGGATTGAAGGTGTCGTTCAAAAGGAGTGTCCGATGCTCAGGTAGACACCATAGCCCAGGATTCGCTGCTGGATTTCGTCATCCTCGAGAGGGACGAAGACACAATTTTCGGTGCCGTAGGTCTCGGGGTCGACACAGCGTCGAAATCGCAGATCCCGGGTGGTATCGGAGAGGGTCAGCGCGAAGTCGAGGCGCACCGGACCCACCGGAGTATTCCACCACAGGCCGGCACCGAGGCCATGGAGCAGAGAAGTCTGGAGGTCCTGGATATCGACCACTCCGTGGACGTTGGCCTCCGTATCCATCAAAAATTGGCCGCCTAGCACGGTGGCTGAGTCTAAAAATACAGCTCCCCACAGATCGCCGATATCGGCGAGATTCGATACGAGGCGAAACCGGGGTTCAATCGATGCTTCGAATTGGGTCAGACCGCCGACGGGAACCGCGTCCTCGCCATCGGGAGTATAAAGTGAGAGGCGCTGACGTCCGAAGCTGCGCATCCCGTCGATGCCGCCGCTATACAGCCGGCTCTGCACGGGAATCCCCGTGTCGCGGCGCACGTCGTAAACCGTGCCCACTCGGCTCCGCAGGGCGAGCACTAATGGCTCGCTCGGACTATAATAGGTCTCAGCGGAGAGGATGGGCTTGATAAAATCGAATTCCCCTCCCGCCAGATAACGCCCGGCCTGCTGAACGGTGAGATCGACGAGAAATCCGCTGCGCGGGTCGAGGACATCGTCGCGGCGATCGAAGGCCAGGGTCTGCTCGAAATATTCGAGGAGAAATTCGTCCTGAAAGTCGAGACCCAATTCGGTGGCCGCAAGCCCGTCGAGTCCTTCCTGGATATTGAAATAATAAAAATAGGCCAGGTTATAGGATAGATCGACGATGAAGTGACGCCGAAATGCCCGGTCGACGCTGAGGCGGATCGAGGGGTTCCACACCGAGAATCCTTCGCGGACATCGCGGGTGACTCGGCCGCGCATGCGAAGGTTGGTGCGAGGCTCAATGAATTGGGGTTGTTGAAAGCGGAGCTCGCTGGACAGGATGACGCCGCGGTTTTGCAATGTTCGCGGGTCGATAAGCCCGGGGCTCCAGGCGTAACCGACGGCGTTGAAATGCTCCAGGCGGCGAAGGCCGCCCAGAAAGTTGCGGCTCGACCAGTTGAGCAAACCGCGTACGTCCTGGCGAGTTCCCTCCACGGCCACTCCGGCGCCGATGCGCACGTTATATCCGGTGGCCTCCTGAACGCGGATAACGATCGGTACTTCCGGGTCCAGCCGGCTTCGCGCCTCCGCCTGGCGCTGGGCCCCCTCTAAAACATTGGATATGCCCGAGGCCGCCGAATCGCCGCCGGTGGTATGAACCGGGATATTGGCCGACGCCCCGGTGGGACTGCCCGGCTCGTCGGGGATGTCGTGATCGTCGAGTATATCGTCCATTCGCTCCTGATCGTCGGGGTCGTCGCCGAGGCGATCCCGGGCCTCGTGGGCCGGCAGGACGGTCACCATCCCGAAGACACCCAGATCGTAGAGGTCCTCCTGAGTGCGCTGAAGGGCGCTCGGCGAGTAGTCCTCGCCGTGTCGAAGGGGAATGGCCTGACGGACGGCGCGCTCATTGATTTCGTCGAGACCAAAGACGTGGACCTCGCCGATGCGCGAGCGCGGACCGGGATCGGCATAAAATTGGACCCTTGCCGTTTTCTCATCGAGATCGACATAGACCTGCCCGGTGATGTCGGCGTAGGCATAGCCCGCCTGGTGGAAGCGACCCTCCAGGGCGTTTCGCGTTCGTCGATAATCGGCCTGGGTAAAAATTTGTCCTTCCGTCAACGGCAGTCCCCTGAGTAGCGAATCCGGGTCGAGTCCCGGGTCGTCGCCGAGGCCCTGGATGTCGATCTGGTCGACCAGGGTGGGATCGCCCTCGTCGATGGTCACGCGAATGCGCACCGTCTGCTCTTCTGGATCTTCGATCACTGACTCAGAGACGATGGCGGCGTGAAAATAACCCCGTTGGCGATAAAAGGCGATGATTCGCTGTCTGTCCTGCCGCCAGGCAAAGCGATTGAAATACTCCGCTTCGGCGCCGAGCAGTGGAAAGCGCGAGATGCGCACCCTCACTCGTGCCGGCGACTCCACAGTGGCCAGGCCTCGGCGTAACTCCCGCTCGGAGACATTATTGATTCCCTCGAAGTTCAATTGGCGTACCACCAGATCGGTGGTCCCCGGCTCGATATATTGGCGCGCTTCTTGATCGGTGGCGCAGCCGGTGATTACGGCGAGCAGGACCAACAGGGGACCAATGATTGCCGTTTTTCGAGGAGAGGTTCTCACAGAAGTTCGTATACTCTCACGGTGGTGAGGGGGGATGGCGGACGGACCGCGAACAGTAGGAGGGCCCTATTTTGTTTCCCGACAAGAACGAAAGTCAGTCCAGCAACAGTTGAATTGCCGGTTCGTCGTCTTCTTCCTCGACAGGTGCAGGAGCGGGTTGGGCGACCGGTCGCCGGGGTCGGCGCTCGAGGTCGAAGGCCAGCTCCTTTGTCTCTCCGGCATCGTTGTCGAGTTCGACGGAGACGTCCTTATTTCGGTAGCCGCGGCGAGTCAATTGGTACTCCAGGACTCCCTCTTCGGGAGACACGGAGAGATTAAATGGCGTTTCGCCAATAAGTTCGCCATCTTCTACGATATCGGCACCACTGGGACTGCTGTCAATCCGCACCCGCACCGTATCGGTGACGGAGACCACCGTCGGCTGAAGGGGATCCTCCGCTTCGTCGTCCTCGCGCTGGCTCGGCGGTATGGCGTCGGCCGGCGCCTGTTCAGCTTCTTCGACAACACCCTCTAGAGCATCCTCTTCTGGCTCATCATCGCCCGTTAATACCATGACCCCCACCACAACCAGGGCGACGGCGGCTCCCGTGGCGAGCCCACCGACGATGAGCATTTGCGCTGAACGCGAGGACTCCGATGAATCTGGCGACGACGCCAGGTCGTCAACCGACTTCGGCTGACTCAGCGAGGGAGCCTCGGCGGCCGGTGATCTGGCGGGACTGGAGATCGCCGGCGCACGGCCGGCATGATGGGCGCGCAGCGCCTCCTCGAGATCCTCGCGGAGTTCGTCCGTATCTTGTGGTCGCTCCCAGGGGCTTTTGGCCATGGCCCGGCGCACCACCTGCTCCAGGCCGTGAGGGATGGCGTCGAGGTCGGCATCGGCGAGGCGCTGGGCAAATGGCGGTGGCGGGTCCTGAGCATGGCTGATCATCAGCGCTGTCGTGCTTCCGCCTTTAAATGGAGGCGCCCCGCACAGCATCTCGAAGATGATGCACCCCAGGCTGTAGATATCACTTCGGTGGTCGATATCCTCGGAGAGAATCTGCTCCGGCGACATATACCTCGGGGTGCCCACGATTCGGCCATCGCCGGTCAGCGTTTCTTCATCCTCTCGTTCCACGGCCTTGGCGATCCCGAAGTCGAGAACTTTCGTGACGTCCGGATCGCCGTCGACCTCGATGAGGATGACGTTGTCCGGTTTGACGTCGCGATGGACGATGCCCATCTCATGGGCTTCTGCCAGTGAGCGACAGATCTGCGAGGCGATGTGAACGACGCGGTCCGGCGGCAGGGGGCTTTCGTTTTTGATCAACTCCGTCAGCGTGCGGCCTGAGAGCAGCTCCATGGACAAAAATAAAAATCCATCGTCGGTCTGCCCGTAGTCGAAGACCGTCACCGTATTGGGATGGCGTAACTGGCTGACAGTCAGCGCTTCGCGTTCAAAGCGGGCGGCCGTCACCGGATCGTGAGACGGGATATATTTCAATGCAATCCGGCGATTCATATTGCGCTGGACAGCCTCGTAGACGGCTCCCATTCCCCCAAAGCCCATCAGGCTCACAATCTCGTAGCGGTCGGCTACAGTTTGTCCGACGAGCTGTTCGTAGAGTTGTCGTCGATTTTCACGTGATTGGCTCATTTGGGTATCAAAAGTCGAGAGAAAGGCCGACGCCGGCACCGTCGCTTCGCACCCACGGCATCAGGCGGTCGGAGCCCGAACGGCCGGCGGAGCCGGCGTCGGAGTCACCGGAGAAAAACAAAAAGTAGGCGCCCAGCATCGTCGCTGCCGTGCCGGTCAAAAAGAAGATATCGGCCACCCGTCCCTGGGTACGTGCTGAGCTCTGGGCGGACAGACGTTCATCGTAGTGCATGGAGGTGTCGCCGATATCGTCGGCGTTGCTACTGGCCATCATTCCAAACAAAAGCCCTCCCAACAAAAGTCCGCCGCCCGTGCCGAGGGTGGCGAAGCCCTTGAAGTTGCTGGGTTCTTCGACTTCGATCGTCGTCATGTCGCGAATCGTATGGCGGGCTGTGCGCCGGACTTCGTCGGCCTCCTGGGCGGCTCGTTCCTCGCCGCGCTCAAAATCGCGAAGGGACTGGATTCGGTCCATCGTGTGGTCGCGAATCTCGTCATCCGTGTCGGGCGCCCGAACATAGCGCTCGAAATTTTCGATGGCCTGCGACCACTCACCGAGCTGCTCATAGCAGCGCCCGATATTAAAGAGTAAATCGGGAATCTGACGCAGTTCGTAAGCCTCCTCGAAGTACCCGACGGCGGCCTCGAAGTCCTCGTCGTTGAATGCCTCCGTACCCTTTGTCGATAGCTCCTGGAGCTGAGCACGCGTATCGTCGGCGTAGACCGGCATCGCGCAGATCAGGCCGGCCAGAATGGAGAGAAATAACGTGGTCAGAAAAGTCTTTTGCATCGCCGAAAACTCGGTTGGGATCTGGCTATAAAGTGCGGAATTTGGTCTCATCGCAGGTGATGATAACCGTTCGCGTCGCGCACGTCGAGTGATCGTGTTGGATAAGGGGACAGTCGATTTCCCGGCCCGCGAAAGCTACAGTGTCGCTCGCTGAGCATAAATTGTTCGAGAGAGTCTAAGAGATTATGGGCATACCATTTGAAAAATTGACTCCTCCCAAATGGGGAGGGCAAATCCCGGGCCCTGTCGACTGGACACCGCTGGAGCTGGGACCACGATGCGTCCTCGATCCACCGGTGATTCTGTCGCCTATGGCGGCCGTGACTAATCCTCCTTTTCGCAAGATCTGCCGGGAGCTGGGCGCCGGATTGGTGGTCACCGAGATGGTCAGCGACAAAGGATTGGTGCATCGATCGGAGCGATCGATGGCCATGGTCGATCTGCAGCCCGACGAGGCACCGGTGGGCGTTCAGATCTACGGAAAAGACCCGGAGACAATGGCCGAGGCGGCAAAGGTCGCAGAGTCGATGGGCGCCGACCTGGTGGATGTCAATATGGGCTGTCCCATGCGCAAGGTGGTCTCCAGTGGCCACGGGGCAGCGCTGCTTCGCCAGCCGGAGCGGGTGCGCGATATATTTTGTGCCATGAGTGAGGCCGTCGACGTGCCGGTCACGGGAAAGACGCGCGCCGGCTGGGAGAAAACCGACGTGATCGACGTCGCCTGTGCTATGGAGGAGGGCGGGGCGGCGGCGCTGACAATCCACGGCCGTACTCGCTGCGAGGGCTACGATGGCCACGTCGATCTGGCCGTCATCGCCGAGCTTGTGCGATCGGTGGGAATGCCGGTGATCGGCAACGGCGATATCTGCGACTGGCAGAGCGCCCGACGGATGTTCCACACCACGGGCTGCGCCGGCGTGATGGTCGCCCGCGGAGCCCTGGGCAATCCCTGGGTATTTCGCGAGATTGCCGCCGACCTTCGCGGTGAGCCGATTCCCCCGCGGCCGACGCCGGAGAAGCGCCGGGCCACGGTGATGCGGCATATCGAGTTATACGTGGACAGCTTCGGCGTCGAGCGCACCAGCCGGGAGATTCGAAAACACCTATTGTGGTATTTTCGCGGCACGCCCGGCGAAAAGGCGCTTCGCCGAAGACTCTCCGGGCTCGAGACCCTGGCCGATGTCGAAGCCGCTTTAGACGCGGCATTGTCGGCCAATGAGGGGATCCGCGAGGTGGCGGCAAAGAGCCATCCGCGCGGCGCATAAATCCACACACCTTGCCTCCCGACTCTAGAAGTGCTTTGCTTGCCCCACCGATTGTCAGCTTCCTCTATCTGGAGTGATAAATGAAATATCTGATTGCCGCTGTGGCCGCCGCTTTATTGACCGCCGGGATTTACCCGGTCGTGGTCAGTGAGACCGATCCGCTGACCAAGCAGGAGCAATTCGCCCTGGAACTCGAGGCCTGCCAGAAGGCTCATGCCTCGGGGACACCTGGAAAATGCGAATTATACGGCAAGATCGAGATCGTCGATAATTTCGGCGACGTGCAGGTCGAAGAGGTCGATAATTTCGCCGATATCAAGGTGGAGTGGGTCGACAACTTCGCCGACTCGCCGGGCCAGTGGGAGAGGGTCGATAATTTTGCGGACTATCAAGTCGAGATCGTCGATAACTTCGGCGATTATAAAGTGGAATTTGTCGATAATTTTCCCGGATGTGATTGAGGTTTTAGATGAGTGATCAGCCGCACCTGCTTTTGGCCGATGGAACAGCGATGCCGGCCTTCGGGCTCGGCACATGGCTGGCGAAGCCCGGCGAAGTCTACGACGCCGTGCGATATGCTCTCGAGATTGGCTACCGACACGTAGACTGCGCCGCTGTTTACGGCAATGAAAACGAGGTCGGTAAGGCCATCGCCGACGCCATCGATGCCGGTGATATAGAGCGCGAGGAGCTGTGGGTTACTTCTAAATTGTGGAACGACTCCCATCTGCCAGAACATGTTCAGCCCGCCATCGAGGAGACGCTCGCCGATCTGCGCCTCGAATACCTCGATCTATATCTGATCCACTGGCCGATAGCATTTCGGCACGGAGTCGGATTTCCCGAGGCGGCCGACGACTGGCTGACCCTGGAAGAGGCGCCGCTGGAGGCGACCTGGGAGGCCGTAAATAAGCTCAAAGAAAAGGGGCTGACCCGCCAGATCGGCGTATCGAATATGGGGCCGGAGCGAATCCGTGCCCTGTCGTCGGTGGGCGAGACGCCGGCGGTCGACCAGGTGGAGTCGCATCCGCATCTACAGCAGCGCGAACTACTCGAGTTTTGCGGTGAGCAAGAGATTGTCCTCACCGCCTATTCGCCGCTCGGCTCGTCGGGGCGGCAAAATCGCAGTGATGATGAGCCGCCGCTGCTCGAGCATCCCACCATTGCCGACATCGCTGACGACGTGGGCGCCACATGTGCGCAGGTCCTTATCGCCTGGGCGATCGCCCGCGACACTGTAGTGATCCCGAAATCCGTCACGCCCAGCTATATCGAACAGAACCTGGCCGCATTGGACGTAGAGCTGGGCGCCGGGCATATGGAGGCCATCGCCGCCATGGATAAGGGGTATCGATATCTGGACGGCGAGTTTTTCGCCCGCGGTGAGTCGCCCTATGTGGCCTCAGATATCTGGCGGTGATCGGCGCCCTATAGCGGTAAGAATTTAGCCCCCGGGGCCCGCGGCCAGCCTGGCCGCGATTCGGACTCGCCGCCGCTGCAAATTAGTCGGATAACGTCTCAAATAGCGGGGACTGGTCGACGTATACGTAGTAGCGCTCGATTGTCGAGTTATCGTCGAGGTGCAGGACATTGCAAAACGGGAAGGTAAGCGTTGTGTCGTCGCCCT